>JBKQTR010000477.1:0-10452 GCA_052143095.1 Allostellaceae bacterium
ACGCGCTCCGAGAGCCGAGCCAGGTGCATCGCTCGATAACCGAAATCTGCTTCTCATACGGCTTCAGCAGCACGTCGCATTTCAGCCGGCTGTTCAAGGATCGGTTCGGAGTTCCGCCGGTTCGCTATCGTGTCGGCCCCGAGTACCAAAACGGATAGATCAGACATTCTGCCCTTCTGCCGCCGGTGGGAGCGCCGATGGAGTTGCGGGCCGGCACGCACGGTCAAACGTGACGCGCTGAGGCATGCTCGCGCTCGATATCTCGGGATCTAATGGGCGTTGAAATGCTTCCTCGAAGGGAGACCGCAATGCGCAAGCGACCGCGGCGATGAATGGCCCAGCCCCGAGCGCAACCACACTTGGCCCCGGAAAAGGAGCCGCTCCTTTTCTCGCTTTCGGCCCCACCCCTGGCACCGGAGACGGCTCGGCTGAACAAGTGCGACGTAGCAGCAAGCCACCCGCCCCCGGCACGGCATTCCCCGGCATCAATTTCCGTCCTGCAGCCCTAGCCAAGCGTCAGACCGCCGCATGGCGTGGTTTGAGCGGAGAGGTCGTCCAGGTCACAAGTCATGAAATCTTCGAGTGCCATTATTGTGGACCATATCACCTGTTGATTGCATATCAGCACGCGGCGAGACGTAAGGGTGACAGCACCCTCAAAGATCTCCCACGATCGACGCTCCATGATCTCAGAGGTAGGCTGACCTTTGTGCCGGCGGATAGCAGATTTCACGAGTGGTACGCCCTAAGCGGGCCGTTTCAGGCCACATACCTCTACATCGATCCGCTGGGACCACTGATGGATGTAGAGGAGAGCTTCGCGGCCGCCCGGTTCCTGCCGCGGCTATTCTTTGACAGTCCTTTCCTGTGGGAGGCGGCGCTGAGGCTCGCAGAGCTGATCGAGACCGGCCCATCAGGCAACGAACGTTACGCCGGAGCGCTGGGTGTGGTCCTCGCCTACGAGCTATTCCGACTTGGCAGTGGACCGAGGCCGGTCGCTCCGGCAGTGCAAGGTGGTCTCGCCAGCTGGCAGCGGCGGGTCGTCGCCCGGTACCTCGAGGAGAACCTCGCCGACCAGATTTCCCTGCCAAAACTCGCCGAAATGGCACGGTTGAGCCCATGCCACTTCTCCCGATCGTTCAAGAAGACGTTCGGGATGCCACTTCGACGTTATCATATGAGCCGCCGGATCGATTGGGCGAAGAACTTATTGGTCCAACCGGGCCTATCGGTTACCGAGATAGCGCACCAGGTCGGATTCGCCGACACCAGCTCGTTCTCGGTCTCCTTCCGCAACGTGGTGGGGCGGTCGCCAAGGGAATACCGACGAAGTCTTCCGTGATCCGCACGACCAACCTTATGCCACTTCGTCCATGAGGCCTTCGCCGTCTTTGGATCAGCCTCTATTTTGTGATGAACCGGCAGGGCGGAGAGGCCTTGGCGGGCTGGTACTCTGGCGGCGAGCCGGGCCTTTGTCCGGGCGCTTATCGCCTCGACACCAGCCTTGTCGAACAGCGAGGTCGGCCACTGACCACGGACGCGGGGCGCGGGGCCTGACACGATAAAGCATGGCGGGGCAATTTCTCGGCCGCGTAATCATCCGACAGCGTTGGCCGCTGATCCTCGTCTGGACGTTCATCATCATGCTGACACTGCCCGTCGCGGAGCGGTGGTGGACACGCGCCTGATATTCGGGCCGATGGTCATGCCGGGGGGTGTGCAGCAGCGGCCTCCGCACGGCGGCAGCGGCGGCTGGTGCAGTGCGTGCTGATCCTCGCGGCGCTCTGGGTCTGCGCGGAAATCCCTAGTCTGGCGTGGGGCCTGCGCGGCTATCGCATCGCCTCGCAGGCTTTGGGCTTTGTCGTCATGTGTCTGATGTTCGCGATCATTCGTCGCGAGGTCGACCGGGCAGCCGACATCACACTCGACGTGATCGCGCAGGCTCTCGTCGGGTATCTGCTGATCGGCATCGCCTGTATGGCGATCTATGCGGTCGCGAACCTAATCGACGGGAAGATCTTCGCACCGCCGTTGGGTAACGACCAGATGGCAAGTTTCGAATATTTCAGCTTCTCGACCCTGACCTCGCTCGGTTCCGGTGTGCGACACCTAGCCTCGTTGTTAGCCATGGCTAGAATACCTTCGTTAGACGAAAGAGCAGACCGAAATCTTGATTGAATTGGCCGGACACGGAAACATCGTGGTTGAGGGAAAGCAAAGCCTGCCACGTGGGCGCAACAAACTGCTCATAGGTGAGCCTGATCTGATTCTCCTCGGTCTTCGCGCCCGTGCGAACACCGTTGAGTTTCTGAGCGCCACCAAAAGTTCCCGCGTAGCCGACCGAGATAGACCCGTTTCCCAACGTGGGCATCGCGCGCCGCGTCATGTCCGATATATCATAGCTAATCCACGTATAAACATTATACGTATTATCTTGGCTGAGTGTCTGGTGGCCCGTGCCGGCATCTGGATTGTTGCCGTAGTAGATCCAGTCAGCCGCGACGTCGAACGTAAATTTCTCGAGAGGGCCGTGAAGGCCCTGGGTGAGATCGAGCTGGACATCATTCTGCCAGCGGTTGTTCCCAAGGTTTAGTGGTCTTTGTTTGTCATAGGTTCCAATAGGTACCGAAACCCAGTCCGAGATCGAAAACCAGGTCTTCGGCGCCGGTCGACTGATGGGCCAAAACGTCCCTGAGAGAATCGGGTCTGATACCCCAGAAGCATCGTCTAAGCGGGTGCCATTGATCTTGCCGTCGTATTCAGCACCGAACGGCAGCAGGAACTCGAGAAGGTAAGGATAATCGAAAACTTGATTGTAATAGAGGGGACGAAAGATCCCAATCTGGCTGTCGAGACCACTGTTTTTTGAGGTTCCAGTGATCGTATTGTTAAACTGGTCTCGCGTGGCGAATTCATAGTAGCTCATCAACATGATCGTATCGGGAGTTGCCGGAACGAAGTCGAATGGCTGGTAGTCAATCGCCCGGGAAGGTGCCGTATCCATGATTGCAATCGCGAGTCCAGCACATATCGTGAGAGTTTGCTTGCAGCGCGACTTGATCATGAAGTTCAGGATGTCGGCCAGTCCGAAAGTGCCGGTCGGGTCCCCGATTTTCAGAGGCTCGCGGAATGCGTACGCGGTCGGCGGTCTCATCGTCTTGGCCATGGCCTTCTCCCTCTAAGCGCTCTCGAGCGTCGCGTGTCTGCGGCTCTCTTGGCGTTACTCGCCATCGAAGGACTTGACGCGGAACTCGCGTCCTCTCAATAGAAGCGAGGCGTAGGATCCGCAGTACGGACAACATGAAGCCAGTCTCGCCGGCTCGAATTCGCACGCGCAATTTCGGCAACGGGCTCGCAATGTAATTGACTCGATCGCCAATTCCGCACCTTGTGCTAAGGTGTCGGCGGCGACGATGTCGAAGCAAAATCGTAACGCGTCCGGTTCGACGCCTGCGGCAATCCCGATCTCAACCACGACCCGGGTGACCGCATGCACGCGCTCCTGGCGAGCGCATTCGACCACGAGGTCGACAATGCTTTGGCTTAGCGCCAGCTCGTGCATCGTGCTCTTAGGACGCGCGTCGGATGAGACACTAACGACATGGTCGCCGGATCGCGGGACGGCGTGCATCCCCTTGCCGCGCTGGCAAACCCACAGGGTCGAATGCATACATTACCCCTCCTCCCGTGGTGGTCGAGCCGCGTCCCGGTAGAATATTGGAGGAGTATCGAGTACTGCTTGTCTGAGGCTGCTGAGAATTGCGTCGAGTTGCTCCAATCGGTCTGAGTGGCGATGATCGGCGCTTGCATTTGAAAGATGATAGAGCATCTTAAAGTTCACGCGAGAGCGGCGAAAGCGGTAGCAGTTTTGGAACATCAACGGTCCGTCAGGCCCGCTGAGCTAGCGGTCCGCGCAGCGCCGATGAGGTGAAACCGAGCCACTTGTCGATGCCCGCTCGTTTGAACGATGGCGAGACGATCGAGAGAGTGCGGTTGCGCATCCTCGTGCGCGGTGCCGTGCAGGGTGTCGGGTTTCGGCCCTTTGTCCACCGCCAGGCGACGGCGCTCGGGCTCGCGGGGTGGGTCATCAATTCGAGCGCAGGGGTTGTGGTCGAGGCCGAGGGCGATCCCGAGCGCATTGCTGGGTTGGTGCGGAACATTCGCGAAGGCCCGCCGGCCAACGCTACGGTCGATTCCGTCGAGACGTGCGCGATCACAGCGCGTTGGGACGATGGGTTTGAGATCAGGGCGAGCGATGCGGCCGGCGCGTGTACGGTCCAGGTGCTGCCAGACTTTGCGACCTGCACCGATTGCCTCGCCGAGCTGTTCGATCCCACGGACCGGCGCTACCGTTACCCTTTCATCAACTGTACGCATTGTGGGCCGCGCTACAGCATCATCGAAGACATCCCTTACGATCGGGCACTGACCTCGATGCGGCGCTTTGCAATGTGTCCGGTCTGCCGCGCGGAATACGACAATCCGGCCGACCGGCGTTTTCACGCCGAGCCCAATGCATGCGCCGACTGCGGCCCGCGTATTGCGCTGTGGAACGCGTCCGGAACGGCGCTTTGCCACGGTAACGACGTGCTGATTGCTGCGGCGGCGGCATTGCGCGCCGGGTCGATCGTTGCGGTGAAGGGAATCGGCGGCTTTCACCTCGTCGTCGACGCGCGCGACGAAGCGGCCGTGCGTCTTCTGCGCGCGCGCAAGCGACGCGCGGAGAAGCCTTTCGCGGTCATGTTCCCCTCTTTGGCCGATGTCGCGGCGAGTTGCCGTATCATGCCGGCCGAGGAAGCGTTGCTGATCGCGCCGGCACGGCCCATTGTCCTCTTGCGGCGGACGGGCGGGCCCCTTGCCGCCGCGGTGGCGCCAGGCAATCCCTGGCTCGGGGCTTTGCTGCCCTACGCGCCGCTGCACCATCTGCTGATGCGGGAACTCGGTTTCCCGGTGGTCGCCACCAGCGGCAACATGAGCGATGAGCCGATCGTCTCGGACGAGAGAGAAGCACTGGAACGGCTGGGCCGGATTGCAGACGTGTTCATTGTCCACGATCGGCCGATCGTCCGGCCCGTGGACGATTCGGTGGCGCGTGTGGTGTGCGGACGGGAGCTCCTGTTGCGGAGGGCACGAGGTTACGTGCCAGCGCCGATCACGCTGAAGGGTGTGCGGTCCGGGATTCTCGCCATGGGCGGCCACCTGAAGAGCACTGTCGCGCTGACGCACGCAGGTGGTGCGGTTCTGAGCCAGCATATCGGCGATCTCGAGACGATCGAGGCGCGCGCGGCCCACGCCCGAGCAGCCAAGGATTTGGTGCAGCTGCATGCGGAGCCGCCGGTTCTTGCCGTCCGTGATCTACATCCGGATTACGCTTCGACCCGCGCTGCAGAGGCATCGGGGCTTCCAGTGCTCGTGGTCCAACATCACCTCGCCCACGTCACCGCTTGCATGGCCGAGCATGGGATCCAGCCACCGGTGCTCGGTGTCGCTTGGGACGGCACCGGCTACGGTCCGGACGGGACGGTCTGGGGCGGGGAGTTCTTGCTGGTCGCGGCTGGCGGCTGGCGCCGCTTTGCCAAACTCCGGCCGTTCCGGCTCCCCGGCGGTGATAGGGCAATTCGCGAGCCGCGCCGGACCGCTCTCGGCCTCCTCTATGAGGCGTACGGCGAGCGAGCCTTCGAGATGACCCAGCTTGCCCCAATTTCCGGGCTCAGCCCGACCGAACTGGACGTCATGAGGCAGATGCTCGTGCGCGGGCTCAATGCGCCCGTCACCTCCAGTGCCGGCCGCCTCTTCGACGGTTTTGCCGCTCTCGCCGGCCTTCGCCAGACATGCGCGTACGAGGGTCAGGCAGCGATCGAACTGGAAGGGGCCGTTGACGAGCGTGCAACCGGTCGACGATACCCTCTATCGCTGCGAAAGGACGATGACAGCAAGATTTTGATCGTGGATTGGGCGCCGGCGCTAGGCGCGGCTCTTGCCGATTTGCGGGCCGGCGTGACGTCTGCGCAAATCTCGGAAGCTTTCCATAATGGTCTCGCAACGGCGATCGCCGACGTCGCGGTGCGCGCAGGCGAACGGATCGTGGCATTGACGGGGGGCTGCTTCCAGAACGCCCGCCTGACGGAGGCCGCGGTTGCCGCATTGCGTGCGGCGGGTCTCGAAGCCGTCTGGCACCGGCGTGTTCCGCCCAATGACGGCGGACTGGCGCTCGGCCAGGCGGCGTGGGCCGCATGGCTGGAAAAGTCGGGAGAGGCGAATTGTGCTTAGCGGTTCCAGGACGGCTTCTGAGCGTGGCGGGAGAGGATCCGCTGGCGCGGGTCGGTCGCGTGGATTTCGGCGGCATCGTCAAGGAGATCAATCTCGCCTTCGTGCCTGAGGCACGGATCGGCGACTACGTGCTCGTGCATGTCGGTTTTGCCCTCACCGTAATCGACGAGAGGGAAGCCTTACAGGTCTTCGAGCATCTGCGCGAGATGGGCGAGCTGCTGGACGCTGAAACGGTCCGCGCTCGGGAGGGTTTCGCATGAAGTTCCGTGACGAATACCGCGATCCCGCCGCCGCGCATGGCTTTGCCAAGGCCATCTCGCGCAGCGTGACGCGTCCGTGGACCTTGATGGAGGTCTGCGGCGGCCAGACCCATGCGATCGTCCGGTTCGGCATTGATCGATTATTGCCGGCTGATGTCAGTTTGGTGCACGGACCCGGTTGCCCAGTCTGCGTGACGCCTGTCGAGTATATCGACAAAGCGATCGAGATCGCCTCCCGGCCCGAGGTGACCCTCTGCACGTTCGGCGACATGCTGCGCGTGCCGGGCACCGAGAGCGATCTTCTCGGCGCCCGGGCAAGAGGTGGCGATGTCCGGTTCGTCTATTCGCCTCTCGATGCGCTCGCGGTCGCGCGCGCCGCGCCCCATCGCCAGGTCGTCTTCTTCGCCGTTGGCTTCGAGACCACGGCTCCGGCCAACGCCATGGCGGTGTACCGCGCCCGCCAAGAGGGAATACGGAACTTTACGATGCTGGTCTCGCATGTGCTTGTGCCGCCGGCAATGCGCGCGCTGCTCGATGCGCCGACCAACCGGGTACAGGGCTTTCTTGCCGCAGGCCATGTCTGCACCGTCATGGGCTATGAGGAATACGAGCCGATCGCGGCGCGCTATCGCGTACCGATCGTCGTCACCGGTTTCGAGCCTCTCGATATTCTGGAAGGCGTCTATATGTGCGTCCTTCAGCTCGAGCAAGGTCGCGGCGAGGTTGAGAACCAGTACAGCCGATCGGTTCGCCGGGAAGGAAACCGCCCGGCGCAAGAGATCATCCGCGAGGTGTTCCAAATCGTCCCGCGCCGCTGGCGCGGTATCGGTGAGATTGCGCAGAGCGGTCTGGGGCTTTCCGACGCCTACCTCGACTACGACGCAGAGATCAGGTTTGGGAGAGTGGAGACGGCAGCCGAACAGGAAGCGGAATGCATCAGCGGTCTCGTATTGCGCGGGGAACGCAGACCCGCGGAGTGCCCTGCTTTCGGCACGCGATGCACGCCTGAGCGGCCGCTAGGCGTCACGATGGTTTCCGGGGAGGGCGCCTGCGCGGCGTATTACCGCTATCGCCGGACGAACGGCTCGGTGGGGGGCGGTCGATGATGAGCGGCAACGACTTCGCGATGTCCTGCCCACTACCAGCCGCGGACGGAGAGATCATCCAACTTGCCCATGGCGGCGGCGGGCGCGCGATGGGGCGGCTTCTCGATACCATCATTCGTCCTGCCTTTGACGAGCCGATACTCGAACGTCGTCACGACGGAGCAGTGCTCGACCTTAAGGGACCGATTGCTTTCACCACCGATTCCTACGTGGTGAAGCCGCTCGTCTTCCCCGGCGGCGACATCGGCACTCTCGCCGTTAACGGCACCGTCAACGACCTCGCCATGTGTGGAGCCTCGCCGCTCTATCTCAGTGTCGGCTTCATACTGGAGGAGGGGCTCCCGGTTGCGACCTTACGCCGGATCGCGCTGTCGATGCGTCACGCCGCGGCGAGGGCTGGTGTTCGGCTCGTCACAGGTGACACAAAAGTCGTCGATCGCGGCAAGGCCGACGGCATGTTCATCAACACCGCGGGAGTGGGCCAGATCGTTGCGCCGGCAGCGATCGAGCCCAACAGTGTGCGCCCGGGCGACATTGTAGTACTCAGCGGCGATATCGGCCGCCACGGGATCTCGGTCATGACGGCACGCGAGGGCCTCGCATTCGAAATCGCGATCGAAAGCGACTGTGCGCCGCTGGCCGGCCCGGTACTCGATATGATCGAGGCCGGCATTGGCATTCATTGCCTGCGCGACCTCACCCGCGGCGGACTAGCAAGCGCACTGGTCGAGGTCGCAGAGGCGGCAAGACTCTCGGTCTCCCTCGAAGAACGGTCGATCCCGGCGTGCGCGGAGGTGACTGCGGCCTGCGAACTTCTTGGCCTCGATCCGCTGCACGTGGCTAATGAGGGCCGATTCATCGCCTTCGTTACGCCCGAGGATGCGCCCCGGGCGATTGCACTGCTGCAGCGGCATGCGGTGACCAGCGCCGCAGTCACGATCGGCAAGGTGGTTGAAGGGCCGGCCGGACAGGTCTCGTGTCGCGGCCCCTTTGGTGTCCAGCGCATCATCGACATGCTGAACGGTGAGCAGTTGCCGAGGATCTGCTGATCCTCCCACTGTTCGAAATCCTGTGGCAGAGCGAGCGGGGCTTGCACTGGGCGAGAATGGAACCGTCGAGCACGTTAAGCGCGGCGAAAAGAGTGGTGGTACCGTGGCGCTCGTAGTCGTGAGTGACACCTTCGACGTAGCCGAAGCCCATGGGAAGCATGGGCTGGGTGCGCTCGAGCGCCTGCACTTGGCTCTTCTCATCGAGACAGAGGACGAGGGCCTTGTCGGGCGGATCGAGATAGAGGCCGACCACGTCGCGCAGCTTCTCGACGAAGAAGGGATCGGTGGAGAGTCTGAAGCTGCGGGTCCGGTGCGGCTGCAATCCGAAGAGCTGGAAGAAGCGATGGACCGTGCTCTTGGACAGGCCCGTCTCGGTTGCCATGGTGCGCACGCTCCAGTGCGTGCCCGCCTTGGGCCTGCTGGCCAGCGTCTTGGCAAGAAGTCCTGCGATCGCCTCGTCCTCGATGGTCGCGGCCGGGCACTGCGCAGCTCATCGTACAAACCTTCCAGGCGATGGGTGATGAAGCGGTTGCGCCACCTGCCGACCGTATGGGCTCCGACGCCGAGATCGGCCGCCACCGCTTTGTTGCTAGACTCCTGCTCACATGCCAAGACGATGAGCGCTTCCTGTCACAATCTCGGCGGAGACGACGGTGACGCCGCGCTGCAGCGTCCGGCAAGCTGAGTCAGCGACGCTTCCGCATCAGCGCACGCAAGAGGCGCGGCCAAGCAGCGACTTGTCATAGTCGCAACTGACGGATCCGAGAGCACCGCGCGCGGCAATTGGCGCGCGGCGAGGTTCCCCAACTCCGCTCCGGGCAACCGCAGACGAGCGCCTTACAAACGGGTGAAATTTTCCATCTCTTCTCGCGCCACCTCGCTGAATTCTCTCAGGGGATCGACGGCCGCCCCACTGGCCATCAATTCACGCATTTCGGGAATGGTTCTGTTCGGCCCAAGATAGGTGTCAATCGTCATGCGCAGCACCTTGTCGGCGCAGGCGACAGTCTCTGGCGCGCACAAAACGCGCATTCGGCTCACCATCGCGTACAAAGCGACGAGTTCTTGAATCTTCGGCTCGTTGCTCACCAGCGCGTCACCGTAGGTCTTTGACGCTGCGATGATGAAATCCCTGAAAAGGTCCTGGCGACGGACCAGCTCCGCGGTGAGGAGGCCCGCTCGCGCCTGACTGCGTGAGCTCAACCACGTCGTGATGCCCGTTGTCAGGCCGCCCACGACCGAACCGGCAAGCGCCGACAAGGCCGTTATATATGCAACGTCCATGATGAGAGTCCCGTTGGCCCCTGCACACTAGTGGTTTTCTCAGTGCTCGGCCATATCCTACTGTAGAGCGGCGCGGCCTGAGCGTGCCGCAGCCACCCCCTGCGTGCAGCTGGCCAGCCGGCCGATGCGCCATCGTAAAGCGCGAATGAGCGAGTGCCGCGCGACCTGCCATACTCGCCCGAGGCCCCCGTTCATGATCACAAGCCGCCGATGCGCAGCATGGCGGCCGCGTACCGCGATGGCTGGGCGAGCGCATGACGCGGTTCGGTGCCAGGAACGGACTAGCTAAAGCTGTCTCTGGCGTGAAACTGCCAGAGGCGCGAAGCGGCTGGGCCGAGAGCCGGCAAGCCCGGACAAGTTGAAGGCGTCCTGCAGCGGTTTCCCGCCGAGCGGAAGAAGGTCCGCCGATCAGCACGGCAAGTCAACGCGTCTGACAATGGGATTCGCGCGCAGGTCCTCGGAAGCCGGCCAATGATCCGGCGA
>JBKQTR010000478.1:0-13291 GCA_052143095.1 Allostellaceae bacterium
GCAGCGCAATCTCGAGCGCCAGTGGAAATGCAAGGTCATCGACCGCACCGGCCTCATTCTCGACATCTTCGGCGAACGCGCGGTGACGCGTGAAGGCGCGTTGCAGGTGGAACTGGCGCATCTCGACTACCAGCGCAGCCGGCTGGTGCGATCCTGGACGCACCTGGAACGCCAGCGCGGCGGCTTCGGCTTCCTCGGCGGCCCCGGCGAGAGCCAGCTCGAGATCGACCGGCGGCTGATCGGCGAGCGCATCGCCAAGCTGAAGCGCGAGCTCGAAGACGTGAAGCGCACCCGCGCGCTCCATCGCGGCGCGAGGAAGCGCGTGCCGTATCCGGTGGTGGCGCTGGTCGGCTACACCTATGCCGGCAAATCGACGCTGTTCAACCGGCTGACGCGCGCCGCCGTCATCGCCGAGGACAAGCTCTTCGCCACGCTCGACCCGACCATGCGCCGCCTGCCGCTGCCCTCGGGCCGCCACGCCATCCTGTCGGACACGGTGGGCTTCGTCTCGGAGCTCCCGACCCATCTCGTCGCCGCCTTCCGCGCCACGCTCGAAGAGGTCACCGAGGCCGATCTCGTGGTGCATGTGCGCGACGTCCATCATGCCGACAGCGCGGCGCAGCGCGACGACGTCCTCGGCGTGCTCGGCGATCTCGGCCTCGGCGAGACGCTGGAGCACGGGCTGATCGAAGCGCTCAACAAGATCGACCTGCTCGATCCCGAGCGCCGCGCCGTGCTGCGCAACCAGGCGCAGCGCAACCACGACGCGGTGCCGCTCTCGGCGGCGACCGGCGAAGGCTGCGACCGGCTGGTCGATCTCTTCGACCGGCGGCTGGAGAGCGACCGCCGCCTGGTCCATCTCGACGTGCCCGTCAGCGACGGCGCCGCGATCGCCTGGCTCTACAGCCATGGCGAGGTGGTGAGCCGGCGCGACGACGAGCACGAGGCGCATGTCGATGTGCGCCTCAGCGAGGCCGATCTCGGCAAGTTCAGGCGCCGGCGGACGCTGAACTGAGGGGCCGGCGCCGGCTCAGCGCTTCGCCATCATCGCGTTGATCTCGGCGAAGGGCACGGCGTCTTGCGCAAAGCTGAACGTGCCGTGCTCTCTAATCTCGCGCGCCGCGCGCAGGAACTCGCCGAGCGCCGCGCGCGACAACAGCGAGCCGACGCTGACGCGCTTGACGCCGGCCGCTTCCAGCTCCGCCACGGTGAAGAGCCGCATGCCGGCGATGACATTGACCGGCTTCGTCACCGCGGCGCAGACGGCGCGGATCGCCTCGAGCGAGGGCAGGCCCGGCGCGTAGAGCACGTCGGCGCCCGCCTTGTCGAAGGCTTGCAGCCGCTTGATCGTGTCGTCGAGATCGGGACGCCCATGCAGGAAGTTCTCGGCGCGCGCGGTCAAGGTGAAGGGGAAGGGCAGCGCGCGGGCGGCGGCGACCGCGGCGGCGACGCGCTCCACCGCCAGGCTGAACTCATGGATCGGCCGCCGCGCGTCGCCGGTGGTGTCCTCGACGGAGCCGCCGACCAGCCCCGCCGCGCCGGCCTGGCGGATGGTCTCGGCGACCACGTCCGGCGCATTGCCGAAGCAGTTCTCGAGATCGGCCGAGACCGGCAGCGCGCTGGCGGCGACGATGGCGCGGGCATGCGCCAACATCTCGTCGCGCGAGGTCGGGCCCGGCCCGTCGGGGCGGCCGATCGAGAAGGCGAAGCCGGCGCTCGTCGTCGCCAGCGCCGCGAAGCCCAGCTGCTCGAGCAGGCGCGCCGAGCCGGCATCCCACGGGTTGGGGATGACGAAGGCGCCGGGCCGCTGGTGGAGCGCCTGGAAGCGCCGTGCCTTTTCCGCTTGGTCGATGGCCATGGATCACTCCTCTGTCTCAGAGAGAAACGTCTCGGCCTCGCGATAGAGCGCGTGGCGGCCGCTCTCGAGATGCATGAGATGCGTCGCCCGGCCGATCTTGACATCACGCTTCATCGCCGACGCGGTCAAGGCGTCGAACAGCCAGCGTGCATCCTCGTCGCCGCACATACTGTCCCACACGCCGCGGATGATCGCCACCGGCGCGCGGATGAGCGCGGGATCATAGGCAAGCTCGCCCGCCCAGGCGTCGAAGATATCCTGGAACGCGCCGCTCGGCACCTGCACCGCCGGCGGCGAGCGGGTGCGGCTCATGGGATCGGCACCGAGATAGGCTTCGCCCCAGTCGCGGAAATGCCGCTCCAGCAGCACCGGCGCCTCGCCCGCCGGCACATCGGCGGTGAAGCGCTCCCATTGGTCCTGCAGCGAGATGAGCCGCCAGGCCGGCAGGCGCGTGCGCTCGCCACTGGGCGCGCGCCGGGCGATCGGCGCGAAGAAGACGAGGCGCTCGACCAGCTCCGGGCAGCGCCCGGCGAGGCGCCCCGCGACGATGCTGCCCCAGGAATGCGCGATGAGCGAGAGCCGCGTCACGCCGTGGCGCGCGGCGATGAAGCGGATCGCCGCCTCGAGCTGCCGGCTCGCCGTCTCGGCGCGCCCCAGCGGCGGATAGCGGTCTGCCGGCTCCGCCATCTCGGGATAGGGATCGGAGAAGGCGCCGAAGCCGTGGAAATCGAGGCCCCAGCAGTGGAAGCCGGCGCGGCACAGCGCGTCGCGCCAGGAGTGCCCGTCGAAGCGATGGGCGATCGACAGCGCCGAAGGGAAGGTGCCGCCGTGAACGTAGAGCACGACCTTGCGGCTCGGCGTTTGCGGCGCGAGATGGCGCAGGAAGAGCGACAGGCCCGGATCGGGGCTCGGCAGGCGGACATGCTCTTCGCGGGGATCGAGCTTGGGCGCGGGGTCGTGCAACGCGGAAATCATGGGGCGGCGTTTCCGATGGGGGTGCGATGCCCCTGAACATGGGCGCAGCGCGGCCCCGCGTCCGCCTTGGTCGCTACGGTCGCGGCCGTAGGGTCTAAGCCACCCGCGTGTCGCAGAGCGGCCGGTGGAGCTGGCCCGTCAGCGCAGGGTTGATGCGGGTCAGCGGCAGGCGCAGCTCGCGCGAGGCGATGAGGCCGGCGCGCCTCGCGCTCAGCGGCCGCGGCTACATGGGTGGGCCGGCAGAGACTTGCCCGTGCGGGGAGGCGCTGGGGCCGGGCACGGAATCGAGCAGGGCATCGGCCCTTAGGATCAGCGCTAGGGCCTGCGGCTCGTCGATGGGCTGATTCTGAAACGCGGCGCCCTCGAGCATGTCGATCATCGGTCCGGCGATCGCGTTGCGCCGCGCGGTGAGCTCGGCAATCTCCGCTTCGAGATTGAAGTAGGTTATGTCGCCGGGATCGCTGCTCTTGAGCGCCCTGGTCGAGATGCCGGTGAGCGTTCTGCGTCCGAGCGTGCCGCGCGGCGCGTTGATTTGCTTGTATGCCTGCCCGAGCAGCGACAGCGTGACCAGATTCTCGCGCAGCGCCCGCGGCAGGCTTTCCTCTTCCAGCGCCTCGACGATCACGCGGCCGTCATGCGCATAGTCGTCCGTCAAGCCGACCAGTCGCAGGAGGGTCGGACGGATGTCGGTGTGATCGGTGAAGAACGAGCCCAAGCGCCCCTGTGCCTTCACCCCCGGCCCGACGATGCCGAGCCAGGTATGGGTGATCTGGTTCTGGAAATCGCCGTGGTTCCAGGCGAAGCCGGTGCCCTCGGTGAAGCAGCTCGCGTAAAGGCCGCTGCCCGTGGTGGGCGTGCAGGTCGGCGTCGTGTTGCCCGAGGCGGAGAGGAAGTAGTCGGGATTGCCGAACAGGACGAAGTTCGGCGTGCGGTTGGCTTCGAAGGAGATCATGTGAAGCAACGCCTCTTCCGCGGGATCGGCAAGCGCTTGCGTCACCAGGTTGTTGCTGCCGCTTGGCCCCACGACGGGATCGAAACCGACGAGCTGGCCGGCCTGACGCTCGAGCGTGCGCGTGACCGACGTGGTCGGGCTCGGATTGCCGTCGATGTAGAAGGTCGGCGCATCGTCGCTGTGGACGCTGAAGGGCGTGGTGTTGCTGAACTCCGTATTGAACAACAAGCTCAGATCCGCGTCGATCTCGCCCTTCTTTGCATAGGTGCAGGGGATTGTGACGCCATCGCAATTGGCCGGCGAGGGCGGTCCGCCGACGAAATGATCGTTCTCGTCCGCGGTGATGATGAACAGCGTATTATCCTTGGTGATGCCGTCCTTCTCGAGCCGGGCGAAGAACTCACCGAAGGCCTTGTTGTAGGCCTGCAGCTGCGTCACATACCCGGCCTCGCCGGGCCCGAAGGTCCCAGCCACCGACGCCGGAACGCCGGAGAGGCCGGGATCATTGTCGTGTGCGTCCTCTATGTAGAAATAGACGACTTGCACGCCGGCCTCGAGCATGGTCGCGACATAGCCGAGCGATTGCGCGGGCCGCGGGTCGAAGCCGGGGAAGCCGCAATTGCCGTGGCTGTCGGCGACCGGATTGCCGTCGAGGTCGTTGACGCAAGCCGCGCCGTGATTGATCGCCGGCGCGACATTGACGTTGCCGTAGAGCGCGTTGAAGCCGCTGTAGCCGCCAGGTTCCTGGGGCAGCAGGTCCGGCGCGCCCTTCGTGCAAAGCGCGCTGCCCTGCGCGCAATGGATGATGATGCCCTCGAAATCGGCGGTGGCCAGGGTGGGATTGGTGCTGGCCTCGCTGGCCTGCGGCGAGCTCGCGCCGAACACATTGGTTATGTCGCTCGTGATGTTCTCGAACTCGATATTGGCGATCGAGAATGCGCCGACATCGCAGCCGGCGCGGGTAAAGGGGACCCAGGGCGCGGGCGCGTTGTTGCCGTTCTGGTCGATCATCTCGTAGGTGCCGTCCAGCAGCTGGTCGGTCCAATAGGTGAAGGAGCTGGCGAATTTGATCGCGCCATCGAAGAAATAGCCGAAGCTGTTGCCGACGCCGAAGCCGAACTTCTCGCCATAGACGCCGGTGAGCGACGTCACGATGTCGACCGAGGTATGCGAGATGAGAGGCGTGTGGTGGTTGGTCAGCAGCGTGCCGTCATCCACGAGAAAGCTCAGCAGATTGGGAATCTGCTCGAGGTCGGACGGCACGTTCGGATTGTCCCGTCTGAGATGAACGTTGTCGAATTGCAGATAGACGACATGCTTGATGCGGCCATTGACCGGGTCGAGATTGCATCCGCCGGCGAACGCCGGGCCGGCAGCAAACGACAATGCCAGCAGCACGCCGATCATCCAATATGACGAGATTGATTTCATGCCCGGTTCCCCCATTCCAAGACAATGTATGGAATGTGCACGCGGTGCCGGCAGACGCCTCACACGAATGGCAGCGAGGTTACGCGCCGATGAATGCAAGTCTGCGTCAGGTCGGTGTCGCAACGGTGACGGGGACTGTGAGACCGTGCCAGACATGTGTTCGGAATGATCCGAGCGTCGGGCATTTCTCGTGCGACCGGGATTGTCCGGGGACGAAAATCTACTTCAGCGATCATCATCGCTTGGCGCCATCGGCTCCGGCTGTCGTTCCCCGGTTGCGGAGGGAGATGAAAGGTGGTCCGCCGCGCGAGCGTCTGGCCAGAGTCAATCGCGCGCCGATCCCGCGACAATCGGATGAACCCATTTGAGATGGACCACGGAGGCACGGAGGACACGGAGAAGAGTCATGGGCCGCAAGCGGCCCAGGGAACCTGGGTCTTGTCCGTGGTGAATGTTGTTCGGGCGAGGCGTCGTTCGATTTCCCCTGCCGGCGCGATGACGGAGCGTCGACCAGGATTGCCACCTCTGGAATCCCCGCTAGCATAGCGCCGCAAATCCGCGGGAGGCGATGATGAAGCTGGCATTCCTGGGCCTGGGCGTGATGGGCTATCCGATGGCCGGGCATCTCGCCAAGGCAGGCCATCAGGTCACGGTCTATAACCGTACCGCCGCCAAATCGGCGGCCTGGGCGAAGGAGTATGGCGGCACGCATCGCCCGACGGCCGCGGCGGCGGCGGAAGGCGCCGAGATCGTCTTTACCTGCGTCGGCAATGACGACGACGTGCGCGCGGTGGTGGCGGGGGACGGCGGCGCCTTTGCCGGCATGGCGCGCGGCGCCATCCTCTGCGATCACACCACCGCCTCGGCCGAGGTGGCGCGCGAGATGGCGGCGCTGGCGCAGCAGAAGGGCCTGGGCTTTCTCGACGCGCCGGTCTCGGGCGGCCAGGCGGGCGCGGTCAACGGCAAGCTCACCATCATGGTCGGCGGCGAGCCGGCGGTGTTCGACAAGGCGCAGCCGGTGATGGCGCATTACGGCCGCGCCGTGACCTTGATGGGCCCCGCCGGCAACGGCCAGCTCACCAAGATGGTGAACCAGATCTGCATCGCCGGGCTGGTGCAGGCGCTGTCCGAAGGGCTCAATTTCGCCATGCGCGCCGGGCTCGATCCCAAGCTCGTGGTCGAGACCATCTCCAAGGGCGCGGCGCAATCCTGGCAGATGGAGAACCGCGCGCACACCATGGTCGAAGGCAAGTTCGATTTCGGCTTTGCCGTCGACTGGATGCGCAAGGATCTCGCCATCTGCCTCGCCGAGGCGCGGCGCAACCGCGCGGCGCTGCCGGTGACGGCGCTGGTCGATCAGTTCTATCAGCGCGTCCAGGAGCGCGGCGGCAAGCGCTGGGACACCTCGAGCCTCATTCACCTGTTGGCGAACCCATAAGATTAGAGGTGCGACCTCGCCCTCGCCGGCGGCGGGGATGGATCGGCGCGGCCCTGCCTATGACCGGAGGTAGAGCAGGTTTTCGGCCGGTGATGAATGTCCAGAAACTCTGAGCGCGTCCTGCCCCGGGGCCCAGCGAAATGGCTCTCCTGGTTGACTTTGGCCGTCGGCGCGGTGATGTGCGCCATGGCTGTCCTGCTTTCCTGACCTCTCCCCATCGGCATTCTAGGGAGCGTACAAATCTCACGGCAGCATACCCCTCAACGATCGCCTTGCCCGCGAAAGCGGGCATCCAGGGGCCTCAAATAGTGTGTGCGGAGCGCTTCTCCTGGGTCCCCGCTTTCGCGGGGACGGCGGAACTAGGAGCGGGAACTGCAGCTTTTTTCGGGGTATGTACATACCGTAGCATCGGCATTGCCATAAGGCGCCTCGCCCGGCATTCTCGCCCGTCCGGGGCGGGCAGGGGGAGCATCGTGCAGCAGGGACAGGAACTGGCCGGCAAGGTGGCGCTGGTCACCGGCGGGTCGCGCAATATCGGCCGCGCCATCGCCCTTGACCTCGCTGCCGGCGGCGCCGCGGTGGTGGTGAACACCCGCCGCTCGCGCGACGCCGCCGAGGCGGTGGCGCACGAGATCGAGGCGGCAGGCGGCAAGGCGATGGCGGTGCTTGCCGACGTCACCGACGAGGCGGCGGTGGCGGCGATGGTCGAGCGCAGCGTCGAGCGCTTCGGCCGGCTCGACATCCTCGTCAACAACGCGGCGCTGCGGCCGGCGCAGAAGCTCGAGGCGCTGAGCCTTGCCGATTACCGCGCCGTGCTCGCCCTCATTCTCGAGGCGCCGTTCCTCTGCGCCAAGGCGGCGCTGCCGCATCTGCGCCGCGGCGGCGCGGCCGCCATCATCAGCATCGGCGGCATGACCGGCCATGTCGGCGGCAGCGACCGCGTCCATGTCGCGGCCGGGAAGGCGGGGCTGGTCGGCCTCACCAAGGGCCTCGCGCGCGAGCTGGCGCCGGACGGCATCACCGCCAATTGCGTCGTCCCCGGCCTCATCGACACGCCGCGCAGCCACACCCCCTCGGCGCATGCGGCCAATCCGGCGCTGCTCGGACGGCTCGGCACCGTCGCGGAGATCGCCGGCATGGTGCGCTATCTCGCGGGACCGGCGGCGCGCTTCATCACGGGACAGACGATCCACGTCAACGGCGGCGCCTATATGCCATGAGCCCGCCCGGCGTGGCGCTGGTCGGCCGCTGGGCGGCCGGCCTCGCCGGCGGGGTCGCGGCGGGCTACGGCATGCGCGCGCTCAGCCTGCCGCTGCCCTGGCTCATCGGACCGTTGCTCGCCATGGCGGCGCTGCGCCTCGTCGGCGCCCCGGCGGAGCCGCTGCCGGGTGGCCGCCAGGCGGGGCAGGTGGTGATCGGCGTCGCCGTCGGGCTCTATTTCACCGCCGAGGTGCTGGGCGAGCTCGTCGGCCATGCCGCGGCCATGCTGCTCACCTGCTGCGCCACCTTGCTGCTGGGGGCGCTTACTGCTCTCATCCTGACGCGGCTTGGCCGCGTCGATCTCAAGACCGCGTATTTCTGCGCCATGCCGGCGGGCGCGGCCGAGATGGCGGTGCTCGGCGACCGCCATGGCGCCGCGCCGGCGCCGATTGCGCTGGCGCAATCGCTGCGCATCGCCGCTATCGTGCTCACCGTGCCGTCGGCGGTGAGCGCGTTGGGCGGCAGCGGCGGCGGGCTCGCCTACGCCCCCGCCTTGAGCGCGGTGGTCTGGCCGCGGCTGCTGGCGATGCTCGCCGGGGCGGCGGCGGTGAGCTGGGTTTTCGCCCGGCTGCGCCTCAACAATGCCTGGCTGCTGGGGTCGCTCGCCAGCGGCATCGCCATCGCCGCGCTGGCGCTGCCGCTCTCGGCGGTGCCGGGCTGGCTGGTCGCCGCCGCCCAGGTGCTGCTCGGCATCGCGCTGGGCGCCCGCTTCGATCGCGCCTTCCTGGCGGCGGCGCCGCGCTTCAGCCTGGCGGCGGTGCTCTGCGCCCTGATCATGGTGGCGCTGTGCGCGGCGATGGGGGTGATGGTGGCGCAGCTGCTGCACATCCCCGCCGCGGCGGCGATCCTCGCCACCGCGCCCGGCAGCATCGGCGAGATGGCGGTGACGGCGCGCGCGCTCGGCGTTGCCGTGCCGATCGTCACCGCCTTTCAACTCGTGCGCATTCTCGTCGTCGTACTGCTCGCGGGGCCGTTCTTCGTGCTGTGCCGGCACCTCGCCGGCCGCCTCGCGCCGCGGGCGGGGCTCGGCGATTAGCCGTTTTCCCGGCATCTGCGGCCCCGCCCGCAGGCCCGCTTTGCGCGCCCTCGGCAGGCCCGCCAGAAGCCAAGTAAACATATCTTAGATCAATAGCTTATAGGCCGATCCGCGACTCCTTTCCGAGGCGCCCGGCGGCGCGCCGAAGAATGACAAAGGTTTAACTTGGCTCGCCCGCTCCGCTGCGCGGTAATGGGCGTCAGCGGCTTTGCCGCACCGCCCGCTCAACCCCCTTGGCGGGCGAAGACCCCTGGGACAGCCCCGCCTGCATTCCTTTTCCTCCAAAGCTGCAGGCGGGGCGCCTCAGCCCCGAGCCCCTCGTTTTGCGAAGGACAGCCTCTCCGGCGGCGGCGTTGCCGCGCCGGCGTGGGCGGCGATAGAGTGGCGGCCAGCCAGGGGATGGATCAGACATGCCGAGCCCGCTTTTCACGCCGATCGCGCTGCGCCGACTGACGCTTGCCAACCGCATCGTCGTCTCGCCGATGTGCCAGTACAGCGCCGAGGACGGCAGCGCCAATGACTGGCATTTGCTGCATCTGGGCTCGCTGGCGCTGGGCGGCGCCGGGCTGCTGATGATCGAGGCCACGGCGGTCGAGGCGGTGGGGCGCATCACCTTGGGCTGCCTCGGCCTCTACAGCGATGCCAACGAGGCGGCGCTGGCGCGGGTCGTCGCCGCGTGCCGCCGCTACGGCAACACGCCGCTCGGCATCCAACTCGCCCATGCCGGGCGCAAGGGCTCGGCGACGCGGCCCTGGGAGCGCATCCGCGCGCTGGGTGCCGCGGAGGGCGCTTGGCAGACGGTCGCGCCCTCGGCGCTGGCGCTCGATGACGGCTGGCCCGCGCCACACGCGCTGGACGCGGCGGCGCTCGACCGGCTGGTGGAGGGTTTCGTCGGCGCGACGCACCGCGCGGCTCGGCTCGGCCTCGACCTGGTGGAGCTGCATAGCGCGCATGGCTATCTCCTGCACGAGTTCCTCTCGCCGATCGCCAATCGGCGCACCGATTCCTATGGCGGCAGCCTGGAGAACCGCATGCGCCTGCCGCTGCGCATTGCCGCGGCGGTGCGCGCCGCCTGGCCCGAGGACAAGCCGATGGGCGCGCGCATCACCGGCACCGACTGGCTCGAGGGCGGCTTCGGCATCGAGGAGGCGGTGGGTTTTGCCCGCGCGCTCAAAGCTTCCGGCTGCGATTACGTCTGCGTCTCCAGCGGCGGCATCGTCCCCAAGGCGCCGATCCCGATCGGCCCCGGCTATCAGCTGGCGCTGGCCGAGCGCGTGCGGCGCGACACCGGCATCGCCACCCGCGCCGTGGGGCTGGTCGCCGAGCCGCGCCAGGCGGAAGCGGTCATCGCCTCCGGCCAAGCGGATATGGTGGCGATGGCGCGCGCCTTTCTCGACGATCCCCATTGGGTCTGGCATGCCGCCGAGACGCTCGGCACGAAGGCGGCGATGCCGCCGCAATATGAGCGCTCGCGCGCCGATCTCTGGCCGGGCGCGCGCTTGGCACGGCCGCGGCGCGAGGCGGCGGAGTAGCTACATCCCGCCAGCGCCGCCACCTCCGCCGCCGCCACCGCCGAGCTGCGTCGTATCCGGCGGATGATAGGCGCTGGGCGCGCTCGGGTCTTGGCGGCAGGCGGTCAGGAGAAGCGCCGGCAGCAGCAGGATGAGGATGGCGGCGAGTCGCATGGGCGGCTCCCTCACGGCAGCGACAACGACGCGAGATCATGCCGCGTCCGCCACGGCGTTGCCACGCACAGCCGCGTGACCGCGGCACCGTGTGGACAGAGAAAAACCGCCGCCGCAGGGGTCTGCGGCGGCGGGTGACAGGTGGGGTCGATCCTAAAGTCCTGAGGAGCCTGATCCGCCCCAGCTCGATCCCGGCGGCTTCGGCGGCGTCGGCGGCGTGCTTTCCGGCGGCTTGGGCGCGTTGTGCGCGCTGCCATGCGTCAACGGTGCCGGCGCGGGCGGTGCCGGCGGCTTCGGCGGCGGCGGCGGTGCCGGGCGCGGCGGCGGTGCGGCGGCGGCGGGGCGTGGTGCCGGGGCCACCGGCGGCGGCGAGGGGCGCGGCGGCGGCGGCGGCGGTGCCGGCCGTGGTGCAGCGGCGGCGGGAGCAGGGGCCGGCGCCGGTGTCGCCGGACGCGCGGCCGGCATCGGCTTCTTCGGCGCAGCCTTCTTCACCGCCCGCTTCACCGCCTTTTTCGGTGCCGCTTTGCGCGCCTTCTTCGGCGCTGCCTTCTTCTTCGCGGCGGTCGTGCGCTTGGCGGCGGTCTTACGCTTCGCCGTCTTGCCTTTGCGGGCGCCGGCACGCGCCGCAGCGCTGCGCCGCTTCGCCGGCTTCTTCGCCTTGCCGCGTTTCGACCCCTTGGATTTCGCTTTAGATCCTGTTCGCGCCATCAAACCCCCCCTGAATAGAGGTTAATTCGTTGATCGCGCCTAGCATGCAAGATATGCGCGGCTTCGTAAAGCGCTAGCGACAGGGATCGCGCGCAGTGCGGTGTTTTTTCGGCAAAAAGTGGTGAGCCCGATGGGATTCGAACCCGCGGCCGCGCAGCGTCGGCCGTCGTGCGCCGCCCCCTAGCCCGTATTTCTCACACGGGCACGTGCTGCGTTGCACACTGCTGGCGCCCTGTTAGGAGCAAGTGCGCCGGCGATGCACCGCATCGTCAAGCACGCAGCGCGCGACGTTGCCAGGTCGGCGACGAACGACCAGCCGATTTTCAGCGCGGAAAAGGGCAGCTGTCGGAGCTGTTTGAGAGAGGAATACCCGGTCCCGAAGTCTGGTGATGCCCGGCGAGCTTTCAGGGCTGGAGCTGGCGCGCGCCGCGGTCGGACGCTGGCCGGGCGTCAAGGTCGTCCTGACATCGGGCTTCCCCGGGACCAAGATCGCCGGCAGCCTCGGCGAGTCCGCGACCGCGCGCCTCCTGAGCAAGCCCTACCGCAAGGCGGACCTCGCCCGCGCGCTTCGCGCCGTGCTCGACGGCTGATCGCCGGAGCACAAGCGCTATGTCGAGCCACCTCGCGCCGTGGAGAATTTCAACGATCATCTAGGCAGCCCCGTTCGTCGCGGCGATGCTCTTGCCGTTCTCGGGCTTATACGCCAGCTGCCCCGTCGCGATATCCACGATCAGCTTGTGTTCGCGAGGGCGATTGACGCGCTTAGCCGCCATCGCGGAGCACTCTGGCTCGCCGCCGGGCGTCGCGCTCCCGCTCGATCTCGTCCAGCTGAGCCCTAAGCCTTTCCTTGGCGGCGTGCAGGCTCTCTTTAGGCCGCGGCCTCAATTCCAGTCGCTCAGGGGGTCGCTTTGCCGAGCCCTGAGTATGGAGAGCCGAGGGCGCGGGCGGCAGCGGAAAACGCACGATCTCGACGGAGTGGTGCCCGTGCTCAATCAGCCAGGTCGAGGTGATGACGAGCGCCTGCGTGATACGGTAATCGTCGCGACCGGTGATCTTGCCGTCCATGTGCGATCTCCCCTCCGCCGATCTCGCGGAATGGGAATGATCGCGCCGTTATGGTTAACGGATGGTTGACAGGCAGGCGGGGCGTCCAGGCGGGGGCTCGACCGGCCTGGCGGGCGGCCCTTTTCCCGCCCCGACCCTGATGATATCGTCGCTTGACCTTCCGCGGGAGCACCTTGGGAGGCGACACTCTGGGGGATGGCAGGCAGGCAGCTTCCTGTCGAGAGGCTCCGCGCACCCCCCAAACGGCGTGGAGCCTCTTTTGCGCTTCAGCGATCTTCGTCGAAGAGCGCCATCTCCGACCATGGCGAGCGCCGCAGCTCGCGGACGAGGCAGAAGCCGCCGACCGCGAGCACCGAGATCACGAGCAAGCCTGTGGCACCGACTGCTGCCCAATACATGCGCGCCCCCTCCAGCGGAGGGCATGGCACAGGTTAGCGTGCGCCGGTTACCGGCGGGTTATCGCGCGCAGGCAGTCCAAGGTTTTTGGTGAGCCCGATGGGATTCGAACCCATGACCCCTTGATTAAAAGTCAAGTGCTCTACCGGCTGAGCTACGGGCTCGGGGAAGACCGCGGACAATAGGCGTCGCGCGCCCAGGGGTCAACGGCGCGGCGCCACTCGCCCGACTCATCCCGGCAGATATCCCGCGAACTGCTTTTCCACCGCCTTGGGATCGGCGGCGAGGCCTTGGGCGACGCCCGCGGCCATGTCGCCGGGATAGACCTCTTCGAGGCCTTGCTCCAGCGCCGCCAGGGCTGCCGCGGCGACCTCGCCCGGCGGCATCTTCGGCGGCGGGAAGTCGCGCGACATGTCGGTATCGACCGCGCCGGGCATCACCGCGATCACCAGCGTGCCCTGCTTGGCAAGCTCGGCGCGCACCCCCT
>JBKQTR010000479.1:0-6103 GCA_052143095.1 Allostellaceae bacterium
GCGGTCGGCCGGGTTGTCTGCGTCGCGCCTAGGCCGACACCTTCACCTCGGCGCGCCACTCCACCGCTTCGAACTGGCTGACATCGCTGAGGAAGCGCTGGCCGCCATGATCGACGAAGACCTGACAGGCGAAGCGGTACCAGATGCCGTCGAGCACCAGGATGCCCTCATAGACGTTGGCGAGCCCGCCATCCTCCTCGCGCGTCGAGCGGATGAGCCGCGCCATCAGCCGCGCGCGCTCGCCGAACTGGGTGCTGAGCCGGCCGATCAGGCAGCCGTCGCACAGGACATCCTCGAGATGCCGGTGATACTGCGCCACCAGGAACTCGTCGACCTTGTCGAAGCTGTTGTCGAAGCCGCTCATCGCCCTCTCCCCGATCCTGACCGAAGCCGGAACTTAGGCGCGCCTAGAGAACAATTCAAGAACAATTGCGCGCGAGCCGGGGCAGGCAGGATGTCCGAGATCAGGGAATCCCGTTCCCCTCTCGTTCCAGCCGGGCGGCATCCTTACCGCCGGATGAAGTCTTTGTCACCCGGGGATCGCGACCGCTCAGCCTGCTTACGACAGGGTAGAACACGCTGATTTCACGAGGAAAGGAAAGCCTTCATGAAAACCCTCAGCAGCACCCTCGGCCGCCGCCTGCGCACCGGACTGCTCGCCGCCGCGGTCGCCGCCGTGGTCGCCGGCGCCGCCGTCGCCCCGGCCGTCGCCGATCCCGGCCGCCATGGCGATTGGCACGGGCATGGCTGGCGCGCTCCGGAGCGCTTCGCGCCGAACCCTTTGTTCTATGCCGCGCCCGGCTACTACCCCGCCCCGGTCTATAGCTACGGTTATGGCTATGGCTACGCGCCGGCGCCGGTCTATCCCGCGCCCGGGCTGAATTTCGGCGTCACCATCCGCTAGACCGGCTATCGCAAATCCGCGCCCCCCCCCACCTCACCCCAACCCTCTCCGCCCCCTGGGGCGGAGAGGGAGGGACCCGCGTGGCGGTACAGGTGGGGCTTCGCCGATCTCATGCGCCGTCTCCGGCATTTCCGATTCCGGGGAATAGAAAGCATGCAACGCCCGGCATCCCCCGCCGGCGCGGCGGGGACGAGGCGGTCAGGGGCTGGTCGCGGTGACCAGCCAGATGGCGGCACCCAAAGGCACCGTCGCGCCGCGCTGATGCGGCGCCAGCACCCGGCGGACCGAGGCCGCGACCGCGGCCAGGAGCTCGGGCGGCTGGCCCTCGATGGCGCGGCTGGTGGCGCCGATCTCGAGCGCCGCCGTCACCGCCGCGTCGAGCCCGCCGCCGCTGGCGATGTCGAGGACGAGATCGAGCGGCGCGAGGTCGATCGCCTCGAAGCCGGCGGCGCCGAGGATGCGGCCGACGCGCTCGGCATCGGCGAAGGAGAAGGGACCGGGATCCTCCGGGCCGAGCTGCGGCAGCTTCGGCACATGCTCATAGGCCGCGTGCAGCGGCAGCATCATCCAGGGGTTGTCGCGCGGCGCGCGCCAGCAGGCGAAGGCAAGCCGGCCGCCCGGCCGGAGCGCGCGGCGCAGATTGGCAAAGGAGCGCGCGGGCTCGGCGAAGAACATGACGCCGAAGCGCGAGAACAGCAGGTCGAAGCCGCCCGGCGCGAAGGGGTATGTGGTGGCATCGGCCCGGGTGAACTCGACCGGCAGATCCTGCGGCAGCCGCTCGGCCGCCCGCGCCAGCATCGGCGCCGAGACGTCGAGGCCGAGGACGCGGCCTACCGATCCCACCAGCCTTCCAAGCTCGATCGCCGTGGCACCGCAGCCGCAGCCGATATCGACGACGCGCTCGCCCGGAAGGACTGCGGCGCGCGCGATCGCCGCCGCCGAGATCGGCGCCAGCACGACATCCTGGGTCTGTTGCCGGTTCACCCAATGGCGACCACCCGACCCGTTCCAGAAGGCGATCTGATCGGCATTGCGCTCATCGGCGCTCATGGTGCTCATGGGCTTGCTCCCTCGCGACGCAGAATAGTCCCGGCGCCCGCCACTGCCCATGGCGGAAATCGCCGCCGCTCAACGCTTGGGGCCGAGCGTCCGCGCATTGACATGCGCGCGCCGGCCGCCGGCTTCCGTCAGCAGCCGCAGCGCCGCCGCTTCGAGCCCGGGGTCGTCGACGCGCACCCAGAGCAGCACTTCTCCCGCCTTGAGCGCGGCGGCGAATTCGGCGCTGTGCTCGTTGGCGGCGATGCGGTCGAGCAGCTCCTTCAACGCGGCGCCGCCGAGCCCGGCCGCGACCAGCGCGGCGATGGCGGCGCCGACCGGCCCGGTCGACAGCAGCACGATGCCGGCCACCGTGAGCGGCGCGAGGAAGCTCACCTCGTCGGTCAGCCCGGCGAGCAGGCTGGCGCCGGGCTTGCCGGGATATCCCGGCACCTCGCCCGCCACTTCGAGCGAGTCATGGCTTGCCAGCACCGAGAGATCGGTGGGCTTGAAGCCGGCGCCGAACAGCGCCGCCACCGCGCGGCGCAGCGCCGCCTTGTCGGCAAACGAGGCGACCGCCTCGCGGATGACGGGGAAAGGCGGCTTGTCGGGGGTTTCGGCCATGGTGCTGTCTTGTCCTTCCGCATCCGTGCTAGGTTGCGCTGCCCTTAAGCCAAACCAGCCCCGGCCGCAACCCGTCCCGTTTCGCGATGAACGATACCGCACCGCGCCTTGCTGCCGACAGTGTCTTGGGCGCGGCCCCGGAGCCGCCGCCGCCGCCGGAAGCGGCGACGCCGGCGATGGCGCAATATCTCGAGCTGAAGCGCCAGCATCGCGACTGCCTGCTGTTCTACCGCATGGGCGATTTCTACGAGCTGTTCTTCGATGATGCCGTGAAGGCGGCGGCGGCGCTCGACATCCAGCTCACCAAGCGCGGCCGGCATGACGGCGAGGACATCCCGATGTGCGGCGTCCCGGTGCATGCCGCCGAGAGCTATCTCGCGCGCCTCATCCGCGGCGGCTTCCGCGTCGCCGTCTGCGAGCAGATGGAGGACCCGGCCGAGGCCAAGAAACGCGGCAGCAAATCCGCCATCCGCCGCGCCGTGGTGCGCATCGTCACCCCCGGCACGCTCACCGAGGAGACGCTGCTCGACGCCAGGCGCAACAATTACCTGGCGGCGCTGGCCGATGCCGCGGGCGAGCTGGCGCTGGCCTGGCTCGAGCTCTCGACCGGCGCCTTCCGCCTGCAGGGCGTGACCGCGGCGGGGCTCGGCTCGGCGCTCGCGCGGCTCGCGCCCGGCGAGGTGCTGGTGCCGGAGCGGCTGCTGCAGCGCCCGGAGCTTATCGAGCTCTTGGGCGACTGGCAGAGCCGGCTGACGCCGCTCGCCGGCGCGCGCTTCGACAGCGAGAACGGCCGCAAGCGGCTCGAGGCGCTCTATGGCGTGCGCGCGCTCGACGGCTTCGGCAGCTTCAGCCGCGCCGAGCTCGCCGCCGGCGGCGCGCTGGTCGACTACGTCAATTTGACGCAGCAGGGGAAGGCGCCGCTGCTGCAGCCGCCGCGCCGGATCGGCGCCGGCGCGGTGATGGAGATCGACGCCGCCACCAGGCGCAATCTCGAGCTCACCGAGACGCTCTCGGGCGAGCGCCGCGGCAGCCTGCTCGCCATCATCGACCGCACCATCACCGGCGCCGGCGCGCGGCTGCTCGCCGAGCATCTGGCGGCGCCGCTCACCGATCCCCGCGCCATCGCCGTGCGGCTCGACGCGGTGGGCTTTCTCGTCGCCGACGAGCGGCTGCGCCAGAGCCTGCGCGAGGCGCTGAAGCGCTGCGCCGATATCGAGCGCGCCATGGCGCGGTTGGCGCTCGGTCGCGGCGGCCCGCGCGATCTCGCGGCGCTGCGCGACACGCTCCGCGAGAGCGCCGAGTTCCGCCGGCTGCTGCAGCAGGCGCAAGCAAAGCCGCTGCTGCTGGAGCGCGCCGAGCGCGACCTCGGCGAGCACGGCGCCTCAGTCGAGCGTCTCACCCAGGCGCTCGCCGCGGACCTGCCGCTGATCACCCGCGAGGGCGGCTTCATCGCCGCGGGATATGCGGGCGAGCTCGACGAGCTGCGCTCGCTGCGCGACGAGAGCCGGCGCCGGATCGCCGCGCTCCAGGCACGCTATGCCGGCGAGACCGGCGTCGCCTCGCTCAAGATCCGCCACAACAACGTGCTGGGCTATTACGTCGAGGTGACGGCGGCCCATGCCGAGAAGCTCAAGGAGCGCTTCATCCACCGCCAGACCATGGCGAGCGCGATGCGCTTCACCACGGTGGAGCTCTCCGAGCTCGAGAGCAAGATCGCCTCGGCCGCCGACCGCGCGGTGGCGCTCGAGCTCAGCTTCTTCGACGAGCTGGTCGCGGCCGCGCGGGCGCGCGCCGGCGAGATCGCGGCCACCGCCACCGCGCTCGCCCGCCTCGACGTCGCGGCGGCGCTGGCCGAGCTCGCCGTGGCCGAGCGCTATTGCCGCCCCGCGGTCGATGACGGGACGGGCTTTGCTATCGCCGGCGGGCGCCATCCCGTGGTCGAGGCGGCGCTTCGCGTCGCCGGCGGCCAGGGCTTCGTCGGCAATGATTGCGAGCTGAAGCCGGGCCAGCGCCTGTGGCTGCTGACCGGGCCCAACATGGCGGGCAAGAGCACTTTCCTGCGCCAGAACGCGGTCATCGCCATCCTCGCCCAGGCCGGCTCCTTCGTTCCGGCCGAGCACGCCGAGATCGGCATCGTCGACCGGCTGTTCAGCCGCGTCGGCGCCGCCGACGATCTCGCGCGCGGACGCTCCACCTTCATGGTGGAGATGGTCGAGACCGCCTCGATCCTCAACCAGGCGGGCGAGCGCGCCCTGGTCATCCTCGACGAGATCGGCCGCGGCACCGCCACTTTCGACGGGCTATCCATCGCCTGGGCCGCGGTCGAGCATCTGCATGGCGTCAATCGCTGCCGCGCGCTGTTCGCGACGCATTACCACGAGCTCACCGCGCTCGCGGCGAAGCTCGAGCATCTCGCCTGCTACACCATGCGCGTCAAGGAATGGCAGGGCGACGTGGTGTTCCTGCACGCGGTGGCGCCGGGCGCTGCCGACCGCTCCTACGGCATCCATGTGGCGAAGCTCGCGGGCCTGCCGCCGGCGGTGGTGGCGCGCGCCGAGGAGGTGCTGGCGCTCTTAGAGAAAGGCGAGCAGAGCGGCGCGCTGGCGCGGCTTGCCGACGACCTGCCGCTGTTCACCGCGGCGCGGCCGGCGGGGCGCGCCGAGGCCAAGCGCTCGGCCGTCGAGGCGGCGCTCGGCGAGGTGCAGCCGGACGCGCTGACGCCGAGGGATGCGCTGGAGCTGATCTACAGGCTCAAGGCGCTGCTGGGCAGCTAGCCGGCACGGCGCGGGCTCTCGCGCCCCGGATCAAGTCCGGGGCGCTGCCGCCCGCCAGCGACGACGCTTCGCGTCGCGCTGGCGTCACGCCCGGTCGATGCGGGCGAGATAGCAGCCGCGCGGCGCGAAATGGGCGTGGAGATAGGCCACGTCCTGGCGCGCGAGCAGGCGCTCGATGACCGGCTTGGCGCCGCTGCCCGGGACGATATCGGCATCGACCATCATGTCGCCTGTGTCGTAGGCGCGCAGCGACAGCGCGGCGCTGTCGGCGAGCGCCTGCGGCAGCCGATCGACGCCTTCGAAGGTCTCGCGCGCCGCCTCGCGCACGAAGATCGGGCCCGAGGCGCGGAAGGGCGAGTGCGGCGCGGGCTGGTGCGTATAGGCCAGCAGGATCGCCGTCTCGCCCTCGGGCGTGAAGCGCAGGCTGACGCGGCAGGGCATGCGCGCCCCGTCCATCGGCGCGCGGCAGCGCCGGAAGCCTCGGGCCAGCAGCTCGGCATCGCTCAGCGCGAAGAGCGGCGCGAACTCGTCGACCGACAGGCCGGAAACACGGAAGCTCATGGGGACACTCCATCACTGGTGTCCCGCTTTGTCGCATGCGGCGCCGTCGCGCTCTATCCGGTTCCGGCGGCGAATTCGGTGAAGCGCCGGGGTAAGATGCTAGCCTGGACGGTGCGGGGGATCACGCGCGGCAGCCGCGGCAAGCAGGAGGCCAGCCAGCTCTGTGCGGCTCTCGCGGTTGCTGCGCAACCGCTGACGCCGCCGC
>JBKQTR010000480.1:0-8620 GCA_052143095.1 Allostellaceae bacterium
CCCTCCGTGTCTCCGTGGTGAACCCCATATGCGCATATGCGATAGCCTTGCCTGGCGAGGGAATGGTGCAGGGTCCCGCCGCAGCTGCGATCGCCGGCGCAGATCAGCGTCCAGCGAGGTAATGCAGCATCGCGTCGGCGGCGCCTAAGCAAGGCTGGCGAGCAGCCGCGCCGCCACCGTCAGGTCGCGCACATCGTCTCCGTCCGCGAATGCGCGATAGAGCGGCGCAAGCCGGGCAAGCGCTTGCTCCCGCCTTCCGCTCTCGGCCCAGATCTGCGCCAGGCTGGTCGTCGCGCGCAGCTCCAGGAGGCGCGCGCCCTGGCGCTCGGCCATGACGGCCGCGTGGTCAAGGCAGCGCTCGGCTTCGGCGCGCTGATGGGCCGAGAGCGCCAGCGTCAACTCGCCCCTGAGGCGCCACAGCTCCGGCACGAAGAGACCGGCCTGCGACGTCGCCGCGCGCTCCAGCGTCTTGATGACGATGTCGAAGGCGTCGCGCTTGCGCCCCTCGGCAGCAAAGGCCTCCGCCATCACCGCGCAATAATAGAATTCGAGCGGCGCTTGAAGAGAGCGACGCAGGAACGCCGCCTCCATCCGCTCCAGTCCCGCCGCGTCCCCCAGCCGGCAGCCGGCCCAGCCGGCGTGGAACTCGCCCGCCATGCGCATCGGCATGAAATTATATCTTTGCGCCAGGGCGAGAAGCCGCTCGGCGAGGCGCGCACAGTTCGGCGCATCGCCCAGCGTCGTGTAGGGGACGATAACGTTGTGGAAGGCATGGGCAAGGCTGTTCGGGTGATGCAGCCGCTCAGCCAGCGCGATGCAGTGCTCGGCCGCTTCCCGCACTTGGTCCGGCAGCCCCATGACGCCGTAAGACATGGCGCGGATGGCGTGGGCGCACACGCCGGGATCGTGGCCGCCATACTCATGGGCGAATTTGTGGTGGCGCTCGGCTGCGTATAGCGCCGCTCCTTCCGAGCCCAAGGCTAGTGCCAGCGTGGCCTCGCCGCGGAAGGACGCCGTGCTCCAGCGGCAATGGATCGCCTCGAGCCGAAGATCCTCGTCGTTGAGCCGTTCACTGAGCGCGATGAGCTCCGCGGCGCGCGCGCCGGCGCCGTCGAAGCGCTGATGCACGACCTCGTCCAACCACAGGCCCCAAACCGCCTTGAACAGGTCCGGGCCGTCCCCCAGCGCTCGCGCGAGCGCGTAAGCTTCGCGGTAGCAGGCCGCGAATTCCTCGGTGCCGAAGCCTTTGGCCACGGTCAGCGCCGGGCCGAGCTTGAGGGAAAGCGCGAGGAGCTGGCGGTTGCGCACAGCCTCCGAGGCGAGCTGACGCGTACTCTCGATGGCCGCCGCATAGGTCGCGACCGCCTCCGCGTAGCTCGATTGCGCCATCGCCCGGTCGCCGGCGCATTCCCAGTGGCGGCTCGCTTCCTCATGCAGGCCGGCGCGGGCGAAATGATGGGCGGCGATCTCGGGCTCGCTCGCGGCGGCGCCGCTCGCCTCGAGCGTCCGGCCGATCGCGGCGTGGAGCGGCTCGCGGCGCGAGCGCAGCAGGCTTTCATAGGCCGCCTCCTGAACCAGCGCGTGCTTGAAGCTGTAACGGCCCTCGGCGAGATTGCCGCGCTGGAACACCAGTCCCGCCTCGACGAGCCGGGCGAGCGCTGCGTCGAGCTCGCCGTCGCCGACGCCGGCAACCGCAGCAAGGAGCGGCCGCGCGAACTCGCGCCCGATCACCGCGGCGATTTGCGCCACGTCCTTGACGCGCCCTAGCCGGTCGAGCCGCGCCATCAGTGAATCCTGCAAGGTCGGCGGTACGGCCTGCCGGTTCATCCCGGCTTCGAGCACAGCCTTGGTCAGCTCCTCGACATAAAGCGGCACGCCGTCGGCGCGGCGCAGGATTTCGTCGACGAGATCGGCCGGCAGCGCAGCGCGAGCGCTGAGATTGCACACGATGTCGGCGCAGTCCCTGCCCGAGAGCCGATTGAAGGCAAGCGCGGTGACGAACGGCCGCCCGGTCCAGGGCGGCGCGAACTCGGGACGATGGGTGACGATGACCGCGACCCGGGCCGCCTCGATGCGGTCGACGATGACATCGAACAGCTCGCGCGTCGTCGGATCGATCCAGTGCGCGTCCTCGAGCAGCAGCAGCACCGGCGCCTCAGCGGCGAGCGCGAGCAGCCGCTCGGCCAACACCGCCATCAGCTCGCTCTTTTGCTGCGCCGCGGTCATGTCGACCGCGGTCTCGTCGCCGTCCAGCCCGAGTCCGATCGCGCCGGCGAGGACGCGGAAGGCGCGCTCAGGAACCGGGCTTGCGGCCGCGAGCATCGAGCGCAATTTCTCGCGCCTGAGCGCGACCCCGTCATCGGGCGCAAACTGCGCCGCTTCGGCGAAATGGCGTCTTACGGGATAGAGCGCCGTGTTGCGGTGATAGGGCGAGCATTGCATGCGGACGCGGACATGGCGCTCGTCCCGGATGCGCTCGACCAGCGCCTCGACGAGACGTGACTTGCCGATCCCGGCCTCGCCCGCGAGCAGGACGACCTGACCTTCGCCCGCGCGCGCGAGCCGCCAGCGTTCGGCCAAGAGCGCGATCTCCTGCGTCCGTCCGACGAGAACGCCCGCCTCGCGCACGGCCTGGAATCGGCTTCGCGTCTCGCTCTCGCGCAGCACGCGCCAGACGCCGACGGGCTCGGCGATGCCCTTCATCGCATGCTCGCCGAGGAACGCGTAGTCGAACAGCTCGCCCAGGAGGCGGCGCGTGATGCCGGCGATGAGCACGCCATGCGGCTCGGCCAGCGCCTGAAGCCGGGCGGCGAGATTGGGCGTGTCGCCGATGATGGTCTGCTCCTGCGCCGTGCCGCTGCCGATGATCTCTCCGACGACCACCAGGCCGGTGGCGATCCCGACCCGCGCGGCGAGCGTGCCGTCGCCGATCCGCGTGACGGCCGCGACGATTTCGAGCCCGGCGCGAGCGGCGCGCTCGGCGCCGTCCTCATGCGCCTGGGGATAGCCGAAATAGGCGAGCACGCCGTCGCCCATGAACTTGGCGAGGAAACCGTCGAAGCGCGCGATCACGCCGGCGCAGGCGTCCTGGTATTGCCGCACCAGACGCCCGAGATCCTCGGGATCGAGGCGGCCCGACAGCGCGGTCGAGCCGACCAGATCGGCGAACATTACCGTCACCTGGCGGCGCTCTGCCTGGCTCGCTCGCGGTCGCTCCGGCTCGGTCGCGAGCGGCGGCGGCGCGGGCGAGCGGCGTTGCGCCGCTGCCATCAGCTTGCGCCGGTGGCCGAGCGAGAGGCCGAGCTCGGCGAGGTCCTTGTCGCTGAGGTCAGGCAGGATCTCGAGGTCGATGTCGTTGCGCGACAGCAGCTCGAAATGCTGACCGAGGCCGAGGCCATCGAGAAACTGCTTGAGATCCACCATGCGCGCTTTCCCGCCACGCGAGCCTAGGACGGCAACCCAGCCCAATTCAAGGCTGCGAAATCGCGCCGACCCATGACCCCAAGCCAATCAAGAGTCTCCCTCGCCTGCCCCGAGGCGCCTTGAAAATCCACTGATTTCGGGTATCTCTCGGTAGTCTGCCAAAGGTCCGCGGATGCCCTCAGAGATCCTGAGCCAATGACCCGCTTCGTCATCGTGCGGCTGCTGCAGGTGCTGGCGGTGCTCGCCGTGATGTCCTTCATCATCTATGGGCTGATCGGGCTGATGCCCGGCGACCCCATCAATCTCATGCTGGCGGCCGACCCGCATCTGACCGCGGCGGATGTGGCGCGGCTCAAAGCGCTGCAAGGCCTCGATCAGCCGCTGCTGAAGCGCTACCTCGCCTGGGCCGAGGCGGCGCTTGCCGGCAATTTCGGCTATTCCCGGCTCTACGGCACGACGGCGATCGCGGCGCTGCTGCCGCGGCTCGCCAATACTGCGCTGCTGATGGGGGTGAGCTTCGGGCTGGCGCTCGCCATCGCCTTGCCGCTGGGCGCGCTGGCGGCGCGGCGGCCGGGCGCTCCGCTCGACACCGCCGCCAATCTCCTCAGCTTCGCCGGCATCTCGATCCCGCCCTTCTGGCTCGCGCTGATGCTGATCCTGGTCTTCGCGGTGGCGCTAGGCTGGCTGCCGGCCGGCGGCATCGCCACCATCGGCGACGGCGGCCTCCTCGACCGCGCGCGCCATCTGGCACTGCCGGTGACGGTGCTGACGCTCGCCAGCATCGGCGGCTATCTGCGCTATATGCGCGCCAGCATGATCGAGGCGCTGCGCCAGGACTACATCCGCACCGCCCGCGCCAAGGGCGCCGGCGAGGCGCGCATCCTGTGGGGCCATGCGTTGCGCAACGCGCTGGCGCCGGTCATCACCGTGGTGGCGCTGTCCTTCGGCTCGCTGTTCTCCGGCGCGCTGATCACCGAGACCATGTTCGCCTATCCCGGCATGGGCAAGCTGATCTACGACGCCATCCTCGGCAACGACTTCAACGTGGCGCTGGCCGGGCTGCTCTTCGCGACGCTGCTGGTGCTGCTCTCGAACCTCGCCGCCGACATCGCCTATGCCGCGGCCGATCCGCGGATCACCTACAAATGAGGCTGATCCGCCGCGCGCTCGGCCATCGCCGCGTCGCCTGGAGCGGCGCGATCCTGCTGCTGCTGGCGCTCGCCGCAGCGGCGGCGCCGGGCGTGGCGGCGCTGCTCGGCGCCGATGGCGATCGCGTCGATCTCTATCAGCGCCTGGCATCGCCGTCGCTTGCCCATCCGCTCGGCACCGACGAGCTCGGCCGCGACCTGCTGCTGCGGCTGCTGGATGGCGGGCGGGTGTCGCTGCTCGTCGGCATCACCGCCGCGCTCGCTGCCGCCGGCATCGGCACCGCGATCGGCCTCGGCGCCGGATATCGCGGCGGCCGGCTCGACGCCGTGCTGATGCGGCTGACCGACGGCATCATCGCGCTGCCGCTGCTGCCGCTGCTCGTCGTGCTCGCCGCCATCGACCTTAGGAAGCTCGGCCTGCCGGGCTGGGCGGTGCAATCCGAGGCCGCCAGCCTCTACCGCATCATCGTGCTGGTGGCGCTGGTCGGCTGGACGACGGTGGCGCGCCTCGTGCGCGGCGCGACCTTGTCGCTGCGCGCCCAGGATTTCGTCCGCGCCGCGGTGGCGCTGGGCGCGAGCCCCGCCCGCATCATGCTCGTCCACATCCTGCCCAACCTCGCCTCGTCGATCATCGTCGCGACGACGCTGTCGGTGGGGCAGATCATCCTGCTCGAATCGGTGCTGAGCTATCTCGGATTCGGCATCGAGCCGCCGCTGCCGAGCTGGGGCAACATGCTCACCGGCGCGCAGGAGACCATCGGTCTCGCGCCGCAGCTCGCCCTCTATCCCGGGCTGCTGATCTTCATCACCGTCATCGCCTGCAATTTCCTCGGCGACGGGCTGCAGGACGCGCTCGATCCGCGCGGGCGGCGGCGCTAAGCGTCGCTCCCTCACCCGCCGCGCCGCAGCAGCGCGATGCGCGCCGAGGCGTAGACGACCGGCCCACAGCTCCGCGCCAGCGCCGGCGCGTGCTCCGGCGTCGTCAGCAGGAAGGCGACGGGGTAGGCGCTTTTCCCGGCGCATCCCTCGGCATAGAGCGCCTTGCGGAACTCCAGGCGGCGGTACCATTCCTGGATCTCGGGGTCGTTGGTCGGGATGAATTTCCACAGCACCAGCGCGGGAAGCCCGGTGCGGCGCTCGAAATCCAGGAAGGAGAATTCGAGCTGCGGGTCGATAAGCACGACGCTGCCCGGCGCGGCGTGCCGCGCCAGGAACCCGGCGAGCTCCGCCCCCTCGGTGCCGGCCTGCGCCTCGAGATCGGCAGTGATGCGCGTTGCGGCGGCGAGCGCAAATCCCGGCGCAAGCAGGGCCAGGGCGATGAGCCGCAGCGCGAGCCAATGCCGCGTGCCGAGCTTGCCGAGAGCGGCGGCGGCGAGCGCCAGCCAGAGCAGCAGGACAAGCGAGGCCGGGCGGAAGAGATAGAACTTGCCGAGGCTTCCGGTGTCGCGGTCGAGGAAGGCGGCAATCAGTGCGAGGAAGAGATAGGCCAACAGCAAAGAAAGCCAGCGCGCCAGGGTCCGCAGCCGCGCCGCCTCGGGCAGGCGCGACATCACGGCGCAGCCGAGGAGCATGCCGGCGGCCAGGAGATAGCCCGGCAGCCATGTCGCGCTGAACCCGCCGGCGTCGAGGAAAGGCGAGGTGTGATTCGGCGCGCGGATGATGGAGTAGATGACGTCCGCCGCGGGCAGCCCCGCCTGCGCGACGGTACTGTCCACCACGAGGCGCGTCCAAACGATGGTGCCCAGCAGCGGCGCGACCAGCAGGAGGAACGCGCCCGTTGCCGCCGTCACCCCACGGAAGTCACGGCGGTCGTCTAGGAGCCGCAGCACCATCGCTGCGAAGAACCAGAAGAGGCCGACCAGGAAATGGAAATAGGTGGCGACGGAGAAGAGCAGCGCCACCCCGGCGAGGCGCGCGCCGGACATCACCGCGGCGAGACCGGCGAGCACGCAGACATAGGCGGCCACCTTCGCCTCGACGCCGTCGAACAGCCATTCGCCGCCGAACATCGCCTGGCCCAACAGCGCGAAGATGATGACGACGAGCCCGGCATCGAGCGCGTCGAGCCCGAGACGGCGGAAGACGGCGCCGAGGGCAAGCCCGTAGGCGAGGGCGGCCAGCATGCTGGTGAGGAGTTGCGCCCCGCCAAAACCGGTCAACGCGATCAGCCAGCCGAGAAGATGATCGAAGACGGCGCGATGATGCGAGCTGTCGAACACCGCGCTCAGCGGCGCGGCGGGCGCGGCGGCGACGCTGCGCGCGGCGAGCTGGAAGTAATCCTCTTCATTGTCCGTCAGCAGCCCGTCGGGCGGGATCAGGCAGAGCAGGACGAGCGCCAGCGCGGCGACGACGACCGCGGGCCGCTCCAGCCACCCGCCCTGTTCGGTGGTTCCGGCGGCCGGCATGCGCGGGCGCTTACGCCGCCTTGGCCAGTACCCGCTCCACCAGCCGCGCCCAGTAGGAGGCGCCGATCGGCAGGATCTCATCGTTGAAATCGTAACGCGGGTTGTGCAGCCCGGCGCCGTTGCCGGGGCCGTTGCCGATGAAGACATAGGCGCCGGGCCGCGCCTGCAGCATGAAGGCGAAATCCTCCGAGCCCATGGTCGGCGCGAGATCGCGGTCGACGTTGCCCTCGCCCACCACCTCCGACGCGATCGCCGCGGCGATGTCGCTCTCGGCGGCGCTGTTGATGGTCGGCGGATAGCGCCGCTCGTAGCGCACCGCGACGCCGGCGCCCATCGCCGCCGTCACGCCGTCGGCGATGCGGCGGATGGCCGCCTCGATCGCGTCCTGCAGCTCCGCCTTGAAGGAGCGCGTCGTGCCGCGCAGCACCACCTCGTCGGGAATGACGTTCCAGGTGTCGCCGCCATGGATCTGGGTCACGCTGATCACGGCGCTCTCGAGCGGATGGGTGTTGCGGCTGGTGATGGTCTGCAGGCCCATGACGATCTGCGCCGCGGCGATGACGGGATCGACGCCGAGATGCGGCAGCGCCGCATGCGTGCCCTTGCCCTTGACGGTGATCTCGAAAATGTCGAAGGACGCCATCATCGGCCCGGCGCGCAGCGCGAACTTGCCGACCGCCATGCCCGGCCAGTTGTGCATGCCGAAGACCGCGTCTGTCGGGAACTTCTCGAACAGCCCCTGCTGCACCATGACGCGGCCGCCGCCCTCGTTCTCCTCGGCGGGCTGGAAGATGAAATGGACGGTGCCGGCGAAATTGCGAGTCTCGGCGAGATAGCGCGCCGCGCCCAGCAGCATGGTGGTGTGACCGTCATGGCCGCAGGCATGCATCTTGCCCGGATTCTGCGAGGCGTAGTCGAGGCCGCTGCGCTCGTGGATGTGGAGCGCGTCCATGTCGGCGCGCAGCGCGATGGCGCGGCCGCCGGGCCGGGCGCCGGTGAGCGTGCCGACGACGCCGGTGCCGGCAAGCCCGCGATGCACCGCAATGCCGAATTCCTGCAGCCGCCGGGCGACGAACTCGGAGGTGCGCTTCTCCTCGAAGGCAGTCTCGGGATGGGCGTGGATCTCGCGCCGCCAGGCGGCGAGGTCCTGCTGGAAATCGGCGATGCGGTTGACGATCGGCATAAGGGCGCTCCTCCCGGAAGGGTGATGCTAGCCGAGCGAGTGGCGCGCTTTCAACCGAGAGCGTCGTGACACGGAGAACAGCGCAATCGGCTGCAGAGCGGCCGTGCATCCTTCGAGACGCTCGCTTCGCGAGCTCCTCAGGATGAGGCGACACTAAATCGGGCATCATCGTTTGATGCCATTTTCCATCCCTCCTCATCCTGAGGAGCGCCCGAAGGGCGCGTCTCGAAGGACGCACGGTGGCGCTGTGCAGCGATCCCGGCATCACGCCCGCGCGCGGCGCGGCGATGCTGTCGCTGCGCAATTTTGCGGCGCCAGCGCGCCGATTCTGATACCTAGGAGTCTGTCCAGATAGCTCTGGCAATGAGCTGTTTTGTGGAGGATAGCCCTGTCATGTGGCGGTTGCGAGTTTGGTGAGGTTGTGTGCGGTGCAGATCAGCGCCCATTCGGCCTTCACTTTC
>JBKQTR010000481.1:0-3274 GCA_052143095.1 Allostellaceae bacterium
CTGCCTTCGCCCTGCCCTCCGCACGGCTTCGGGAGGCGGGCGAAGCGAAGCCGCTTCGGCTTCGCGCAGGCAGGTTCGCGCGCCCAACACCTCTTCTTCTCCGTGACCTCCGTGCCTCCGTGGTGAACTCCCAGTGATTCCTGCTGAACGGGACATACCCTAGCCCTGGCGCCGCAGCAGGAAATCGCGCCAGCCGCCATAGGCGGAGATCTCCTCGGCGCCGGCCGCCGCCTCGGCTTCGCACAGGAAGCCCTTGACCGCGCGGCCGTCGCCGAGCAGCACCGTGCCGACGGACAGCGGCGGCGCGGTCTCCGCGACAAGCGTGCCGAGCGCGGCCGGGCTCATCGCCCAGAGCTCGACCTCGAAGGCGCGTCCGCCGGCGCTGTCGCGCAACAGGCCAGGCCGCGCCGGCTCGCCGTCGAGCAGGAACATGCGATAGGCCGGCGCGGTTTGCGTCTGCTCGACCAGGCTCGCGCCGAGCTCGAGCAGCCGGCCGTTGAGCGGCATGCCGGTGAGATGCGCGCCGGCCACGGCGATGGCGATGCGGCCGTCGCGCGCCGGCGCCGGTGCCGCAAGCGGCGGCAGGCGATGCGGCGTGGCGCCCAGCGGCAAGTCGAGCTGGCGCTGGAAGGCGCTGCCGAGCGCCAACAGCGCCGCCTCACTGAAGGCCGGCGCGATGCAGGTGACGCCGAACGGCAGGCCGTCACGCCGGAAGCCGGCCGGCAGCGCGACCGCCGCGAGGTCGAACAGGTTGACGAAATTCGTGTAGGTGCCAAGCCGGGTGTTGAGGCGGATGGGATCGGCCTCGACCTCGGCCAAAGTGTAGATGGTGCCGGCAGTCGGCACCAGCAGCAGCTCGGCCGCCTGCCACAGCGCCTCGGCTTTGCGCCGCAGGGCGGCGAGGCGGTAGCTCGCCTTGAAGGCGTCGAGCGCGCTGTGCCTTGCGCCGGCGCCGATGATCTCGCGCGTCACCGGCAGCAGCGCCTCGGGCGAGCGGTTGAAAAGCGCTTCGACCGCCGCCAGCCGTTCCGCCACCCAAGGACCGTCATAGAGCATCGCGGCGGCCTCGCGGCACAGCGTGAGATCGACCTCGACCCGCCTGCCGCCGAGCGCCTCGAGCGCGGCGGCGGCGCGCTCGAACAGCGCGGGACCGTCGTCATTGCCGGCGAAATCGAGATCGGCGGCGCGCGGCACCGCGAAGCGGAACGGCCGCGGCAGCGCCGCGACGTCCGGCGGTGCGCGCCGCGCGAACGGGTCCTCCGGGTCATAGACGCCGCAGATCTCGAGCACCGTTGCCGCATCCTCGCAGCTGAGGGCGAAGATCGACACGCAGTCGAGCGAGCGGCAGGCAGGCACGACGCCGCGCGCGCTGATGCGGCCGCGCGTCGGCTTCAGCCCGACGATGTTGTTGAACGCCGCCGGCACCCGGCCGGAACCGGCCGTGTCGGTGCCCAGCGCAACGCTGACCAGCCCCGCCGCCACCGCCACCGCCGAGCCCGAGCTCGAGCCGCCGGAGATGTAGCGCGGATCGAACGGGTTGCGCGCCACGCCATAAGGCGAGCGGGTACCGACCAGGCCGGTGGCGAACTGGTCGAGATTGGTCTTGCCCACCAGCAGCGCCCCGGCTTCGAGCAGCCGGGCGACGCTCGGCGCCGTCTCGATCGGCTCATAGGCGAAGGCCGCGCAGCCTGCCGTGGTCGCCAAGCCGGCGGCGTCGATATTGTCCTTGACCGCAAACGGAATGCCGAACAGCGGCAGCCGCGCCAGGAGACCCGGGTCGCGCGCCGCCGCGGCATCGAGCGCGGCGGCGTGCTCGCGCAGCGTCGCGGCGGGAACCCGCGCGATCCACACCTTGTCGTCGCCGGCAGCGGCGATCCGCGCGAGAACCTCCTCCACCAGCGCCGCGGCCGTAAGCTCGCCGGCGAGGAAACGCCGCCTCAGGCTGCCGAGATCGAAGCTCGCCGCTGTTGCCGCCAACCGCCCTCTCCCGCTCTCGACCGTGTCATGCATGACGTTGCTTACAGCCTTGCAGGGCCGATGCCAACCGGCCGGCGCGGCGCCCAGCCGCCCGCCGCGCTCTTCGGAGGATATTGCATACAATGGGCGCAACACTGCCTTTATTTTGGGCGACTGCCGCCAGCGACCGGACAATTCGACGGTGAACCACGACGACAGGCTTCCCGACGGGGAGAGCGCGAGCGCGGCCTGGGGCCGATTTGCGTCGCGACGTGTCGGGCATGTCCTGCTCTCCCGCGAACTGGCATGGCGCTTGCGAAGGGAGGGACGCTGGTCGCCGCCCCAAGGGAGAGCGTCCTCGCGACAACAGAGGAGCACAAGATGGCCTTCACCAGGATCTCACGTCGTCACCTGCTGCAGGGAGTTGCGGCAATCGGTACCGCCGGCACCGTCGCCGGGCTGCTGCCGGGACGCCCGGCCTTTGCCGCCGATGTCGTGGTCGGCTTCATCTATGTCGGTTCGCGCGACGATTACGGCTACAACCAGGCGCATGCCCAGGGCGCCGCGGCGCTCAAAGGGATTGCCGGCGTCAAGGTCGTCGAGGAGGAGAACGTCGCCGAGACCGATGCGGTCGAGAAGACCATGGAATCGATGATCAATCTCGACGGCGGGTCGCTGCTGTTCCCGACCTCCTTCGGCTATTACAGCCCGCATGTCCTGAAGATCGCGGCCAAATACCCGAAGGTCCGCTTCGAGCATTGCGGCGGCCTCTGGACTGAGAAGGACGCCAAGAACGCTGCGAGCTATTTCGGCTATATCGACGAGTGCCAGTATGTCGCGGGCGTCGTCGCCGGCCAGACCAGCAAGACCGGCAAGCTCGGCTTCGTCGCCGCCAAGCCCATTCCGCAGGTGCTGCGCAACATCAACGCCTACACGCTCGGCGCCCAGGCCGCCAATCCGAAAGCGACGACGCATGTCATCTTCACCGGCGACTGGTCGATGCCGGTAAAAGAGGCGGAAGCCGCCAACAGTTTGATCGACCAGGGCGTCGACGTCATCACCTGCCATGTCGACGGGCCGAAGACGGTGGTCGAGACCGCGGCGCGGCGCGGCATCATGGTCACAGGCTATCACTGCAACCAGTCGGTGTTGGCGCCGCAGGCCTATCTCACCGGCGCGGAGTGGAACTGGGAAGCGCTCTATCCCAAATTCGCCAAGATGTTCATGGCGGGCGAGACCATCCCGAACTTCTATCGCGGCGGGCTCAAGGAAGGTCTGGTCAAGGTGTCGGCCTATGGGCCGGCGGTCAGCGAGGCCG
>JBKQTR010000482.1:0-3056 GCA_052143095.1 Allostellaceae bacterium
CGCGCGCCGCGTGGCGGCGGACTGCGACGGGCAGCCGCCGCGGCGGGAACGTGCGCCTCTCGAAAGCCGCCCGGAACCGGCCACCCTCGAGCGCTGGCTACGGCGCTGGACAAAGGTTCGTCATCGCGAGGCGGCCGAGCGAACCCTGCTCACGGCAATCGCCGAGGGTCTTTCGCCCGCTCCGCTCGCCGACGCCCTGCTCGCCGCCGAGACCGAGAAGGCCTTCGCCGACGACGGGCACTCGCTCTACTTCATCAACAAGGCGTTTGAGTGCCTGGACCTGATCGGCTGGGGGCATGCTTCGTCTGTACTGTCGACCGTTGTCGGCCAGATGGCGGCCGCCCGGGGCGCCGAGGAATCGACCGAATGGCGACAGCCTGTTGATCTTGTCGCGCTGTGTGACGAAGCGGCCAGCCAACTGCCTGCAATGTTCGCGGCAAGCCGCTGCGCGAGCGGCTGGTCGGATCATGCAGCGGTCGCCTGGGACCTTCTTGCCGACGATCCGGTCGAAATCACTGGGGCGATCGAAGCGGCGGTCAGACACGGCGCTACGCCCGCAGATCTTGGCCGTTCGCTCGCTTACGGGGCGGCGCTCAGGGTGGCGCGCTTCGGCAACGCCAACGAGCACGCCGACTGGGAGACGGCGCACCACGTCTTCACCTACGCAAACGCGCTCTGCCAGATGCTTGGGCGGGTCGGGATCGCCACCATCGATCACCAGGCGGCGTCGCGGGCTGTGCTCCACGGTGCAATGGCTCTCTATCTCACTCGCTACCTCAACGTGCCGCCGGCCCGTATTCCTGGCGAGGGTGGGGATCGGCTCGACGATCTGCCTGCCGATGAGGAGGCGATCCGGATCGCTTTGCTCGACGCGTTCGACCGCCAGCGACAGGTTGATCGTGCGGCAAGGCTCGTGGCGCGGCATCTTGAGCTTGGCCATTCGCCGCAGGCGCTGATCGCCACGCTGGCGCATGCGGTGCTGCGGGAGGACGCGGGCCTTCATGCTTACCAGATATTGGAAGCGGGAGTCCGGCAATTCGCCGTCTGGGAAGACACCGACGAGGGCCGGCAAATCCTCATGGCGGTCGCCCGATATCTCGCCGCCCATTCACCAACCGAACGCGCGGCGCTGCAGACGGCGGACATCGCCCGGCGTCTGATGCGGGGCGGCGAGCTCCATCAGAGCGTCGAGGCGTCATGACACCCACCGCCGTCTGCCATCTGCAGTCGTTCGTCCGTTTGTTGCAGCGGTCGCTTGGGCGTCGGCTGCAGCCAGATAGCTGACGTTGCCTCAACTAGCCCTCGACTTGACGTAAGCTTGCCCCGCGACCACTGGGCTTCGCCGGGGGCGGCGTCGCGTGGGCGGCGCGCAGGCTGCCTTTCCCTTCGCCGATCAAGACGAGGAGCTAGGTCCGCTCAGGGCGCAACCGTCGCGTTCCGCCAACGACCGCAATCGGACCCATCGCTCTCGTTGGTCGTACCCGGCGATCGGAGGGTGTCCGGGCCAATAGACGATTACGCAATTCTACGTTCGCACGGAACTAGCTTGATCAGGCACGGGCGGCAGTTAGTTAGTTCGGCAGGCTTGCGAGGAATTTGGCCAAATCCTGTAACATTTGATGAATGTCCTGGCGTGGCACCAAACGCGTTAACTCATCGGCGTGAGCGGAAAATTGTCCTTCCGCACGTAATGCGCTCTCCACTTCGGGAAGTTCCCTCAATTCGTGGAGCCTTGTATAGACGCGAAACTGGCCGTTCTCGGACTCGACAGCGAAACTCACCGGATGCCCCGACCGTTCGAATGCGAGAACCACGTGCGGCTCAATCTCGATCATGGACACGGATTGATAAGATTCCAAGCTCAGTGGTTCCAGATTGTGCTGAGTCCTGCCTTTGTCGAGTTCAAGATAGAGAACGTAGCTGTACAACTCAGCGTGAGCACCGTTCATTTGTGTTTTACGAAGGAGATAAATTTCATCAGAATTGTATTCCCAACGAATCTCTTGCTGCCAGCAGTAGGCGATGGTTTCTGGATGCTTCACCATAGCGGAGCGCCATGGCTCCAAGTCGGAAGCGCTCGTGATGATCTGATTTAACTGTGGCTCGATTGCTGCGTTTGCGTCGATGCGATCCCACAGAGCCTTGAGATGTTCCCTCGTGCCGATTCGGCCGCCGCGCAGAAACCGTTTCCAGCTATCCCTATTACTCGGCGGATCTGTGAGGAAAGAGTAGTTGCGGCCGGTGGAAACTAGATAGTTCCCGAGAGTCAACAACGCTCTCTTCCACAAAAAATGCTCGGTAGGGCCGATTGGAGCTAGACCTGACGAAGTGAAAGTAATCTGCGCCTTCTTCAAATACAGATCAAAGGCTGCTTGCAGTTGCTGGTGCTCAGCCACTTCCCAATTAGCCACCGGCATCCTCTCCGAGGCTGCCAATACACCGCAGAAGTCCAGAAGGAACTCGATTTGGCCGGAAAAGTAGCCGAGCGCCTCAGCGCTGTCGATGCGAGTTCTCCAAGCGGAATTGGTGAGGATCAGCTTGGCTTTGAGGGCCTCCTCGCGGACCTGCTGGGGGCTGAAACCGATCTGCCCGATGTCCATGGCGGACAAATGCTCAAGTATCTGGTTACTATCAGGCAAGAGTTTGAGCAGTCCTGCTAGGCAGCGTCCGTATTCCTCCGGCCGCTCAATGTCGCTGTTGACGGCCAAGTTACGCACCACCCGCATCCACTCGTTCAGGCTTGTCGGATTCCCGCTGCCTTCATGGTACCGCAAGTAGAAAACGAATGCCGCAAACTGAACTAGCTGCGTGTAATCAAGCGCGCTTGGTTCCTGAATCGCCTTCCCGAAAAATGCCGCTTCGTCAAAGTACCTACCGTTCGGCAGCACGGGCGACAGTTTTCCACCGCCGCTGCTCCATGCTTCAAGAAGATTGATGAGGTTGTTGGCGAACTCTCGGGTGAGCCAGCCGCGCTCATGGAAAAGAGAGAAGGTACCGCCGAGTTGCCTTTCCCTCAAGAGCGTCGTGTCCTCATCGAAGCGGGGGCTCGCGGGATC
>JBKQTR010000483.1:0-4946 GCA_052143095.1 Allostellaceae bacterium
AACGGCCCGGTCGACGCCACGTTCAACGCCATCAAGCAGATGGTGCCGCACACCGCGCGCCTGCAGCTCTACCAGGTGCACGCGGTGACCGAAGGCACCGATGCGCAAGCCGAAGTCACAGTGCGGCTCGAGGAGAACGGCAAGACGGTGAACGGCCAGGGCGCCGATCCCGACACGCTGGTCGCCTCGGCCCGGGCCTATATCCACGCTTTGAACAAGCTTCTGACCAAGAGGGCAAAAACGGCTCCTGCCGCCATGACGGCGTGACGGGACCAAGGGTCGAGAGGTGGTCCACAAAGCCGCTTCCCGACAAAGGAAAAGCACCTTGTCGCAATCCCAACCACCGGATCAATAGACAAACATGTTTGGAAATCTGCTGGGCATGCTCTCCGCCGACATGGCGATCGATCTCGGCACGGCGAACACGCTCGTTTACGTGAAAGGCCGCGGCATCGTTCTGAACGAGCCGTCGGTCGTGGCGATTGCGCAGGTCAAGGGCCGCAAGCAGGTCCTTGCCGTCGGCGACGAGGCCAAGATGATGCTGGGCCGCACGCCCGGCAACATCCAGGCCATCCGGCCGCTGCGCGACGGCGTCATCGCCGATTTCGAGGTGGCGGAGGAGATGATCAAGCATTTCATCCGCAAGGTGCACAACCGCCGCAGCTTCGCGAGCCCGCAGATCATCGTCTGCGTGCCCTCGGGCTCGACCGCGGTCGAGCGCCGCGCCATCCAGGAATCGGCCGAGAGCGCCGGCGCGCGCCGCGTCTTCCTCATCGAGGAGCCGATGGCGGCGGCGATCGGCGCCGGTCTGCCCGTCACCGAGCCCACGGGATCGATGGTGGTCGATATCGGCGGCGGCACCACCGAGGTGGCGGTGCTGTCGCTGGGCGGCATCGTCTATTCGCGCTCGGTGCGCGTCGGCGGCGACAAGATGGACGAGGCGATCATCGCCTATATCCGCCGCAACCATAACCTGCTGGTGGGCGAGAGCAGCGCCGAGCGGATCAAGAAGGAGATCGGTTCCGCCTGCATGCCGGAAGACGGCGAGGGCCGCGTGATGGAGATCAAGGGCCGCGACCTCATGAACGGCGTGCCCAAGGAGATCGTGATCAGCGAGCGGCAGATCGCCGAGAGCCTGGCCGAGCCGGTCGGCGCCATCGTCGAAGCGGTCAAGGTGGCGCTCGAGCACACCGCGCCGGAGCTCGCCGCCGACATCGTCGACAAGGGCATCGTGCTGACCGGGGGCGGGGCGCTGCTGGGGAATTTGGACTATGTCCTCAGGCACGCGACGGGGCTCCCGGTATCGATCGCCGACGACCCGCTCTCCTGCGTGGCGCTCGGGACCGGCCGGGCGCTTGAGGAAATGAAAACCCTAAAAAACGTTCTAATTAGCATGTACTAGCGGGTTGCTTTGAGGTAAAACTTCAGGTTGATTGTCAGGAACTTAGCGGAGCCGGTGGGGCGGGGCCGGCCGGGCGGAGCGGGCAGGTTGAGAGAACGTTCGGGAGCGGTTGACAGGCTGACAGCCCCGGTCAGAGCGATGGCCCAACGGGTCGTCGTGCCGTTCCTGGTGCTGCTGTCCATGATGTTCATCGTGCTCGGCAAGGCCGACGTGCTGCTGTTCGATCGGCTGCGCGTCTTCATCGCCGATACCGCGGCGCCGGTGCTGCAGGCCGTAGCCCAACCGGTGGCGACCGTCGCCGCGGGCGTGCGCCATGTCGAGGGCATGTTCGATCTCTATCGCGACAACGAGCGGCTGCGCGAGGAGAATGCCCGGTTGCTGCAATGGCAGGACGTGGCGCGCCGGCTCCAGGCGGAGAATGCCGAGCTGCGGGATCTCACGAAATACATCCCCGAAGGCGCGCCGCGCTATATCTCGGCGCAGGTCATCGCCAATTCCGGCGGCGCCTTTGCCCGCAACGTGCTGGTGAGCGCCGGCGGCCGCGAGGGGGTGACCCGCGGCCAGGCGGCGGTGACGGGCGAGGGGCTGGTGGGCCGCGTCGCCGAGGTCGGCGACCGCGCGACCCGCATCCTGCTGCTGACCGACCTCAACTCGCACATCCCCGTCATGCTCGATGACTCGCGTGAGCGCGCGGTGATGGCCGGCGACAATTCCGATCAGCCGCGCCTGCTCTATCTCCCGGTCAATGTCGCGGCGAAGGTCGGCGAGCGCATCGTCACCGCCGGCTCGGGCGGCGTCTTCCCGCCGGGCGTGCCGGTGGGGGTGGTCGCGTCGGTCGACGGCGGCATCGTGCGCATCGAGCCTTATGCCGAGCTGTCGCGGCTGGAATATGTCCGCGTCGTGGATTTCGGCCTGGCCGGCGTGCTGCCGCAAAACGCCATGCCGCTGCCCAAGCCCGCTCGCGGCGCCAGGGTCGTCGATCCCGACGCGGCGCGCTGACGCCGCGATGCGCATGCTGCTGTTTCAGCGCGAGGCGAGCGGGTTTCCCAACAAGCTCGTCCCGTTCCTGACGACGCTGCTCTTCGTCTTCATCTCGGTGGTGCCGCTGCACATCCCGGGCTTTGCCGTGGTGGCGCCGGCCTTCGCGCTGATGGCGGTCTATCACTGGACGATCTACCGGTCGGACCTGCTGCCGCCGGCCACCGTCTTCATCGCGGGATTGCTGCTCGACCTCTTGAACGGCACGCCCTATGTCGGCACCTCGGCGCTGTCGCTGCTGCTCGCGCGCTCGGTGCTGATGGGCCAGCGCCGCTTCTTCACCAACCGCCTGTTCCCGGTGCTCTGGGCCGGCTTCCTCGGCACCACCGCGGCGGTCGTCGCCTTCGAGTGGGCGCTGGTCAGCACGCTGCATGGCGCGCCGCTTGGCGCCCGCCCGTTCATCTTCGAGGCGGCGCTGACGGTGGCGAGCTTCCCCGTCGGCAGCTACGTCCTGGCGCGCGCGCAGCGGGCCTTTCTGATGCGGGTGTGAGCGGGCGATGCAGCGCGAGAACAACCGCACCAAGCTTCTCACCCGCCGCGCCGTGCTGCTCGGCGGCGCGCAGGTGGCGCTGCTCGCGACGCTGGCTGGCCGCATGTACTACCTGCAGGTGACGCAGGCCGATCGCTACGTGATGCTCGCCGACGAGAACCGCATCAGCATCCGCCTGGTGGGGCCGCCGCGCGGCCGCATCGTCGACCGCTTCGGCGCGCCGCTCGCCGACAATCAGCCGACCTACCGCATCGTGCTGGTGGCGGAGCAGGCGGGCGACATCGACTCGACGCTGAACGCCGTCGCCACCCTCATCCCGATTACCGACGCCGACCGCCGCCGCGTCGTGCGCGACGTGCAGCGCAAGCACCGCTTCGTGCCGGTGATCATCCGCGAGAATCTGAGCTGGGAGGAGATGGCGCGCATCGAGGTCAACACGCTGGAGCTGCCGGGCGTGTCGATCGAGCAGGGCCTGACGCGCTTCTACCCCTTCGGCGAGGGCGCCTCGCACGTGCTGGGCTATGTCGGCGCCGTCTCGGAAGAGGAGCTGAAGCAGATCGGCGACGACCCGCTGCTGGAGCTGCCGGGCTTCCGCATCGGCAAGAACGGCGTCGAGAAGGCCTATGATCTGGAGCTGCGCGGCAGCGCCGGCACCAGCCAGGTCGAGGTCAACGCCTTCGGCCGGGTCGTGCGCGAGCTGGCGCGCGAGGACGGCATCGCCGGCCAGGAGATGGTGCTCACGCTCGACATGGCGCTGCAGGATCTCGCGGCGCGCAAATGCCAGGCGGAGCAGAGCGCCGCCTGCGTGGTCATGGACGCCTGGACCGGCGAGATCCTGGCGCTCGCCTCGATGCCGGGATACGACCCCAGCAACTTCGCCGCCGTCTACGACACCATGAAGGACGATCAGCGCCATCCGCTCAGCGACAAGGCGATCAGCGGCACCTACGCGCCCGGCTCGACCTTCAAGCCCATCGTGGCACTGGCGGCGCTCGAGGCGGGGGTCATCACGCCGGACACCCGCGTCAACTGCCCCGGCCATTACGAGCTCGGCAACACCGTCTTCCATTGCTGGAAGAAGGGCGGCCATGGCACCCTCGACCTGCATAACGGCATCAAGCATTCCTGCGACGTCTATTTCTACGAGCTCGCGCGTCGCGCCGGCATCGACCGCATCGCCGACATGGCCAAGCGCTTCGGCCTCGGCAGCAAGCTCGGCATCGACATTCCCGGCGAGGTCGCGGGGCTGATCCCGACGACGAGCTGGAAGCTCGCCACCAAGGGCGAGAAGTGGCAGCAGGGCGAGACCCTCAGCGCCGGCATCGGCCAGAGCTTCGATCTCGTAACCCCGCTGCAGCTCGCGACATACGCCGCGCGGCTCGCCACGGGACGCGCGGTCGTGCCGCATCTCGTGCGCGAGGCCGGGATCATGAAGCGCGCGGCTGCCGACGGCAAGATCGACTTCGCCGCGCTCGAGGTCCAGGCCAAGGATTTGGCGCTGGTGCTCGACGGCATGAACGCGGTGGTGAACGAGCAGGGCGGCACCGCCTATGCGGCGCGCATCACCGAGCCCGGGCTGCAGATGGCCGGCAAGTCCGGCACGTCGCAGGTCCGCCACATCAGCCAGGCCGAGCGCGAGCACGGGTTGCGCAAGATCAAGGACGTGCCGTGGAAGGACCGCGACCACGCCCTCTTCATCTCCTTGGCGCCGGTGAGCCAGCCGCGCTATGTCTGCGCCGTCGTCGTCGAGCATGGCGGCGAGAGCGCCGGCGGCGGCTCGGTGGTGGCGGCGCCGATCTGCCGCGACCTGCTGCGCGAGGCGCAGAAGCGCGACCCCGCCCGCAAGGTGCCCGACCGGCCCTTCGGCCCCGACAGCACCACCGTGGCGCAGGGGTAGGGCGTGTTTCCGCTGCAAGGACGCCGGTGCGTCCTTCGACAGGCGCGCTTCGCGCGGCCAACCCGTTCGATCGCTCTGCGATCGAACCCTCCGGGGCCGAACGCGAAGCGGTCGGCCGG
>JBKQTR010000484.1:0-3897 GCA_052143095.1 Allostellaceae bacterium
GCCGGGTGATCCGCACGGCGCGCCGGGCGCGGAAATCGGCGGCGGGCTACGATCTGACGCGGCTCTTCGTCGGCTCGGAAGGGACCTTGGGGGTGATCACCGAGGTGACGCTCAGGCTCTACGGCATCCCCGAGGCGATCATGGCGGCGGTCTGCCCCTTCCCCTCGGTCGAGGCCGCGGTGGACACGGTCGTCGCCACCATCCAGGCCGGCGTGCCGGTGGCGCGCATCGAGCTGCTCGACGCCAAGCAGATGGACGCCGTCAACAAATACTCCAAGCTCGACTATGCCGTCGCGCCGACCTTGTTCTTCGAGTTCCATGGCACGCCGCGCGGCGTCGAGGAGCAGGTGGCGCAGGTGAAGGAGTTCGCCGCCGAAGAGGGCGGCAGCGCCTTCCGCTGGGCAGCGACGCAAGAGGAGCGCTCCAAGCTGTGGCAGGCGCGGCATGACGCCTATTACGCCGCTCTCGCCATGCGGCCGGGCGCGAAGGGCTGGGCGACCGACGTCTGCGTGCCGATCTCGCGGCTTGCCGAATGCATCGCCGAGACCAAGCGCGATCTCGACCAATCCTTCGTCACCGCCGTGCTGGTCGGCCATGTCGGCGACGGCAATTTCCATCTCGCCTTCATCCTCGACCCCGATCAGCCGGAGGAGCTGGCCGAGGCGACGCGGCTCAATGATCGCATGGTGCAGCGCGCCATCGCCATGGACGGCACCTGCACCGGCGAGCACGGCGTCGGCTATGGCAAGATGGATTTCCTTATCGCCGAGCATGGCGAGGCGGTCTCGGTCATGCGCACTCTGAAGCGGGCGCTCGATCCCGACAACATCCTGAACCCCGGAAAGATCGTGCGCGTTTAGCGTCGCTGCCGCCGCTCGCGGGCTGCGTTAGGCGGCGCGCTCGGGATAGCGGATGGCCTCGATCTCGAGCTCGACCGCGCCCGCCGGGCGCCGCCACAGCACGGTATCGCCGACGCCGGAGCCGGTGAGGGCGCGGGCGAGCGGCGAGACCCAGCTGACCTTGCCGTGCTCGGCATCGGCCTCGTCCTCGCCGACAATGGCGAAGCGGTGGTGCTCCCCGGCGGGATCGCGCACGTCGACCACCGCGCCGAAGGCAACCTCGTCGGTTGGCTGTTGCGCCGGATCGACCGGGATGGCCCGCTCGATCCGCGCCTCGAGATAGCGGCTCTCGCGACCGAGATGGGCATGGCGCAGCTGCTTGGCGGGATCGTCCGGCGCGGCTTCGAGGCGCCGCTGCTCGGCCCGCACCGCGGCCAGGCGTTCCTCCAGCAGGTGCAGCCCGTGCCGGGTGACGTAATTCGGATGTGGGCTGACCGGCAGCTCCGGCAGCGTGTCGGCCGCGGCCTCGCTATCGGTCTCGCTGACAAAGGCTCGGCTCATGGTCATTCTCCAGAAAGGGCCCTGGCGTGCACGGGTATCGGAAGGCAACGGCGGCGCGCCCGGGGCGTTCCCTTAGCCATACCGGAGCGTGAAGACATGGCTTACGACCGCCGCATCGAGCTCATGACCGGCGATATCACCAGGCTCGCCGTCGACGCCATCGTCAATGCCGCCAACCCCTCGCTGCTGGGCGGCGGCGGGGTCGACGGCGCGATCCACCGCGCGGCGGGGCCGGGGCTGCTGGCGGAATGCCGGCGGCTGGGCGGCTGCGCCACCGGCGAGGCGAAGCTCACCGCCGGCCATCGCCTGCCGGCGCGGCACGTGATCCACACGGTGGGGCCGGTCTGGCGCGGCGGCGGCGGCCAAGAGGAGGCGTTGCTCGCGCGCTGCTATCGCGCCAGCCTCGATCTCGCGGCGGCGCAGGGGCTGCGCTCCATCGCCTTTCCCGCGATCTCTACCGGGATCTATGGCTTTCCGCGCCCGCGCGCCTGCGCCATTGCCGTCGACGAGACCCATCGCTTCCTCCTGACGGACGAGACGATGGAGCGGGTGATCTTCATCTCTTTCGAGGGCGAGACCGACGCGCTCTACCGCCATGCCCTTGGGCTCGATTAATCGAGCCTTTTGTTCTCGAGATCCTTGGCCGCCTTGTCGCTCTCGCGACGCAGCTTCTCGCGCTCCGCCTTGCTGCGGCCGTGGCGGACGCGGTTGGCAGCGGCGGCTTTGTCCTCATCGCGGCGATGGCGCCGCTTGCGGTACTGGTTGAGGTTGACGATGTCAGCCATCGCGTCCTCCTGCCGGTACGTCCGGCATGCTATGGTGCAGCCTGTCCCGGAGAGGTTTCTTGCGTAAAGCGGCAATCCTGCTCGGCATCCTCGTCGTCCTTGTCCTCGCCGGCCTCATTCTCGCGCCGCAGCTCGTCGATCTCGACCGCTTCAAGGCCCCGATTGCAGCGCAGCTCGGCAAGCGTGCGGGCCACCCGGTCGAGCTTGCCGGGCCGATCGCCCTCAGCCTGCTGCCGTCCCCGGCGGTCACCGCCCAGGACGTCCGTATCGCGAACCCGCCGGGCGCTACCGCCCCCCATATGGTAAGGCTGCGCGCGCTTGAAGTGAAGCTGGCAGTGCTGCCGCTGCTGGCGGGCCGGATCGAGCTCAGCAGTGCCACCTTGATCGAGCCCGAGATCGATCTCGAGCACCTGCCCGATGGCACGCCGAACTGGCGCTCGCCGCCGCCGGCTGCCGCGCCGAACCGCGCCAGCCCACCGCCGGAGCCCGAGACCGCGCCCGCCGCCGCCGGGATCGCGACCCTGATGCGGCTCGCGATCCAGAATGGCGCCGTGACCTGGCGTGCCGGCGACGGCGTCGAGCGCTTCGAGCACATCAATGCCGACATGGCGCTTGACCCGGCTTCCGGGCAGATCGGGGCTTCGGGAAACCTCGTCGCGCGCGGCGCCGCGGTGAGCTTCGAGCTCAGGAGCGGCGCGCCCGATGCGCCCGAGATGCCCGTGCAGCTCACCGTGACGACCAAGCCCGCGGCCCGGCTGCAGCTCGATGCGCTGTTGACGGGTCGGGTCGACGACCGCCGCATCTCCGGCAAGCTCAAGCTCACCGGCGACGACGCGCGCGCGCTTCTCGGCACGCTCGCCCATATCGCCGTGCCGGCGCCGCTGGCGCAGCCGATCGCCGCCAGCGCCGATCTCGCCGCCTCGCTGCGCCAGCTGACGCTCGATCATCTCGCCCTCGATCTCGGCCCGGCGCATGGCGAGGGGAGGCTGCAGCTCGATGCCGGCACGCCGCTCGCTCTCGCGCTCACCCTGTCGGTCGGCCAGCTCGATCTCGATCGCTGGCCTGGCCCGCGCAAAGCGGCGCTTGCGCCCGCCTCTTTCGGCAGCGCCTTTGCCGCGGTGCCCGCTGCCAGCGCCGTCCTGCCGGTGCCGCGCGCCGGCAGTAGCCTGAGCTTGCCCGCCGGGATCAACGCCAAGCTCGATATCGACGTCGACGCCGCGCTATGGCATGGCGGCCTCGTCCGCGACGCGCAATTGAAGCTGATGCTTGCCGGTGGCCGGCTCACGCTCAGCCGCCTGGCCGGGCAACTGCCGGGCGGCTCGACCCTGTCGCTGAGCGGCAGCGGCGCGCTGACGCCGGATGGGCCTCGCGCCGAGGCGGCTCTCAAAGTCACAGCCGACGATCTCCGCAGCCTCTGCGGCTGGTTCGGCGCGACCCTGGAGACGATCCCCCCCGACCGGCTGCGCAAGGCGACGCTGTCGAGCCACCTCGCCCTGACGGGCGATCGGCTGGATATCGACCACATCGACGGGACCCTCGACGCGACGCGGCTCAGCGGCGCGGCGACGGTGCTGCTGCGCGCGCGACCCGGCATCGGCCTGCGCGTGGCCGCCGACCGGTTCAGTCTCGATGCCTATCTGCCGCGGCCTGTCGCGCCCCCGCCCGCCGCCGCGGCGGCGCCGGCGACGACCGCGGTCGCGGCGGCCGGCGGG
>JBKQTR010000485.1:0-4063 GCA_052143095.1 Allostellaceae bacterium
CGAAGAAGGCCGGCGACCAGATCACCAGATCGGCGAGCTTGCCGCGCTCGATCGAGCCGACATGTCTCGCGATGCCCTGCGCGAGCGCGGGATTGATGGTGTATTTCGCGATATAGCGCTTGGCGCGCGCATTGTCGTTGTCGCCGGTTTCCTCCGCGAGCCGCCCGCGCTGGCGCTTCATCTTGTCGGCGGTCTGCCAGGTGCGGATCACGACTTCACCAACCCGGCCCATCGCCTGGCTGTCGGAGGAGATCATCGAGAAGGCGCCTAGATCATGCAGGATGTCCTCGGCGGCGATGGTCTCCTTGCGGATGCGACTTTCGGCGAAAGCGACGTCCTCGGGGATCTTGCCGTCGAGATGGTGGCAGACCATCAGCATGTCGAGATGCTCGTCGAGCGTGTTGACGGTGTAGGGCCGCGTCGGGTTGGTCGATGACGGCAGCACGTTCATCTCGCCGCAGACGCGGATGATATCGGGAGCGTGGCCGCCGCCGGCGCCCTCGGTGTGGAAGGCGTGGATGGTGCGGCCCTTGAAGGCGGCGATGCTGTCCTCGACGAAGCCGGATTCGTTGAGCGTGTCGGTGTGGATCGCGACCTGCACGTCGTAGCGGTCGGCGACCGCCAGGCAATTGTCGATCGCCGCCGGCGTCGTGCCCCAATCCTCATGCAGCTTCATGCCGCAGGCGCCGGCCTCGAGCTGCTCGATGAGGCCTTGCGGCAAGGCGGCGTTGCCCTTGGCGAAGAAGCCGAGATTCATCGGAAAGGCTTCCGCCGCCTGCAGCATGCGCGCCATGTGCCAGGGGCCGGGCGTGCAGGTGGTGGCCGAGGTGCCGGCGGCGGGGCCGGTGCCGCCGCCCATCATGGTGGTGACGCCGGAATAAAGCGCCTCGTCGATCTGCTGCGGGCAGATGAAGTGGATATGAACGTCGATGCCGCCGGCGGTGACGATGCGGCCCTCGCCGGCGATCGCCTCGGTGCCGGGGCCGATGATGATGTCGATTCCGGGCTGGATGTCGGGATTGCCGGCCTTGCCGATGGCAGCGATGCGGCCGTCCCTGAGGCCGATATCGGCCTTGACGATGCCCCAATGGTCGAGGATCAGCGCGTTGGTGATGACGGTGTCGACGGCGCCCTCGGCGCGGCTCTTCTGGCTCTGGCCCATGCCGTCGCGGATCACCTTGCCGCCGCCGAACTTGACCTCCTCGCCATAGAGCGTGCGGTCCTCCTCGACCTCGATGAAGAGCTCGGTATCGGCAAGCCGGATGCGGTCGCCCAATGTCGGGCCGAACATGTCGGCATAGGCGGCACGGCTCAAGCGGGTGGTCATGTCTCAGCCTCCAAGCGCGCCGCTGATCTTGTTGTTGAAGCCGTGGACGATGCGCGCGCCGCCATAGGCGACGAGCCGCACGGTGCGCGTCTGGCCCGGCTCGAAGCGCACGGCGGTGCCGGCGGGAATGTCGAGGCGGAAGCCGCGGGCGCGGGCGCGGTCGAAGACCAGCGCGGCGTTGGTCTCGAAGAAATGGTAATGCGAGCCCACCTGGATCGGCCGGTCGCCGCTGTTGGCGACCTCGAGCTCGACCGTCGGGCGGCCGGCATTGAGCTCGATCTCGCCGCTCGGGGTGATGATCTCACCGGGAATCATGGGGTGTCTCCTCAGCGGATCGGCTGGTGCACGGTGACGAGCTTGGTGCCGTCGGGAAATGTCGCCTCGACCTGGATCTCGTGGATCATCTCGGCCACCCCCTCCATCACCTGGCCGCGCGCCACCACGCCGGCGCCGTCGCGCATCAGCTCCGCGACCGAGCGGCCGTCGCGCGCGCCCTCGACGACGTAATCGGTGATCAGCGCCACCGCCTCGGGATGGTTGAGCTTGACGCCGCGCTCGAGTCGGCGGCGCGCCACGATCGCCGCCATGGCGATGAGCAGCTTGTCCTTCTCGCGTGGCGTCAGGTTCATCCGTCCCTCCCTCTAACCATGCCAGAGCCGCGGCAGCGCAGCCGGCAGCCCCGCCGCAGCGTGTCGCAGGCCCGCGACATAGCGCGCCACCGCGCCCCGCACCACCTCCGCGCGCGGCGCCAGAAACCGCGCCAGCAGCACGCCGTTGACCAGCGTGGCGCCACCGCCGTCCGCTTCCGCCAGCGCGCGCGCCGCCGCGAGCTGGTCCGCCGCATCCTCGCCGATATAGAGCGCGGTGGCGAGGGCGCCGGCGCCGGCGAGCCCGGCGGGAGCGGCGAGAAGCCGGCCGATATCGCCGTCGAGACGCAGCGCATCGGCCCAGACCAGTCTGCCGCCGCAGCGGATGCGCCAGCTCTCCTGCAACAGGCCGTAGGTCAGGCGCTCGCCGCGCGCAGCGCGGCCGAACACCACGGTCTCGGCGGCGATGAGCCGCGCTCCCGGCGCGAGCTCGGCGGCGATGCGGCGCACCAGCCGGGCGCCGTCGAACAGGATCGTCTCCTGCGGCAGCCATTCGAGCCAGGCGCCTTCCGCGACCGCAAGCGTCACCGTCACCGCGGCGTCGGGGCCGAGCGAGCGATAGACCTTCTCGGCCGCCGCGGTGGTGGCCACCGCGCGCGCGCCGGCCTCGAGCGCGACCGAGAGGCACAGGCGGTCGCCGCCGGCAAGCCCGCCCGAGGTGGTGAGCAGCGCCGCCACCGGGAGATCGCCGGGCTCCGGCCGCGGGAACAGGACGCGGCAGGGCGTGCGCTGATAGAGATGGACGAGGCCGAAGCGGCCGAAGACGATCTCGGCCGCGCCGTCGCCGCGCTGCAATCCCGGGCCTGGCGTGGTCGCGGCAAGCTTTGCTGGCGCCTCATACCGTGAGGTAGCGGCGGACATCGGTTTCCACCATGTCGCGGGCGTCGCCGGACAATACCACTTCCCCGCGCTCCATGACGACATAGTGGTGGGCCAGTGCGCGGGCAAACTCGAAATACTGCTCGACCAGCAGGATCGCCATGTCGCCGCGCGCGGCGAGATCGCGAATGACGCGCTCGATCTCCTTGATGATGGAGGGCTGGATGCCCTCGGTGGGCTCGTCGAGGATGAGAAGCCGCGGCTGGGTGACCAGCGCGCGGGCGATGGCGAGCTGCTGCTGCTGCCCGCCCGAGAGGTCGCCGCCGCGGCGGCGCAGCTTGTCGCGCAGCACCGGGAAGAGCGAGAACACCTCATCGGGGATGCGCCGGCTCTGCCGCGGCAGCGGCGCCAGCCCGGTCTCGAGATTCTCCTGCACGGTGAGCCGCGGGAAGATCTCGCGGCCCTGCGGCACCAGCGCCACGCCGCGTCGCGCGCGTTCGTCCGGCCGGAGCCCGGTGACGTCGTGGCCCTCCCAGGTGATCCGGCCGGCGCGGATCGGCTGCAGCCCGATGATGGCGCGCATCAGGCTGGTCTTGCCGACGCCGTTGCGCCCGAGGACGCAGGTGACCGAGCCCTTCTCGGCGGTGACACTGACCCGGCGCAGGATGTGGCTCGCGCCGTAGTAGAGATCGATGTTCTCGGCAGCGAGCATGTGAGCTACCCCCCTCCCCGTCCCTCGCCTTCGAGGGCAAGGCAATCGCATACGGCGCCAAGCCGCTGGGCGGGAAGGATTGACCACGGAGACACGAAAGACACGGAGAAGGGAAGAATGGCACGCTCCGCGCGCCAAACCGCTCTTCTTCTCCGTGACCTCCGTGTCTCCGTGGTGAATCTCGTGTACGCAAATGCGACAACCCTGCCTTGAGGGGGAGGGTTGGGGTGGGGGGTGAGGCGCGCGATCATCTTGGTCAGCGCCCCAGATACACTTCGATCACCGCCGGCTGGTTCTGCACATGGTCGATGGTGCCGTCGGCCAGCACCGATCCCTCATGCAGCACGGTGACGCGCGCGCCGAGGCTGCGCACGAACTCCATGTCGTGTTCGACCACGATGACCGTCCGCTCGCCCGCGAGACGCAGGATGAGAGCCGCCGTCGCTTCGGTCTCGTGATCGGTCATGCCCGCGACCGGCTCGTCGAGAAGAAGGAGCCGCTGGTCCTGGATGAGCAGCATGCCGATCTCGAGCCATTGCTTTTGGCCGTGGCTCAAGG
>JBKQTR010000486.1:0-4536 GCA_052143095.1 Allostellaceae bacterium
GGTTACCGGCACAATCCCGGTCGGTGGCGAGCCTGGTGGCGTGGCGGTGACGCCGGATGGCAGCAAGGTCTATGTCGCGAACTGGGCCTCCAACACTATGTCGGTGATCGCCACGGCAACGAATACGGTGACCGCCACAATCGCGGTCGGCAGCGAGCCCTTCGGCGTGGCGGTCACCCCCGACGGCAGCAAGGTCTATGTCGCGAACGGGGCCTCCAACACTGTATCGGTGATCGCCACGGCGACGAATACGGTGACCGCTGCGATCACCGTCGGCAACGGGCCCGTTGCCTTCGGCGTGTTCATCTGAAAGCGCTTACGGAAGTCTACGAAGAGGCGCGACAATGGATCGTCGGCCACAGCATTTTCGCCCCCGGCGAAATGGGTGCCGGCGCCTATGAGGAAGCGATTTTGGCCGTGGCGCCGTGACCGGCTAAATGTCGAAACCGCCCGGCCCGGTCCAGCCGCTGTCTTCACCCGGGTAGCCGGGCTGGGCCGACAGCAATGGCAGCCCGTGCACCTCGATGGCCTGGCTCCAGTGATGATGGCCGTAAATCCATGCCACCGTGCCGGCGGACGCAGCTGCCGCGATCAACTCGGTGCAATCCGAGCAGAAGGCGGGGGCCAGCTCGTTGAGGCCATGGACCGGGTGGCAGGCCGCGGGATGCGGCACGTGGTGCGTGACGACGAGCGTCGGCCCGGCGTGCGGCGTAGCGAGCTTGGCGGCGAGCCAGGAACGCGACAGTTGGTGCTCGGCCAGCGCGTCTGCCGGCGCAAAGCCGGCACCATCGCGGTGTCGGCGGATCAGCCGGTGATCGTAGATTTCGCCCGCGGCCGCCGCCATCGCCGCCGCGGGGTCGCCGGTCACGGCGTAGTCCGTCCATAGGGTCGCGCCCAGCATCCGCAGCGCCCCGATCCTTGCTTCGCCCCGGTCGAGCACGGTCACGCCCGGGATTTCCGCGGCCAACAGCGCGGCGCGGTCGCCGTCGAACGAGCCGCGGTAATACTCGTGGTTCCCCGGCACCAGGATGACGCGGCAGCCGAGAAAGGCGGCCGCCTGCTGGGCGTAGGACAGCGGGGACACGTTGCGGGTCGATCGCAGCCGACCGATGTCGCCGGCCAATACAAGCAGATCCACCCTGCCTACGAACGCGGACAGGTCCGGCCCGAAGCCGAGCGGCAGGACGCCGGTCCACGACGAGGGCGCCTGCCGTTCCCGCACCTCGAGGTGAACATCGCTGAAATAAAGGATCCGCATTGGGATAACTGGGGTCAGACTCGACATCCTGCTTCCGGAAGCCGTCCCACCGCAAGCCGGTCACCGCCCTGCGGCGGCGAACCCAGCGCCAGACAAAAGGCTCCCCTTTCCGCGGGTTGGGCGGTTCGGCGGAGCGAGTCAAGCGCGGATCATCGTCATCACCCTCGCACCCAAGAAATCTCGGTCGCCAGCGGTTGGCGGTTAAAACGCCCGACAATTCAGTTATATATTTCCTACATGGAGGAGATCATGGCAACCGCTTCCAAGCCAAAGGCCCGGCGAAATTCATCGCGCAAATCTGCGATCGCGCGGCGCGTCCGTGTCCGTGCCCGTAAGACCTCCACTCTCTTGAAATTGGTCAAGACGACCGGGATGAAGGGGCCGCAACTTCAGCGACTGATTTTCGCCCTCCGCGAGCTCGCGGACGAAGGTTCGGCCACCGGCGTGAGGTCGCGAAAGCTGAGCGTCCGCGTCGATCCCGGCATCATGGACGCCGCTGCCCGGCACCTCGGCCTCACCAACCCTTCCGACGTAGTGAACGCGTCATTGGCTCTGGCAGCCGCCCCGGACAGGTTCAAGATTTGGCTGCGCGAGTCCGAGGACACCCTCCCGGATGACTTCGAGCTCGCCATCTGACGACGTCGCCTCGATCGTCGCGCGACACGACCCCGCTGCTTATTCCCTTCCCATCGCACCCCGCTCCGACGCCGATCTTCCGTTCGATCCGGCGGCGCTGCTGCGAACCCGTTTGGCCTTCCCGGAACCCACGCAACATCATTGCGCGCGAGGTGCCTGCATGGGCTGTCGGTCGCCACGGCCGCATGATCGACGAGTGCGACACGCTGTGGGCCATTTGACATCCCGTCTTCTATCTGTGGTCTAATTAGGGTTAAATATAACGCGTAACTGCTTTGGCGCCGAAGAGCGAGGCAATCGCAAGTTTTGGCGGCGGCAGGATTAAAGGGACACAATACTTAATTCTGCAAGAGGCCTGGGCGAATTAAGTATTGTGTCCCCATAATTCCGAGTTTGCGCCCTATCATTATCGAAATCGAGATCGAGTGACGCTGTGTGCGCCCGAAGCACGAACCTCAGTTCTCTTGGCCCCTCGTCGTCAAGCGAGAAGATCACTGGCGTGCCCTCCCGGCAACGCTCTATTCGCTGCTGTCCCGGCTGCCGAAACCCCTTTTGGGTCTTCGCCCCTACGCGTGACGATCGCTAACGCGGAATGATCTCCGCCGAGCACCGCGCCCGCCAGGGTGAGCTGGATGCCCGCGTACTTCTCAACAAACGCAGGAGCGCTTAATCGCGTAATTCGCAGGCCGCGTGCCAAGGGGCAGCGGTTTCCTCGCTCCTCTGGGCGACGCATCGCAGGGGTGCGCATTTCGGCGCTGGCGGAGGAACCGGGCCGCGGTCAGTAAATTCCTGAAGCGAAGCCGTAATCGGCTTCGTGCAGACCGGTCCGGGCACGGTAAGCCTCTTCCCGCGAAGCTGCCCGGCCCCCCGAGCCTTGCCCACGGAGGGGTGCAGGCTCACCATGACTCTGGCGCTCTCTCAGGCGTCTCCCTACGCCGTCGGCGTACGGAGATTTTTTGTCGACGGTGTACACCGGCGACGTAGGGTCGAGGTCCGATGCAGCTCTCCTGCCTACACCGGAAGCGTGTGCCCCCGTCTCCCCGAAACGCCGCGATGCCCGGCGCGCGGTGCGCCAGTGGCACACGGGAAATTTTGAGTCAGTGGCCGCGGGCCAGTGGCCTACCCTGCTCCCCGCCGGCGGCCGGCGCGCGGCGCCTCCCCGTCGCTTGCCAAACCCCCGGTGGTGCCGCATGCTGGCGCAAAACAAGAGCCCCATGGCCCCTCGCCCTTCGTACAACTCCCGGGAGGACATCCATATGCGACGCCTGATAACGCCCCTTGCGCTCGCCGCGCTGGCCCTCGTCGCCGGCGCCACGGTCGCGCTGGCGGATGAGAAGCCGATCGTCATCGGCGTTACCGCGCCGATCCAGCTTCAGGTCGGGCGCGACACCGTTGACGCGACCCAGCTCGCCATCGACGAGATCAACGCCAAGGGCGGCGTGATGGGGCGGAAGCTCACCATGGTGGTCGCCGACGAGACCATGGATCCGCAGCAAGGCGTCGCGGCGGTCAAGAAGTTGACATCCGACGATCATGTCGACGTGCTCATCGGCGGCTACAACAGCGGCGTCACGCTGGCGCAGGAGCCGCATATCGCCGAGGCCAAGACGATCTATCTCGGCATCGGCGCGGCCTCGCCCTCGATCACCGACTTCGTCAAGAAGAACTACAAGCGCTTCAAATACATCTTCCGTGTCAACCCGATCAACGCGGTGCGCCAGGCCGACCAGCTCGCGGGCTTCGTCACCGGCAAGGTCAAGGGCGATCTCGGCTTCACCACCATCGCCATCGTCGGCGAGAACGCCAAATGGGTGCAGGATCTGGCGCCGGTGCTCAAGGAGAACGTCGAGAAGGCCGGCGTCAAGGTGGCGATGCTCGAGCTCTTCGATCCCGACATGTCGGATTTCTCGCCGCTGCTCAGCACCGTCAAGGACAGCGGCGCGCAATACCTCGTCGTCATCGTCTCGCACGCCAATTCCGACGTCTTCGTCAAGCAATGGTACGACGCCAAATTCCCGATGCCGATCGGCGGCATCGACGTGAAGGGGCAGGATCCCGACTTCTTCGCCCGCATCGGCGGCAAGTCGATCAGTGAGACCGTGAGCCTGGGATTGCTGGCGGAGCCGCTGACCCCCAAGACCATGCCGTTCTGGAACGCGTTCACCGCCAAGTTCGGCCGGCCGCCGGTCTATACCGCGCCCGGCGCCTATGACGCGGCCTACCTCTATGCCGAGGCGGTCGAGCGCGCCAAGACCACCGACCCGGAGAAGGTCGTCCCCGAGCTCGAGAAGACCAAGTATCTCGGGACCCAGGGCACTTACGTCTTCGACGACGAGCACGACGTGAAGCCCGGGCCGGGCCTCATCAACCTGCTCTATGTGCAATGGCAGAACGACGGCAAGCGCGTCATCGTCTGGCCGAAGGAGCTCGCCAACGGCAAGATGATCCTGCCGCCCTGGATCAACCAGAGGGCCGACGCGAGCAAGTAGGCCGCCGCTTGCGCGCCACCGCATCCACCTATCTCTGCCCCTCCCCCCTTGAGGGGGAGCAATCGCATGCGCCGTCCGGCCGCTGGGTGGGAAGGATTGACCACGGAGACACGGAGGTCACGGAGAAGCGAAGAATGGCGCGCTTCGCGCGCC
>JBKQTR010000487.1:0-3496 GCA_052143095.1 Allostellaceae bacterium
ATGTTGAGCTCGAGGTTGCACGCCTTGCCCACCACACGGGCGAGATTTTCGCGCGAGACCGGCTCGGCGGAGGCGAAAATGATCGCCTCGATGCGCCCCATCCATTCGCGCCAGCGGGCCGGCGCCGGCAGGTCGTCGAGGTCGAGGTCAGCTGAAGAATTGCGGCCGCGCGCCATCGTTCAAAGCCCGTAGAGCCGGAACGTCGCGCGTCCGGTGAGCTCGCGGATCGCGCCGAGCACGACCAGCCGGTCGAACAGCCGTCGCGCCGCGCGCTCCGATATTTGCCCGCCGATTCTTGAGGACGCGCTCAAGGAGTCGTCGTCGAGCAGCGCCTCGAGCGCAGCCCCTGCCCCCTTGGCGCGCAATTTCGGCTGGGCCGCTAGCAGCTTTTGCGCCCGCCGGCCGAGCTCCGCAGACAGGTCGCACGCCCGCGCCGCCGCCTTGGCGTAGGCGAACACGATGGCTCCCTCGACGCCGCCTGCGTGCTCGAACGCAGCGAGGCCGATTAACAGCGCGCGCTTGTCCGATGGTGCGTGGCGCGGCAGAAGCTGCTGGTCACGCGGCCAGCTCCTCGGCTTTGGGCTGCTGCGCCCACATCCAGTCGGCGGCCTGCTGGGCCTTGCTCGCAGCGGCGAAGATTGCCCGAGGGTCATTCTTCAGCACGCGCAGCCACGAGGCGACGTAGGCGGCGTGATCGGGGCGGGGATGGTGCGCGATGCAGAGGTCCGCGAGCACGAATGAGGCGGTGAGTTCGGCGACTTATCCTGACAGTCAAGCGTCCGAGCAGGCTTCGATCCGCCGTGCTCGACATTGGCAGCCCCGCCGGGGGGAGTATATACTATACCCCCTATGCTATATGGGACGAACTTATGGGTCACACGGTCAAAGAGAAAAGCAAGCTGTTGAACCGTGTTCGTCGTCTCCGCGGCCAAGTGGAGGCAATCGAGCGCGCGCTGGAGGCCGAGGCGGGATGTGCCGAGGTCATGCAACTCGTTGTCTCGGTCCGCGGAGCCGCCAATGGCCTGATGGCCGAGGTGATGGAGGATCACATCCGGGTCCACGTCTCCGATCCGGCACATGACGACGACGTGGAGCGGGCGCGCGGTGCAGAACAGCTCATCGACGTTGTCCGCGCCTACCTGAAATAACGACGAGGACTCGCCGCCATGACGCTGCATGACGCCCGATCCGATGCCGCCACGCTTGCCGATGAGGCTCAGGCGCGAACGACTGCGCCGACGGCGGAGCCGGACGCGCACCACGCTCATTGCCACGACGATCACGATCACGCTGAACACGATCACGAGCATGAGCACGCCTTCGAGTGGCAGGAAGCGCTACGCATCGGCTTGGTCGCGCTGGCCGCGGCGTTGGTCTGGTTCCGGGTGTGGGAACCTGTCGCGGCCGTCAGCGTGATCGGCGTCGCCGGCCTGCTGATCGGTGGTTGGCCGATCTGCAAGGAGGCGTTCGAGAACATCGTCGAGCGGCGGATGACCATGGAGCTATCCATGAGCATCGCGATCGTCGCCGCTGCAGCGATCGGCGAGTTCTTCACCGCTTTAGTCATCACCTTGTTCGTGCTGGTCGCGGAGGTCCTGGAGGGCATGACGGTCTCGCGGGGCCGCAAGGCCATCGGGGATCTTCTCGACTTCCTGCCGCGCTCGGTCTCGGTGCGCCGGGCAGGCGCCATCAGCGACATCCACGCTGACGACCTCAAGGTCGGCGACGCGGTGCTAGTTAATCCGGGTGGCCGGGTGCCGGTCGACGGCGCCGTGCTGAGCGGCCATTCGTTCCTCGACCAAGCCCGGATCACGGGCGAGTCCATGCCGGTCGAGAAGACCGCCGGCGCGCCGGTTTACGCAGGTTCGATCAACCAGTCCGGGGCGCTCGAGATCCGAGCCGAGAGGATCGGCCGCGACACAAGCTACGGCAAGATCATCGAAGCCGTGGAGACTGCGGAGCGCTCGCGCGCGCCCGTCCAGCGGCTCGCCGATCGCATGGCGGGTTACCTCGTCTACTTTGCGCTCGCATCGGCCGCCCTGACGTTCCTGATCACCCGGGACATGCGCTCGACCATCTCGGTCGTGATCGTGGCTGGCGCGTGTGGCATTGCTGCTGGGACGCCGCTCGCGATCCTGGGGGGGCATCGGTCGCGCGGCGCGACTCGGCGCGATCATCAAGGGCGGCCTCTATCTGGAGACTCTGGGCCGGGTAGACACGATCGTCCTCGACAAGACCGGCACGCTCACCTTCGGCCGGCCGGAAGTTCAGGTGATCGTTCCGGCGGAAGGGTTGTCGTCCGACGAGGTCCTCGATGCGGCCGCGGCTGCCGAAGCGCGATCGGAGCACCCGCTTGGCCAGGCGATCGTGGCCTACGCCCGCGACCACGGGCGCCCGATCGTCGAGCCCGAGCGCTTCGACTACACGCCGGGCCGGGGCATCACTGCCGTTGTCGGCGGCGCCACCGTCCACGTTGGCAATCGCGCGCTCATGACCGATCGCGGCGTCGGCGTGCCCGCGGGCCTTGCCGCAGGCGTTGAGGCGGCATCCGAGATCTTTGTGGCCCGAGACGGCCGGTTGTTAGGCGCCATCGCCGTCGCCGACACCGTGCGGCCTGAGGCCAAGCGCGCGATCGAGGCGCTCGGGCGAATGCGGCTGCGCACCGTTCTCCTGACGGGCGACACCAGGGCGGTGGCTGACGCCGTGGCCCGATCCCTCGGGATCGACGACGTGGAGGCTGACCTGCTGCCGGTCGAGAAACTGGCGCGGATCAGGACGCTGAAGGCGCAGGGCCGCTCAGTCGCCATGCTCGGCGACGGAATCAATGACGCTCCGGCGCTCACGGAAGCCGACGTGGGGGTCGCGATGGGCTCCGGAACTGACGTCGCGCGCGAGAGCGCCGACGTCGTGCTCCTCGGCAACGACTTGGCCCGTTTTGTCGATACGCTCGCGATCGCCCGGCGCACGCGTCGCATCATCTGGCAGAACTTCGCCGGCACGATCGTTGTCGACGTCGTGGGGATCGGTCTGGCGGCGGTCGGCATCTTGAACCCGCTGATGGCCGCCTTCATCCACGTCGCATCGGAGATGGCGTTCATCCTCAACTCGGCGCGCCTCCTGCCAGCTGCTGACCGCGAGAGCACTGGACCCGCTCCGCCGAAGACGGAGGCGCAGACCTTGGCGGAGGCGGCCTAGCGTGGCTGTTCAGGCGCCTTGCATCGACATCTGCCGGATCGACGGCAAGACCGGCTGGTGCGTCGGGGGTCTGCGGAGGCGCGGGGAGATCGGTGGTTGGCGAATGATGACCGATCGCCGGCGACGTTAGATCCTTGCGGAGCGTCGGCGTCGCGCGTCGAAGCACCCCGCGCCCCCGTAAGGTCTGCCGGCGCGCCGGATGCGATGAAGCTAGGCAGCGATCTCCTTCGCCGCAGGCTGCTGGGCGTGCATCCAATCGGCGGCCACTTGGGCCTTGCTCGCGGCGGTGAAGATCGCGCGC
>JBKQTR010000488.1:0-3616 GCA_052143095.1 Allostellaceae bacterium
TTGAGCATGAGGTCAGCGTCCGAGATAGACTTCGATGACGGCAGGCTGGTTCTGCACGTGATCGATGGTGCCGTCGGCGAGGACGGAGCCTTCGTGGAGCACGGTGACGCGGGAATTGAGGCTGCGCACGAACTCCATGTCGTGCTCGACGACGATCATAGTGCGCGTGCCGGCCAGCGACAGCACCAGCTGCGCCGTCGCCTCGGTCTCGCGGTCGGTCATGCCCGCCACCGGCTCGTCGAGCAGCAGCAGGCGCTGATCCTGGATCAGCAGCATGCCGATCTCGAGCCATTGCTTCTGGCCGTGGCTCAGCGCGCCGGCCACCGCGCGCTCGCGCCCAGCAAGCCCGATCATGCGGATGGTCTCGGCGATCTCGTGCTGCTGGCGGCCGGGCAGCGAGGCGGTGAGCGTGCGCAGGATGCCGCGCGGGCATTTCTGCGCCAGCTCGAGATTCTCGAAGACGGTGAGGTTCTGGAACACCGTCGGCTTCTGGAACTTGCGGCCGATGCCGAGATTGGCGATGGCGGCCTCGTCGAGCCGCGTCAGATCGGTGCCGCCGTCGAACAGCACGGTGCCGGCATCGGGGCGGGTCTTGCCGGTGATGACGTCCATCATCGTCGTCTTGCCGGCGCCGTTGGGGCCGATGACCGAGCGGATCTCGCCGCGCTCGACCAACAGCGACAGGTTGTTGAGCGCCTTGAAACCGTCGAAGCTGACGGTGACGCCGTCGAGATAGAGCAGCATATCGGCAGCGGTCATGGCGCGCCCTCCTCGCCCGGCACCGGCGCCGCCGGCGGGCGCGGCGATTTGAAGCGGAGCTGGCCGACGAGCCCGAGAATGCCCTGGGGGAAGGCCAGCGTCACCAGGATGAAGACCCCGCCGAGGACGAAGAGCCAGGCCTCGGGCATCGATCCCGTGAGCCAGGTCTTGGCGAAGTTGATCACCACCGCGCCGATCACCGCGCCCAGCAGCGTGCCGCGGCCGCCGACGGCGACCCAGATAGCGATCTCGATCGAGTTGCCCGGCGAGAACTCGCTGGGATTGATGATGCCGACCTGCGGCACGTAGAGCGCGCCGGCGATGCCCGCCAGCACGGCCGAGACGGTGAAGGTGAAGAGCTTGGCGTTATCGACGGAATAGCCCAGGAAGCGCACCCGGCTCTCGGCGTCGCGCAGCGCCAGCAGCAGCCGGCCGAGCTTCGAGCGGGTGATGAAGCGGCAGGCGAGATAGCCCAGCCCCAGCGCGATCACCGAGGCGATATAGAGCCCGCGCCGGGTCGAGGCCGCATGCAGGTCGAAGCCGAGCACGTCCTTGAAGTCGGTGAGGCCGTTATTGCCGCCGAAGCCCATGTCGTTGCGGAAGAAGGCGAGCCACAGCGCATAGGTCAGCGCCTGGGTGATGATCGAGAGATAGACCCCGGTGACGCGCGAGCGGAAGGCGAACCAGCCGAAAACCAAGGCGAGCAGCCCCGGCACCAGCACCACCATCGCCGCTGCGAAGGCGAAATGGTCGAAACCGTACCAGTACCACGGCAGCTGCTTCCAGTTCAGGAACACCATGAAATCCGGCAGGATCGGGTCGCGATAGACGCCGCGCGTGCCGATCTCGCGCATGAGATACATGCCCATGGCATAGCCGCCGAGCGCGAAGAAGGCGCCGTGGCCGAGGCTGAGGATGCCGGCATAGCCCCAGACGAGATCGAGCGCGAGGGCGAGCAGCGCGTAGCAGGCGTATTTGCCCAGCAGCGGCACCAGGTAATCGGGCAGCTGCAGCGCCGAGCTCTGGGGCAGCGTGTTGAGCAGCGGCACGCCGATGATGAGCACGGCGCCGAGCAGGAGGAAGCACGCCCAGCCGCGCAGCGTGAAGAGGCTGTCGGCGCGGGGCATGGCTCAGCCCTCCGCCGCGCGGCCCTTGAGCGCGAACAGGCCGCGCGGCCGCTTCTGGATGAAGAGGATGATCGCCACCAGCACCACGACCTTGCCGAGCACGGCGCCGGCGACCGGCTCGAGCAGCTTGTTGACGATGCCCAGCGTCATGGCGCCGGCCAGCGTGCCGAGCAGCGAGCCGACGCCGCCGAACACCACCACCATGAAGCTGTCGACGATGTAGATGGTGCCGAGATTGGGGCTGACATTGCCGATCTGCGACAGCGCCACGCCGGCGATGCCGGCGATGCCGGAGCCGAGGCCGAAGGTAAGCGCGTCGACCGCGGCGGTGCGGATGCCCATCGCCGACGACATCTCGCGGTTCTGCGTCACCGCGCGCATATGCAGCCCGAAGGTGGTGCGGCGCAGCACCAAGGCCAGGACGCCGAGCACGACGAAGCAGAAGCCCAGGATGACGATGCGGTTCCAGGTGATGGTGGCGCCGCCGATGAGCTCGAAGCCGCCGGTCATCCAGGACGGGTTCGACACTTCCTTGTTGGGCGCGCCGAAGATGGAGCGCACCAGCTGCTGCAGCACCAGGCTGACGCCCCAGGTGGCGAGCAGGGTCTCGAGCGGCCGGCCGTAGAGGAAGCGGATGATGCCGCGCTCGAGCGCGATGCCGACCGCGCCGGTGACGAGGAAGGCGGCGGGAACGGCGGCGATGAGATAGGCGTCGATCCATTGCGGCGGCAGGAAGCCGCGGAACAGCTGCTGCACGACGAAGGTGGTGTAGGCGCCGAGCATGATCATCTCGCCATGCGCCATGTTGATGACACCCATGACGCCGAAGGTGATGGCAAGCCCGATGGCGGCCAGCAGCAGGATGCTGCCGAGGCTCAGCCCCTCGAACAGCGTGACGGCGACGCCGATGAACTTGAGCCGGTTGTTGATCGAGCTCAGCGCGGCGTCGATCGCGCGGTTGATGTCGGGATCGTCGGAGGCGTCGCGCTGGTCGATGAGCAGGCTGCGGACCTGGGGGTCGGTCGAGGAGGCGAGTAGGCTGACCGCCGCCAAGCGCTGCTCCTTGTCGCCGCTGCGCAGCCGCGCGGCGGCGAGCGCCAGCGCCAGCGCCGCCTTGACCTCCGCGTCGGGCTCGGCGGCGTAGGCCTTCTGCAGCGCGTCGGCACGCTCGGCCAGCGGATGCTTCAGCTCCTCCTCCGCCGCGACGAGGCGGTCCGAGGCATTGCTGCTGAACAGCGTCAGGCTGCCGAGCGCCGCGTCGATCTCGCTGCGCATGCGGTTGTTGACGCGCACCTTCTCGATGTCGTCGCCGCTCGCCTCGCCGAGCGCCGCGTGATCGACGGGATCGTAGAGCTTGAACGTGTCGCCCTCCGGCTCGGCGATCACGAGCTTGTGGTCGGCGGTGGTATAGAGCGCGCCATCCTCTAGCGCCTTGAGCACGGGAATGGCGCGACCGTCGCCGAGCGCGCCCAGCGCATGGATCGCGGCGATCTTGCTGTCGAAATCATCGGCGACGAGCTGGCCGACGAGGTCTTTGAGATCGGCGCCTGCCGCGCCCGGGAGATCCTCGGCGCGCGACACGCCGGACAGCGGCGCCAGCGCCAGCAGCGCCAACAGGACGAGAGGAATGAGACGCGTCATTGAGACCAATCCCCCGAGATTGGTCGGCCGGGCGCGGCGAACGGGGTGGCCGCGCCCGGCCGTCTTCACCCTCGTTCACGAGAGATTTG
>JBKQTR010000489.1:0-3501 GCA_052143095.1 Allostellaceae bacterium
AGTTCCTGCTGCGTCGCGTTCACGATAGCTCTCCTTGTCTCGCCCATGCGCGGCTCCGAGCGTCGCCCAACGCCGGAACCGCATGCGCCGCTCCCCGGTCGGCCCCACTCAATCGCCTCCGCGCGACGCCTCGCGAAGCGCCACGGGGGCGGCGCCGAACTCGCTTGCGAACGCCCGATAAAACGTCGCCATACTGTTGAACCCCCAGCCGAACGCGATGTCCACGACCGACCGGCCGGTTCCGGTTGCGCCGGCGATCGCGTCGCGACACTTGAGCAGCCTCTGACGCAACACGTATCGCGCGAAACTGTTGCCGCTCGGCTCAAACAGCCGATGCAGCTGACGCGGCGAGACGCCGAGCGCGGCGGCGACGTTCGCGGGCGTCAGGCCGGGATCGGCGAGACAGAGATCGATGTGCCGTTTGACCGCTGCGAGCTGCGCCGACCGCACCGACCTCCGCCCCTGCTCCGCTCCCTCGTCGGAGGTCCCGCACGCCAACGCCACCAGGCCGGAGAGGTTGCGCAGCACGGCTTCGCCGAGTTCGTCGGGAAGGAGCGGAACCTGCGCCTTCGCCGCATCGACGGCAGCGGCGAGGAGCGAGCCGATCGGCGAGGCGCCGGGCAGCCGGAAGGGGCGCGCCAGGCGGCCCCCGGCCAGAAGCGGCGAGAGTGCGGCCTGCGGGATGACCAGCACGGTGAACGACGCGGCGCCCTTCGATTCCGCGTCGAATCGCCATTCGCTCGAGCTTATGCAGAAATCGCCGGGCTCGTGCACGAGGTCGACCGGCGTGCTTTTGGGGGCGGCCTTCCAGATCAGCGGCCGACGGAACCGGCGAATGAAGAATGCCTCCGTCTTGTCCTTGGCGACGTCGGCCGCGGTCCGCCGGGCCCTCTCGAGTCCCGCCTCGATGTCGAGCAGCGCAAATCCGCCAGCGGCCTGCCCACTGGCCTCGGCGCGGAAGGCCTCGGCGTCCGGAACCTCGCCCGGCGTGAAGCTCTGCACCTGCTGGGCGAAGTAATCACACCAGAACCTCACGCGGTCCTGCGCCGGCAGGTTGTCGGTGGAAAAACGGATCCGCATCGGCGCCCCCTTGGGCCAGCGTTCGCCCGAAGCGCGCAAGCTATCGCTATGCCAATTCCGCCGGCGAAGCGAGCCCGCGCGACATCCGGGGAGCAGGTCGAAGGCGCGCTCGAGCTGGCGCGTTCCGGATCGCGTCAGAGCTGTCGCGGCGCCTCAGCCTCCGTTCAGCATGCGCCGCGTATAATCGTCGGTGAAGACGACGGTTCCGTCCGCCACCTCGACATCGGTGATCTGCTGCGCCGCGCGCCTTGCGAGGCGTTTGACCGCCTGATCGCCGTCGAAATTTGCAAGCCGGTCGCGAATGGCGTCTTTCGAAGTTTCCTTTTGGAAATGCGAGAAGCATGCGGTTGCCGTAGCCGACCGAAAGGACCACAACAGAGGGAAAGACCCGCTCCAACGTCGCGAGGATCGACACCAGCAGCTCCTGCCGTGAACCGTCGCCAAACAGATTCATCATCAATACCCCGTCGGGGGACATGTGCGCACGAATAGCGTGGAAGAACTCGACGGTGGCGAGGTAAAACGGGATGTAAGGCCCGCCCTGATAAAGATCGACGTACACGAGGTCGTACCGGCGCCGATTTCCCGCGAGCCAGGGACGCGCATCGGCGACATGAACCTGGAGCCTGCCGTCCTCGGAGCTCAATCCGAAATAGCGATCGGCCGCCTCGACCACCTTCGGATCGATCTCCACAGCGTCGACCATGACTTCTGGCGCGGTGAGCCTCGTGGAGGCAATAGAGCCGCCGCCGCCGAGGCCCAGCACGAGCAGAGTCTGGGCCGGCGCGAGCAAGGGCCCTAGTGCGAAATAGTCGAAGTAGTGACCCGTCCAGCCGCCGCCTTGGTCTCGAATGGTGTGCGCGCCGCCATCGCCGTTCAGTTTGAGGATCAACCACCCGCCTTTGCGGACCACGCGCACGAAGTTATAGGGCGGGTCCACCGCCCAAACCGTGTCGCCGCTCCAGACAGGCGGCGCAAACCGGACACGGCCGTCGCCGCTGACAAAAGACAGATCGCCTCCAACGTCTTCTGCGTCCCGAGTTGCGGCACCAGGAAGAAACTCGTCGCGAGAACTCCGGCGATGCCGCCGATTGTGGAAATCGCATAGATCTTTCCGGCCAACGCTCCGACCCGTCACGAACGCGCCAGCAGTCGGATCAGGAAGGGGCAAGCTGTGGCCATCGCCGTCATTGGCGGAGCGAAGACGAACAGGCTGGCGAGCGCGGTCCCGGTGAAGTCTCCCATGTTCGCAGAGGCGGGAAGCACGGAATGAACGGCGAAGAGGACGCCAAGTTGGTAGAGCGCGCTGCCGAGAAGCACGCCGTAAGGAGGAAAGTCGGTTCGGCTGCGATCAGCTATCCGACCGCCCAGCGCATAGCCCAGGGCGAGCGCCGCCATCACGACCGATATCATGCTGCCCCAGACGTAGATCGAGTATCCGAAGTAGCGGGCGTAGAGCCTGAAGGCGACAAGCTCCTGAGCCATGATGGCGGCGCCGGTGAATAGAGGCGTAGCCAGCCAGAGCGCCATGCGTACGCGACCTGCATCCTCGCCTATCACGGCACGGTCTTCGGTCGCGCCGGCGATCCGCGTCTGCATGATTTAACCATAAGCTTGCGCCCCGGCGCGCCCCATGCGCGCCGATCAGGCGGGCGGAGTCATAGGGTCCCCGCGGCGGCGCCGTCTTCTCAGTGAGCGCAAGATCGTGTCTCATGGAGCACAAGCCTGCAGCCGCGCTCGGTGAGCGCGGCCGACGCGATTGAAAAGCGATATCCACCCCCGACCGGCCGGTTCCGGTCGCGCCGGCGACCGCGTCGCGGCACTTCAAGAGCCGCTGGCGCAGCACATAGCGCGCGAAACTGCTACCGGTCGGCTCGAACAGCCTGGACCCCGCTACGCGGGAAATCTTCGTCCTTCGCACTTGGGCTTTCGGACGAGAGACGAGCTGTATAGGGAAATCCGGATTGTGGAAGCACAGCGTATGGTCACGTCCGCAGGGGGATTTCACTCATGCGACGACGACGCAGCGGACGGCGGCACTGCGAAAGGGGGTCCCAGGCCTATCGGGGGATCTCAGTCGCAAATGACTACGCGGTGGACGACCGCTGTGCGCTAAATACCGGTCGTTCGCCGACGGCTTGCCGAACGGGTCATATCGACCCTTTGCTACCGTTCAAGTTCGGTCCGACGACGGGCCGGAATCCGCCATTACCAGTCGTTCCGGTGCATCGTGTCGAGGCCGGACTCGAACGCGGACCCCGGCTGAGCAACTGCTCATCCCGGGCGACCTGCTGGCGGCCTTCCTTAGCGCAGCCGGCGCTGGTATTCTGCATAGCTCGGGCGCTCTGCCTGAGACACTCGCCATGAACTCGCCGAGATGTTCGAGGGCGGGATTTCCTAGCGAAAAAAGCCGTCGCGTGC
>JBKQTR010000490.1:0-3671 GCA_052143095.1 Allostellaceae bacterium
CGCGAAATCGAGCTCGGTGCCGGTAAAGCTTTCGGGCGAGTACTGATAGAGGACCTGCGTCTGCGGCATCCGCTCGGCGAGTTCGCGGATCAGCCGCGCGCCGTTGACCGCGATGTCGATGATGCCGCCCTTGTCGAGGCCAAAGACGACGCGCCGCTGCAAGGTCGAGGTCGAATTGTAAAGATGCATGATCGCCCGGCGGGCGCCGCGAATCGCCGCAAAGCTGCGCTCGATCTGTTCGGGGCGGGCCTGGGTCAAGACCTGGATCGTCACATCCTCGGGTACCAGGTCCCGATAGACGAGTTCGCGGACAAAGGCGAAATCGGTTTCCGAGGCGGCCGGGAACCCGACCTCGATCTCCTTGAAGCCGAGCTTGACCAGCAGGTCGAACATACGCCGTTTGCGGTCGGGCCCCATCGGTTCGACCAGCGCCTGGTTGCCGTCGCGCAGATCGACGCTGCACCAGATCGGCGCGCGCTCGATGACCCGCGACGGCCATTGCCGGTCGGGCAGGTGAATGGGGGCGAAGGCGCGGTATTTGTGGGTCGGCATGGCGGTCATGGCACGGAACTCCTGTCGAGATAGCGGCACGCGAGACGCAGGCGGCCGACGAGCGGTCAGGCTCGACGGCCGGCGCTAAGTCGCGCGCTCAAGAGGCGTGCAGAGACCGCGGATGATGGGAGTGCGACAGGGGAAGGCATGATGCAGACCTCAAGGGACACAACGGGGGCGAAACGGCCGAAGGCCCGACGCTCCTCAGAGCGTCGGGGCGATAAGTCGAAGGCCGTTGCACCCGGTGGTCTGCATGGAAGAAGGGTAGACGAGGCGGAAGGGAAAGGTCAATGGGCTGGCGCGCCGCCCGCTTCCATCTCGGCCCGGATTTTGCGGCGCAGCACGTCGATCGAGACCCGCTGGCCCTTGTGCAGGAAATGCCAGAAGGCCCAGCCGTTGCAGGCAGGCGCCCCTTGCAGCAGGGCGCCGACCTGGTGGATCGAGCCGCGCGCCTCGGCGGCGATCAGCGTGCCGTCGGCGCGCACCTTGGCGCGGAACCGCCCGGAGGCGTCGATCAGCACCTCGCCGGGCTTGAGCAGCCCGCGCTCGACCAGTGTGCCGAAGGGGATGCGCGGCTCCTCGCGCTTGGCGGCGAGGGTGACGGCGTCGAGCGCCGCCGGCTCGATGGCGGCGATGCGCTGGCGGGCGAGCGCCGCGTATTCCGCCTCGCGCTCGATGCCGATGAAGCGGCGGTTGAGCCGCCTGGCCACCGCGCCGGTGGTGCCGGTGCCGAAAAAGGGGTCGAGCACGAGGTCGCCCGGCCGCGTCGAGGCCAGTAGCACGCGGTGGAGCAGCGCCTCGGGCTTCTGCGTCGGATGCGCCTTCTTGCCGTCGCGCTTCAACCGCTCGGGGCCGCCGCAGAGCGGCAGCAGCCAGTCGCTGCGCATCTGCAGATCCTCGTTGAGCGCCTTCATCGCCTCGTAGTTGAAGGTGTAGCGCGCGTCCTCGGAACGGGCGCACCACAGCAGGGTCTCATGCGCGTTGGTGAAGCGCCGGCCGCGGAAATTGGGCATCGGGTTGGTCTTGCGCCAGACGATGTCGTTGAGGATCCAGAAGCCGAGATCCTGCAGCAGCGCGCCCACGCGATATATATTGTGATAGCTGCCGATGACCCAAAGCGCGCCGTCGGGCTTCAGCGCCCGGCGCGCCGCATCGAGCCAGGCGCGGGAGAAGCGGTCGTAGTCGGCGAAATCGGCGAAGCGGTCCCATTCCTCCTCGACGCCGTCGACGCGGCTGTGGTTGGGGCGCAGCAACTCGCCGCCGAGCTGAAGGTTGTAGGGCGGGTCGGCGAAGATGAGATCGACCGAGCCCTCCGGCAGCCGGCCCATCAGCTCGACGCAGTCGCCGACCAATATTTCGCCGTCCGCCAGCTCGTCCGCCCGCGCCATCTGCGCTCCCCCCTCGAGTCGCGCCACTGTGCGCGCCTACGCCCGTCGGGTCAATCTTTTTTAGAATCAGATATTTAGAGGGATTCGTTCGACTCGAATCCGAGGGAGAGCTGAACCGGCCCAAAGGATCGTCGGTGATGCGGCGTGAGCCCCAATAGCTTGAGGGCCTGCTGATGCTCGGGGGTGCCGTAGCCGACATTGGTCTCCCAGCCATAGCCGCCATAGCGTTGCGCCAGGCGGCGCATCAGCCGGTCGCGCGTCACCTTGGCGATGACCGAGGCGGCGGCGATGGAGAGCGAGAGGCCGTCGCCGCCGATGACGGTGCGCACCGGGCAGGAGAGCGGCGGTGGCACGTTGCCGTCGACCAGCGCGATGTGGGGCCGGCGCTGGAGGGCCGCCACCGCGCGGCACATGGCGGCGAGCGTCGCCTGCAGGATGTTGCGGCGGTCGATCTCGATGACGCTGGCGGCGCCGATGCCGATCTCGGCGCCGGCGCAACCATAGAGCAGCGCGGCGAATTCCTCGCGCTCCGGCGGCGAGAGTTTTTTGCTGTCGTCGAGCCCGTGGCGCAGCGCCTTGGGGAGCCGCCGCCGGTCGAGGATCACCGCCGCCGCCACCACGGGTCCCGCCAGCGGCCCGCGCCCGGCCTCGTCGACGCCGCAGACCAGGCCCGAGCAGCACATCTCCAACACAAAATCGGGCATGGCGGCAGGAGACACGAGCGGGGCCGAGTCGGGCAAGGGGAAAAGGGAGTTGTCAGCCACCAGCTATTAGCAGTCAGCGATCAGCTGCGTCCTTTTGCTGATGGCTGACAGCTGATAGCTGATGGCTGACGGCTTCTTACGCTTCGATCTTCACGCTGCTACCGATCGCGAGCCCCAGCATCTCATTCGCGCGGCCAAGATTGACCGCTATCTCCGCAAGGCCGTTCGAATTTTCGTACCAGAGCGGCGCGCCTGGCGGGACCGCGGAAAAGACGCGGGCGCGGGCGATGCTGCGCCCGCCGGCGAGGAGCCGGGCGTCGGCGGAGAGCTGCGCGGCGCGCAAGCCCGTCAGCGCGTTGCCGTACTGGTCGATATAGACGATCTCGGCGAGATCGTCGGGCCCGTCGGCGCGGCGGCCGAATTCGGGCGGGCGGGGCTCGGAGGCCGGGCGGTCGCCGCGCGCCAGCATGGCGGCCACCGGCGCGAAGAGATCGCGGCCGTGGAAGCTCGCCGCGAGCGCCTCGGGCCGCCAGACGATCTCCGAGATCCGCGCCCCCGGCGCGCGGCGGCGGACCAGTTCGAACAAGCCGTTGTCGGGGCCGACGTAAAGCCGCCCCTCGGCCTCGACCAGCAGCGGCGCGCGGGCGCCGCCGACGCCGGGATCGACCACCGCCAGCAGCACCGTGCCCGGCGGGAACCAGGCGCCATAAGCCGCGAGGAGATAAGCCGCCGCTTTGGGGTTGCGACTCGGCGCGTCTGCAAAGAGGTCGACCACCGGCACGCCGGGCGCGAGACGGTGCAGCACCGCCTTCATCTGCCCGGTATAGGGCCCGGCAAGGCCGAAATCGGTGAACAGCACGATCATGCGAGAGAGTGTAAAGACGCGCGGCGGCGATGGCGATGGAATTGCAACACGCGACAGTGCGCATCCGTCGAGTCGCTTGCCCATGCGATCAACAAGCAACGAATGTCATTGCGAGGAGGCCGCAAGGCCGACGAAGCAATCTTCCTCAAGCAGTGCGCCTTT
>JBKQTR010000491.1:0-16475 GCA_052143095.1 Allostellaceae bacterium
CTCACGGAGAACGGGGCTCAGCCCCGGCCGCTCATCGCCTCGACCCGCCGCCAGCCCCCTTCGGCGAGGGCGCGGGCGCGGGCGCCGGAGTCTCGCGCCCGCAGATTGGCGGCGGTGCCCTCGACGACGCGGCCCATGATCCCCTGGAGGATGGCCGCCAAGCGGAACATGTTGTACGCCATATAGAAATCCCAATTCGCGATGGCGTCGCGCCCGGTGCGGCGGCAATAGAGCGCGCGGTACTCCTCCTTGGTGGGAATGCCGAGCGCGGCCAGATCCTTGCCGCCGAGGCCGCGATAGGCCTCCGGCCCGAGTTCCCAGGTCATCATGTGATAGGAGAAGTCGCCGAGCGGATTGCCGAGCGTCGACAGCTCCCAATCCAACACCGCGAGCACGCGCGGCTCGGTCGGATCGAAGATCATGTTGTCGAGGCGGTAGTCGCCATGGACGATCGAGGTCTCGTCATCCGCCGGCACGTTCTGCGGCAGCCAGGCGATCAACCGATCCATCGCCTCGATCCGCTCGGTCTCCGACGCGCGGTACTGCTTGGTCCAGCGGTCGATCTGGCGCGTGAAATAGTTTCCGGGCTTGCCGAAATCGCCGAGCCCGATCTTCTGGTAATCGACCTTGTGCAGCGCGGCGATCACCGCGTTCATCGCGTCGTAGACCGGCCGGCGCTCGGCCGGCGCGAGCTCGGGCAGGGTCGGGTCCCAGAAGATGCGTCCCTCGACACAGTCCATGACGTAGAAGGCGGTGCCGATCACGCTCTCATCGGTGCAGAGGGCATAGGTCCGCGCCACCGGCACATCTGTCGTCGCGAGCGCGGTGATGACGCGGTATTCGCGGTCGACGGCATGCGCCGAGGGCAGCAGCTTGCCCGGCGGCTTGCGCCGCAGCACGTAGCGCTTGCCGCCGGCGGTGAGCCGAAAGGTCGGATTCGATTGCCCGCCGCGGAACTGCTCGAGCGCGAGCGGCCCGTGGAAGCCCTCGACATGCTCGCTCATCCACGCCACCAGCCGCGCGGTCTCGAAGCGATGTTTTTCGGTGACCGGCATGGTGCCGACGAAATCCTCGGTCTCGCTCATGCTGCTGTGCCCATACCCATGACTGCGCCCGCGTCTCCCATTGAAGTCGCCGGAGCGGCGCTTGGCAAAGCCATTCTGCCTTGCGATGCTGCGGCGGGCTCGCGCCCGAGGAGTTTGTGCCGATGGCATTGGCGGCTGACAAGACCCTGCGCGTCGGGCTTGGCGGGCTTGGCGCCATCGGCCTGCCTGTGGCGCGGCGGCTGGCCGCCGGCCTGCCCGGCCTGACGCTTGCCGCGCTGTCCGCACGCGATCCCGCGCGCGCCGAGGCGCGCCTTGCCGCCCTCGGCATCGGCGCGCCCGTGGTCTCCCTGGCGGCGCTGGCCGACTGCGCCGACATCGTTGTCGAATGCCTGCCGGCCGCCGCTTTCCGCGCCATCGCCGAGCCCGCGATCGACGCCGGCCGCCTCTTCCTGGCGCTCAGCGCCGGCGCGCTCCTCGATCATCTCGACCTGATCGACCGCGCGCGGCGGAGCGGCGCCCGCATCATCGTGCCCACCGGCGCGCTGCTCGGCCTTGATGCCGTGCGCGCGGCCGCCGAGGGCGAGATCCGCTCGGTCAAGCTGGTGACGCGCAAGCCGCCAGGCGGCCTCGCCGGGGCGCCCTATCTGGTCGAGCACGGCATTTCGCTGGCCGGCCTCGACCGGCCGCTCAAGGTTTTCGACGGCACGGCGCGCGAGGGAGCGCGGGGCTTTCCCGCGAACGTCAACGTCGCCGCCGCGCTGGCGCTGGCCGGCATCGGCCCCGAGCGCACGCGGCTCGAGATCTGGGCCGATCCGTCGCTCGAGCGCAACACCCATCGCATCGAGCTCGAGGCCGACAGCGCCCGGCTCACCATGACCATCGAGAACGTCCCCTCGGCCGAGAACCCTCGCACCGGCCGGATCACCCCGTTGAGCGTCATTGCCTGCCTGCGCGGCCTCAGCGATACCGTCCGGGTCGGCAGCTAGCCATCCGCATGACAGGAAATTCATGAGTTTCTGATCGACAACGGCTGGGCGCTCAGGAACACTGCTGCACCTAAGCAACGGCCGCAAGGCCGTATATAAATAAGGGAGGTTTCTATGAACGCTGGTAGGCTGACCGGCCGGCTGGGCCGTCGCACCGTTCTCCAGGCAGGTGCCGCCATCGGCGCCCTTCAGGTTGTGTCTCCGTTCATCATCCAGGCGCGCGGCGAGGTGCCGGTGAAGATCGGCATGGTCGACCCGCTGACCGGCGTCTATGCGGCGATCGCGCGCAACGAGGTCGTCGGCGCACAATTGGCCGTCGACGAGATCAACAAGAAGGGCGGCATGCTCGGCCGGTCGATCGAGCTGCTGGTCGAGGACTCCGCCAACGACGTCGGCACCGGCGTGCAGAAGACGCGCAAGCTCGTCGACCGGGACGAGGTCAACGTGATCATCGGCGACGTCAATTCCGCCATTGCCCAGGCGATGGCGGGGGTGACGAGCGAAAAGAAAGTGCTGCACATCGTCTCGGGCGGGCACACCGACACGGTCACCGGCACCGGCTGCTCATGGAACGTGTTTCGCGTCTGCAACACCACGACGATGGACGCCAACGCCGTCGCCGAGGTGCTGATCGAGAAGTTCGGCAAGAAGTGGTATTTCCTCACACCCGACTACGCCTATGGCCACTCGGTGCAGGCGTCGCTGGTGAAGCGGCTGACCGCCGCCGGCGGCACTTACCAGGGCGACCTGATCCCGATCGGCACGGTCGACTATTCGGCCTATCTCATCAAGGCGAAGTCCTTCAGCCCCAACGTGCTCATCGACGTCATGGGCAGCGGCGACCAGGTCAACAGCCTGAAGCAGTTCGTGCAGTTCGGCCTCAACAAGGAGATGCAGGTAAGCGGCACGCTGTTCGAGCTCGAGAGCCTGCGCGCGGTGCCGGACGAGGCGCGCGTCGGCTGGTGGACGATGGAATGGTGGTGGGACCAGCCTAACGTCCCGGGGGTGAAGGAATTCAACGCGGCGATCAAGCAGCGTACCGGCCAGGCGGCGACGGCGCGCAACTGGTTCGGCTATGCCTCCGTCTACACCGCGGCGCTGTTGGCCAATCAGGAAAAGACCCTGGACGCGGTGAAGCTGGCGCACGCGCTCAGCGACTTCAAGCTGCCTCCCGAGGTGGCGCTGCAGCCGGCCGCGCCCGCGTATCGCGCCGGTGATCACGAGCTCATGAGCACGGTGTTCGTCGGCGAGGCGCATCCGCCGCAGGGCGATCCCGACAACATGTTCACGGTGCGCAGCCTCGTGGCCGGCGACAAGGTCGCGAGCCCGGTGGAGGAGACCGGCTGCAAGCTGCAATGGCCGGTCTGACGCCGTTACGGCACGCGTGTAAACCCGTGATCTCCGAACCGCGCGGTCGGGAGCGGTCAGGGCGATCGCGCTCGCGCCGGGCAAGCTGAACCATGGACAGCCTCATTCTCCTCAACGTCGTCAACGGCGTGGTGACCGGCGCCTTTTTCGTGCTGATGGCGCTCGGCCTGTCGCTGATCCTCAATTTAAGCGGCATCATCAATTTCGCCCATGGCGGCTTTCTCGCGCTCGGCGGCTACATCGCCTTCCAGTTGACGCAATATGTCGGGTTTTGGGGAGCGCTGCTGCTCGCGCCCTTTCTCACCGCCCTGTTCGGCCTCGCCATCGAGTGGACGCTTATCCGGCGCCTCTATGGCCGTGATCCGCTCTACAGCCTGCTGCTGACCTTCGGCCTTGCCTTCATTTTCCAGGACGGCATCCGTTATCTCTGGGGTGCCCAGGGCCTGCCGGTGACGATCCCGGCCTTCCTGGCGCAGCCGATCTCCGACAGCCTTTTCTTCATCACCCGCTACCGGCTGTTCAATCTCGGCGTGGTGGCGCTGATCGTGGCGCTGCTCTTCATGCTGCTGCGCCACACCCGGTTCGGCATCCGAATCCGCGCCGGAACGCTCGATCTCGAAACAGTGGCCGCGCTCGGCGTCAACGTGCGTGTCCTGCGCTCGTTCAATTTCGGCGTCGGCATCTTGCTGGCGGGTTTAGGCGGCGTTCTGGCGGCCGGCCAGTTCCGCCTCGATCCGACCATGGGCGACGACTATCTGATGCCGAGCTTCATCGCCATCATTGTCGGCGGCGTCGGCAGCCTCGGCGGCACTGTCGTCGGCGGCTTGCTGATCGGCATCGCCACCGGCGTGACCACGGTCTATTTCCCTTCGGCGAGCGAGGCGGTGATGTATGTGATGATGGCCGTCGTGCTGCTCATAAGGCCGCGCGGCCTCTTCGGCGAAGAAGGCATGATGTCATGAGCGCCGTCAGCGTGCCGCAGACAAAGCAGCTTTCCCATCGATCGCTCTGGGTCGCGGTCATCTGGCTGCTGCTGGTGGCGGCGCCCTATTGGATGCCGCTGGTCGGCGGCTATACCGCCCTGGGGACGCGCGTGCTGGTCTTCGGGCTTGCCGCGATGTCTCTCAATTTCCTATTGGGCTTCACCGGCGTGTTGTCCTTTGGTCATGCCGCCTATTTCGGACTCGGCGCCTATGGCACGGGGCTCGTGCTCAAATTCCTGGCACCGAGCACGCCGCTCGCCCTCGTTCTTGGCATGCTCCTCGGCGGCGTCGCCGGGGCGCTGCTCGGGGCGCTCATCGTGCGCCGCCGGGGCGTCTATTTCGCCATGGTCACGATCGCCTTCGGCCAGGTCTTCTACTACATCGCCTTTCGCTGGCATTCCGTGACCGGCGGCGATGACGGCCTGCGCGGCTTTCACCGGCAGCCGCTCGATCTTGGCTTCACCACCATCGACATAGTGAACAACACCAATGCCTTCTACTATTTCGTCCTGGGCTGCTTTGCCATCGCCATAGGGCTCATGGCCTTCCTGCTGCGCTCGCCGTTTGGGCGTACATTGCTCGCCATCCGCGAGAACGAGCGCCGCGCCCGGTTCCTCGGCATTCCCATCGAGCAGCATATCTGGCTCGCCTTCGTCGTCTCCTGCGCGTTCATGGCGCTCGCCGGCGGGCTCGACGCGCTGCTCAACAACTTCGCCGATCCGCACGAGCTCCACTACAGCCGCTCGGGCGATCTCGTCATCATGGCGGTGATGGGCGGCATGCGCTCCTTCTGGGGGCCGCTTCTGGGCGCTGCCGTCTTCGTCGTGCTCGAGGACTACATCTCAAGCATGACGATGAATTGGATGTCCTTTATCGGGCTGCTCTTCGTTGTCGTCGTGCTGTTCTTCCCGCGCGGATTGCTGGGGTTCCTGCCGCGACGGGGGCAGGGATGAGCTTCCTCACGGTGGCGAACGTCTCGAAGAGCTTCGGCAGCCTCGTCGCCGTCCGCGAGGTCTCGCTCGCCGTCGAGCCGGGCGAGCTGCGCGCCATCATCGGCCCCAACGGCGCCGGCAAGACCACGTTCTTCAACCTCATCAGCGGCTTCTTCCCGCCGACCGCCGGCTCGATCGCGTTCGACGGCCAGGACGTGACGCGCCTGCCGGCGCATCGCCGCGTGGCCCTCGGCATGGCCCGCACCTTCCAAGTCACCGAGATCTTCCCGGAGCTCACCGTCGCCGACAACGTGCTGATCGCCGCGGAGGTGGCGGCGGGGTATCGGCTGCGCCCCTGGCTCGGCCGCGCCGCCGCGGCAGCGATGCAGAGCCGCGTCGAGGAGATCCTGACGCTCGCCGGATTGGGCCAGAAAGGCGACCGGCTGGTCGGCGAGCTCGCCCACGGCGATCAGCGCGCCGCCGAGATCGCCATGGCGCTCGCCTTGCGGCCGCGCCTGCTGCTGCTCGACGAGCCGACCGCGGGCATGGGCGACCAGGAGACCTACGAGATGACCCAGCTGGTGCGCCGCCTGCATCGCGACGGCAACCTCACCATCGTCCTCATCGAGCACGACATGCGCGTCGTCTTCCACCTCGCCGACCGCATCAGCGTGCTCGACCAGGGCCGCCTGCTCGCCGAAGGCACGCCGGCCGAGATCGCGGCCAACGAAGCGGTTCAGGCGGCCTATCTCGGCAAAGCCGCATGACCGGCGCCAACGGCACGGCGCTCAGCGCGACCGGGCTCCATACTTATTATGGCAAGAGCCACATCCTGCATGGCGTGAGCCTCGAGGTGGCGTCCGGGCGCATCACCACGCTGCTCGGCCGCAACGGCGCCGGCAAGACGACGACGCTGCGCAGCCTGATGGGGCTGACCCCGGCGCGCGAGGGCCGGATCACCATCTTCGGCCAGGAGACGACGCGCTGGCCCAGCTTCCGCATCGCCGCCTCCGGCGTCGGCTACGTGCCCGAGGGTCGCCGCATCTTCCCCAATCTCAGCGTCGAGGAGAACCTCAAGGTGCCGATCGAGCGCGGCGGCCCCTGGACGATCGCCCGCATCTACGAGCTCACCCCCGGCTCGGCGAGCGCCGGCAGAATCGCGGGCGCCAGCTCTCCGGCGGCGAGCAGGAGATGCTGGCAATCGCCCGGGCGCTGCTGCTCAACCCCCGGCTCCTGATGCTCGACGAGCCGTCCCAGGGTCTCGCGCCGCTGGTCGTGCGCGAGGTGTTCCGCGTGGTGGAGCAGATGCGCAGCGAAGGCATCTCGGTGCTGCTGGTCGAGCAGAATGCCCGTATGAGCCTCGCCGTCGCCGACCATGCCTATGTCTTGGATGACGGCGCCATCGTCTATTCCGGCCCGGCCAAGGAGCTCGCCGCCGACGAAGAGCGGGTGCAGGCGCTTGCCGGCGCCAGCGTGGAAGAGTGGCAGACCGAGACGACTCGCCGCTAAATTGCCCGGCCGTCGGCTGGAAGTGAGCCTAAAATTTCATCACGGTGGCGCTTATGGTGCGGTGCGACATTTTGGCGCCCGCAGAAAACCAAGCATTTTCCGACATCGTGCCCTACCTTTTGGGGAAGAGCCTTAACGTCGCCGCTTTTTTCGGTGATTCTGATGGCTGTTGGGTCGGCACAGGGTTTGGCCGGCGCGGCTGATGAGGAGCAGGCCAAGGGCGCATGCGCTTAGGCTGCAATAGACGACACATCGCGCTTCCCCCCCGCCTTGCGGGTGAGGGCACGGGTCGGCATCAACCTTGCATAGGCAATTCGGCAACACCGCCTCGCGCAAAGCGCGCGCGGGCAGGGACAGATGTGGAACCGCCACAAAGGAGCCGCGTTTTCTCTTATGCGCGAATCCGGCTAAGAACTCCCGTTGAAATAACCCGTCGCTGTTAATGGTTAATTAAGAACGAATGTGTAAAACTTTGTATCAGTCCCGCAAAGAATTTGGACTGGGACGTCGTCGAGGGCGAGGTGGAGAATGATTTCTCAGGATAATCTGTTCGGTCTCTTCGCGAAGCTGTATGACAGCCAGAAAGAGACTGAGATGACCCTGGAGGATTATCTCAAGTCTTGCGCGCGTGAACCAATGGCCTATGCCAGCGCCGCCGAAAGGATGCTGGCGGCCATCGGCGAGCCCGAGATCGTCGATACCAGCCATGATTCGCGACTGGGCCGGGTCTTCATGAATCGGAGCATCCGCGTCTATCCCTCCTTTGCCGATTTCTACGGCATGGAAGAGACGATCGAGCGCATCGTCGGTTACTTCCGCCATGCCGCCCAGGGTCTCGAGGAGCGCAAGCAGGTGCTCTACCTGCTCGGCCCGGTGGGCGGCGGCAAGTCCTCGCTCGCCGAGCGCCTGAAGCTCCTGATGGAGAAGATGCCGATCTACGTGCTGAAGGCCGGCAAGGAGATCAGCCCGGTCTTCGAGAGCCCGCTGGGGCTGTTCGAGCCCAACCGCATGGGCGACACGCTGGAGCGGAATTATCGCATTCCCAAGCGCCGCCTGACCGGCCTCGCCTCGCCTTGGGCGCTGAAGCGCCTCGACGAGTTCGGCGGCGACGTCTCGAAATTCACCGTCGTGCGTATCCATCCCTCGCGGCTCAGGCAGGTCGGCATCGCCAAGACCGAGCCCGGCGACGAGAACAACCAGGACATCTCGAGCCTGGTCGGCAAGGTCGACATCCGCAAGCTCGAGTTCTTCAGCCAGGCCGATGCCGACGCCTATGCCTTCTCGGGCGGGCTGAACCGCACGACGCAGGGCATCATGGAATTCGTCGAGATGTTCAAGGCGCCGATCAAGATGCTGCACCCCCTGCTGACGGCGACGCAGGAGAGCAACTACATCGGTTCCGAGAACATCGGCGCGATCCCGTTCCAAGGCATCATTCTCGCCCATTCGAACGAGGCGGAGTGGCAGACCTTCAAGAACAACCGCAACAACGAGGCCTTCATCGACCGCATCTGCGTCATCAAGGTGCCTTACTGCCTGCGCGCGCTGGAGGAGCGGAAGATCTACGAGAAGCTGCTCGCCAACAGCGAGCTCGCCTCGGCGCCCTGCGCGCCCGGCACGCTCGACATGCTGTCGCGCTTCTGCGTGCTGTCGCGGTTGAAGCAGCATGAGAACTCGAACCTCTATTCGAAGATGCGCGCCTATGACGGCGAGAGCCTCAAGGACAGCGACCCGCGCGCCAAGACGGTGCAGGAATATCACGACGCCGCGGGGGTCGATGAGGGCATGGAAGGCCTCTCGACGCGCTTCGCCTTCAAGGTGCTCTCCAGCACCTTCAACTACGACACGCAGGAGGTCTCGGCCGATCCCGTGCACCTCATGTACGTGCTGGAGCAGGCGATCCGCCGCGAGCAGTTCCCCGAGGATAACGAGAAGAAGCTGCTGACCTACATCAAGGCCGAGCTGGCGCCGCGTTACGCCGAATTCATTGGTAATGAGATCCAGAAGGCCTATCTGGAATCCTATGGCGATTACGGCCAGAACCTCTTCGATCGCTACGTCGCCTATGCCGACGCCTGGATCGAGGACCAGGATTACAAGGACCCGGATACGGGACAGCTGATGGATCGCGAGCTGCTGAACCAGGAGCTCTCCAAGATCGAGAAGCCGGCGGGCATCGCCAACCCGAAGGATTTCCGCAACGAAGTCGTGAAATTCGCGTTGCGCTCTCGCGCCTCCTATGGCGGCCGGAACCCGTCCTGGACCTCCTATGAGAAGCTGCGCGAGGTGATCGAGAAGCGGATGTTCTCGCAGGTCGAGGATCTGCTGCCGGTCATCAGCTTCGGCTCCAAGAAGGACTCCGACACCGAGAAGAAGCATCACGACTTCCTCGAGCGGATGGTTTCGCGCGGCTACACCCAGCGCCAGGTTCGCCGCCTCGTGGAGTGGTACATGCGCGTCAACAAGGCGGGCTAGCGCCGCCCAACGGAGGCATCTCGCCCGATGAACATCATCGATCGACGGCCAAATCCCAAAGGCAAGAGCCTAGCCAACCGGCAGCGCTTTATCGATCGGGCGAGAGGCGAGGTGAAGAAGGCCCTGGTCGACGCGCTGAAGCGGCGCAAGGTCGGCGAGACCGATGGCGGCGAGAAGATCTCGATCCCGAGCCGCGGCATCGCCGAGCCGGCGTTCCACCGCTCGGCCCATGGCGGCAAGCGCGACTACATCGTCCCCGGCAACAAGAAATATGTCGTCGGCGACCGCATCGAGCGCCCGCCCGCGGGCGATGGCGGCGGGCGCGGCGGCGCCAGCAACGAGGATGGCGGCGAGCAGGATGCCTTCGAGTTCGTGCTGTCCAAGGAGGAGTTCCTCAATCTCTTCTTCGAGGATCTCGAGCTTCCCGACCTGATCAAGACGCGGCTCAAGGAGACCGAAGCGACGCAGCTCGCGCGCGCCGGCTTCTCCGTCGCCGGCACCCCAGCCAATCTCAACCTCGTGCGCACCATGCGCAACAGCCTGGCCCGGCGCATCTCGCTGCACCGGCCGCGCCCGCACGAGATCGCCGCGCTCGAGCGGCAGATCGATGCCGCGCTCGCCGCCGACGACGCCGAGAGCGCGGCGCAGGGCCGGCTCGATCTCGAGATGCTGCAGCGCCGCGCGCGCCGCGTCGGCTTCCTCGATCCCGTCGACGTCCGCTACAACCGCTTCGAGCGCGTTCCGAAGCCGAACACCCAGGCGGTGATGTTCTGCCTGATGGACGTCTCGGGCTCGATGACCGAGGCGATGAAGGATCTCGCCAAGCGCTTCTTCCTGCTGCTGCACGTGTTCCTGACGCGGCGCTACAAGCAGGTCGACATCGTCTTCATCCGCCACACCAGCAACGCGCAAGAGGTCGACGAGGACACCTTCTTCCACAGCCGCGAGACCGGCGGCACCATCGTCTCGACCGCGCTCGAGGAGATGCTCAAGGTGGTGCGCGAGCGCTACAGCCCCGACAACTGGAACATCTACGCCGCGCAGGCCTCGGACGGCGACAACTACACCGAGGACAGCGACCGCTGCAGCCAGTTGCTGGGCGGCGAGATCCTGCCGCTGACGCAGTACTTCGCCTATATCGAGGTCGGCGCCGAGGCGACGCTGCGCCACGGCTTCCCCTCGCCTCCCACCGACCTCTGGCGCACCTACAGCCAGATCGCCGAGCAGCACCGGAACTTCGCCATGCGCAAGGTCGCGGACCAGACGCAGATATTCCCGGTCTTCCACGAGCTCTTCGCCAAGCAGCGGGAGCACGCCTGATGCCGGCCGACGGCGGTGTCCCGATGCCGGACCGGTATCTCTTCGAGGGACCGGAATGGGATTTCGAGAAGCTGCGCCGCGTCTACGGCGCCATCGAGGAGATCGCGCTCGGCGAGATGGGCCTCGACATCTATCCCAACCAGATCGAGGTGATCACCTCCGAGCAGATGCTCGACGCCTACGCTTCGATCGGCCTGCCGCTGATGTACCGGCATTGGAGCTTCGGCAAGCGCTTTGCCCGCGAGGAGGCGCTCTACCGCCACGGCCTTCAGGGCCTTGCCTACGAGATCGTCATCAATTCGAGCCCCTGCATCAGCTACATCATGGAGGAGAACTCCATGACGATGCAGTCGCTGGTCATCGCGCATGCCGCCTTCGGCCACAACCACTTTTTCAAGAACAACTACCTCTTCCGCCAGTGGACCGACGCCACCGGCATCCTCGACTATCTCACCTTCGCACGCGACTTCGTGACCCACGCGGAGGAGAGCCACGGCGTCGAGGCGGTCGAGCGCGTCGTCGACGCCGCCCACGCTCTGATGAACCACGGCGTCCACCGCTACGACCGGCCGGCCAAGCTCAACCTCGAGGAGGAGCGCCAGCGCCAGGAGGATCGCCGTCGCCATTTCGAAGAGAACTTTGACGACATCTGGCGGACCGCGATCATCGGCGAAAAGCGCGAGGAGGAGGCCGGGCACAGCAAGGAGAAGCAGCGCGCCGAGATGCGCCGCAAGCTCGGCCTGCCCGAGGAGAACCTGCTCTACTTCCTCGAGAAGCGCGCGCCCAGGCTGGAGCCGTGGCAGCGCGAGCTCGTCCGCATCGTGCGGCATATCTCGCAGTACTTCTATCCGCAGAAGCAGACGCGGCTGCTGAACGAGGGCTGCGCCACGTTCGTCCATTACGAGATCATGACGCGGCTGCACGAGAAGGGGTTGATCACCGACGGCTCCTTCCTCGAGGCGCTGCACTCGCACACCAGCGTCGTCTTCCAGCCGGAATTCGACGACCGCCGCTACAGCGGCATCAACGCCTACGCTTTGGGCTTCGCCATGATGCGCGACATCAAGCGCATCTGCCTCGAGCCCGAGGCCGAGGATCGCGAGTGGTTCCCGGAGATCGCCGGCAACGGCGACCCCTACGGCACGCTGCGCCATGCCTGGGCGAACTACCGCGACGAGAGCTTCGTGCTGCAGTATCTGAGCCCGCGCCTCATCCGCCAGTTCCGCCTGTTCAAGGTGCTGGACGAGGAAGGCTCCGAGGCGCTCGTCGTCAACGCCATCCATGACGAGCGCGGCTATCGCGAGATCCGCCGCGCGCTGGCGCGCCACTATGACCTGGCGCGGCATGATCCCGACATCCAGATCCGCGATGTCGATCTGCAAGGCGACCGCTGCCTCGTGCTGAGCCACGCCGTCCATGACGGCATCCTGCTCGACGAGCCGAGCGCCAAGGCCGTGCTCGAGCATCTCGGCGAGCTCTGGCGCTACGGCATCCGCCTCGAGGAGCTCGACGCCACCACCGAGCGCGTCATCAAGACGCACGAGGTTCCGGCGCGGCTCTGAGGCCGGTCCTCAGCGGGCCTTTCTCCCCATCAACACCAGAGCCGCCGCGGTTATGTGCAGCGCCGTCGCCAGCATCAGCGGCGCCGCATAGCTTCCGGTGAGATCGCGCAGCGCGCCGAAGATCGCCGGCGCGAAGCTGAACACCGCCTGGTTGACGGCGATGATGAGTGCCACGGCGCGGCCGAGATCGACGGCCGCGAATTCCCGCTCGGCGATGAGCGGCGGCAACGAGACGAGATTGCCGAGCCCCAGCCCGAACAGCACGCAGCCCAGCAGCGCCGGCGCCGCGCTCGCGCCGAGCAGCAGCAGCAGCAGAAGGCCGGCCACCTGCAGGATGAAATTTCCGGCGGCGCCGAGACGTGCGTCGATGCGATCGATGAACGAGCCCAGCAACAGCCGGCCGGCGACGGCGAAGATCGCGGTCAGGCTGACCGCGCTCGCCGCGCCCTGAGCACCGAGCGTCGGCACGAGCAGGCTGACGAGATGCGCGATGAGCCCGACCTGGGAGAAGAGGCCGAGCGCGAAGGCGCTCGACAGCGTCAGGAAGCGGCGCTGCCGGAAGAGCGCGCGCCGGCTCGCCGGCGCGAGCGCCGGCGCCTCGGCGATATCCGGCGCGCCGGCGCTGGCGCCGCTGCCGTCCGGCAGCACCCCCCGCAGTGCCGGTGTCGGACGGAGATAGCGGCCCGCCAGCGGCCACAAAACCAGCAAGGTCGCCGCCGCGATGATCGCGGCGGCGCCGGGCAATCCCAGCCCCTCGATCAGCGCCACCCAGAGCGGGATGAAGATCACGCCGCCGACGCTCGCGCCGTTGAAGGCGAGGCTCAAGGCAAAGCCGCGGCGCCGCTTGAACCACGGCATGATCATGGCGTTGATCGCCGCGCTGCTCGTCGCCGACCACCCCGCCGCGGTCAGCGCCGCGGCGGCGAAAAGCTGCCATGGCGCGGCGGCAAGTCCCCAGGCCAGGACGCCCGCCGCCAGCGCCGCCACGCCCGCGCGCGTCGTGGCGACGAGGCCAAAGCGCCGATGGGCGTCGTCGAGATAGGCGACGAGGCCGGCGCTCAGCAGGTAATGGGCGGTGATCGCCGCCGAGATCAGCGATATCGGCCAGCCGCGCGCCTCATGGAGGGCGTGAAGGAAGACCGACAGCCCGTAGAAGCCGATGCCCCAGGCGAAAATGGCGAAGACGAAAGCGGCAGCGACCACCCGCCAGCCGAAGAACAGACCCGTCGCCGTCGCTCGTGCCATCGTCATGGCGACAGGTCTAGCCGCGCCGGCGGCGTCCTTCTATCCGGAAAGCTTCGGCGGTCGCCGAAGGGTCGGGTTACTTCGGCTTGAGCGTCAGCGCCGCGGAGTTGAGGCAGTAGCGCAGGCCGGTAGGCGCCGGACCATCCTCGAAGACATGGCCCAAATGCGCCTCGCAGCGGCTGCACAGCACCTCGGTGCGGCTCATGAAGAGGCTGCGGTCGGTCTCGGTGGCGATGCGGTCCTCGGTCACCGGCGCCCAGAAGCTCGGCCAGCCGGTGCCGGAATCGAATTTCGTGTCGGAGGCGAAGAGCTCCTGGCCGCAGCAGACGCAGGCATAGACGCCGGGCGTCTTGGTGTCCCACAAGGCGCCGGTGAAGGCGCGCTCGGTGCCCTTCTTGCGCGCGATGCGGTACTGTTCCGGCGTCAGCTGCGCGCGCCATTCCGCGTCGGATTTGACGAGTTTCTCGCTCATGGACTGCCTCCGTGCTGCCGCTCAGTCATCCTACCCTCGGCGGCGGCGCGCGCAAGCCGGCCGGCATTGCACGCACCCGTCTCGGCGCCTATCTCTGGACACGGCGCATCACCGCGAGGAGACGCACCCTGAGCAAGCAAAACCCGGTTGCGCGCTATCGCACCAATCTTCAAGGCGAGATGGACAGCGCCGCGCTCTACCACGCGCTCGCCGAGGCCGAAAGCAACCCCCAGCTCAAGCAGGTCTACAGCCGCCTCGCCGCGGTCGAGGAGGCGCATGCCGAGTTCTGGAAGAAGCGGCTCTCGGGTCTCGGCGCGTCGGCCAGAGGACGTGGGCCGGGCTGGCGCAGCCGCATGTTGGCCTGGGCGGCGCGGCGCTTCGGGCCGGAGCTGGTGTTGCCGCTGGTCAATTCGCTGGAACGGGCGGATTTCGACAAATACGACGCGCAGCCCGAGGCGGTCTCCGCTGGATTGCCGGCCGATGAGCGCTCGCATTCCCGCGTCATCGCCGCCATGGCGCGGCCGCCGCAGGGCGGGCTGTCCGGCGGCGCGCTGGCGCAGCTCGAGGGCCGACACCGCAGCGCCGGCGGCAACGCGCTGCGCGCCGCCGTGCTCGGCGCCAATGACGGCCTCGTCTCCAATCTGAGCCTCGTCATGGGGGTCGCCGGCGCTGAGTTCTCCGCCCGCACCATTCTCGTGACCGGTCTCGCCGGGCTCATCGCCGGCGCCTGCTCGATGGCGATGGGCGAATGGCTCTCGGTCAACAGCTCGCGCGAGTTCTATCAGGATCAGATCGCCGGCGAGGCCTCGGAGCTCGACGAGTTCCCGGAGGAGGAGCAGCAGGAGCTGGCGCTGATCTACCAGGCCAAGGGGCTCCCCGAGCCGCAGGCGAAGGCGCTGGCCGAACGCCTCATCGGCAACCGGACCACCGCGCTCGACACGCTGGCGCGCGAGGAGCTCGGCATCAATCCGGAAGAGCTCGGCGGCTCCGCCTGGGCCGCCGGCGCCACGTCCTTCCTGCTCTTCTCCGGCGGCGCGATCATACCGGTGCTGCCGTTCTTCGCGCTGGACGGTCTCGCCGCCATCGGCGCCAGCCTCGGGCTTGCCGCCGCCGCCATGTTCGCGATCGGCGCCGGCACGACGCTCTTCACCGGCCGCGGCGTGATCTTCTCCGGCCTCAGGCAGCTGGCGATCGGCATCGCCGCGGCCGGCGTGACCTATGGCGTCGGCAAGCTCATCGGCGTCTCGCTCGCCGGCTGATCAGCGGCCGCAATTGCGCCCGCCCGTGGTGGCGCAGCTCTGCATCCGGTTCCAATCATCGAACTGGACGAGCAGCTCGTAACAGAGGATCACCGCCGCGATGGCGGCGAGGATGGCGACGAGCTTCAGGCGGTCGGGCGTCATGAACGCCTCACTATGCCGGCGCCGCTGTGCCGGCGCAAGCGACGGCGACCCCGCCGCCGCGGCCTCGCCTCGGTCGCGCGCCGACCGTCGGGCGCCCCCGGTTTCAATCCACGCGAGCTTATCATATGCTCAATTCAGTCGCTCTCGCCGGCCGGGGTCGCCCCCGGCGCGGCGGCGGGAGCCGTCGTGGACGGGAGGCGGGCGATGCGGCTGGTGGCATTCGACGAGGGCGGCGCGGCAAGGCTCGGCGTGCTGCAGGGCGACGTGGTGGTCGATCTCGCGCGCGCGGCGCCGGATCTGCCGCGCGACCTCGTGGGATTCATCCGCAAGGGCAAAGACGCCTTCGCCGCCGCCGCCGAGGCAGCGCGCAAGGCCAAGGCCGAGGCGACAAGGCCGCTCGCGGGGCTGCGCTTCCGGCTGCCGGTGGAGACTGCCGGCAAGATCGTCTGCCTCGGTCTCAACTATGTCGATCACGCCGCCGAGGGCGGCCACGCCAAGCCGGACTATCCGAGCCTTTTCCTGCGTTGCAACACCTCGCTCGTTGCCCATGGCGAAGCGATCTGGCGCCCCCGTGCCTCGAGCAAGCTCGACTACGAGGCCGAGCTCGTCGCCGTGGTCGGGCGCACCGCGCGGCACGTCAAGACGGCCGACGCGCTGGGCTGCATCGCCGGCTATTCCTGCTTCAACGACGGCTCGCTGCGCGACTACCAGCGCAAGACCTCGCAATGGACCATCGGCAAGAATTTCGACCGCACCGGCGGCTTCGGCCCATGGTTCGTGACCGCCGACGAGGTGCCGCCGGGTGCCGCCGGCCTCTCCATCCAGTCGCGCCTCAACGGCACGGTGATGCAGGACGCCAACACCAGCGACATGATCTTCCCGGTGGCCGAGACCGTGGCATTGGTGAGCGAGTGTCTGACGCTCGAGCCCGGCGACCTCTTGGTGATGGGCACGCCCGCCGGCGTCGGCTATGCCCGCAAGCCGCCGGTCTGGATGGAGCCCGGCGACACCATCGAGATTGCCATCGAAGGCATCGGCGTGCTCAGCAACCCCATCGCCAATGAGCCCTAGGGCAGCGCAACGCGAAGCGTTGTCGCTGGCGGGCGCCAGCGGTTGCTCTTGCAACCGCGAGAGCCCGCACCGTGCGGGCGGAGGCCCGGAGAAACTGTCAGTG
>JBKQTR010000492.1:0-41025 GCA_052143095.1 Allostellaceae bacterium
AGCGCAACGCCATCGATTTCTACGCCGAGCTCCGGAGCCTGTGGCGCCAGCACCGCGCGTCGGAGCTGCGGCATGGCGAGCCGGCGCCGATCCCCGATCTCGACTCGCTGTACCGCGATCCCGCGCCAGCCGCGCAAGGGTCGCCGCAAGTCTCGCAGACGGTGAAGAAATGATGGCCGATGACGGGCTCGACCGCGGCGCTGCGGCGGATGGCGGCGGTGACGCGGCGCGCCTGGCCGCTGATCGAGACCCTGAGCATGCGGATGATTGTGGCCGCGATCGTCCTCGATCCCCTTAAACCAGCCGCATCAGCGTTCTTCACAAACGACGCACACAGGGTGCCGCGCGCGACGGCGCGATTGGCGGCGGACGAGCGCACGCATCGTCCTGAACTCTCGTCGGCATGATTAGACGCGCCCGCACAGGTCGGGGAGAATCAGTCCCAACCCTGAGAACGTGCGGAAAAGGGCACCGCGGCTCATGCCGGGAAAGAGCCGGTGAGACCTCGTCGCCCGGCGCCGGCAACGGCCTGCGACGGACCGGTTTCGGGGTTTTTTCCCGGTGAAAATCGGGCGACGCCCCGATAGCACGCTGCCGGCCAGGCTGTAGCATTGTCGCCAGTGTGGCATCTGCCCGCTTTATCAAGAGACCCTGGTCTCGCCACCGCCCGTTGAGAAGGAGACCCCCGACATGAAATCACAAAATGCCAAATGGCGTCTTGGGGCGCTGACAATCTTCGCCTCGGCGCTCGCGCTTGCCGCCTGCGCCGGGCCGCCGGTGCCGACTGCCGAGATGCGCGGTGCCGGCGACGCCATCGCCCGCGCGCAAGACGATGGTGCCGAACAGCTCGCGCCGCAAGCGTTACAGATGGCCCAGACCAAGCTGTCTGGTGCCCAGGCCGACGTGAAGAACGACAAGAACGAGGAGGCGAGGCGGCTCGCGGAGCAGGCCGAGGCGGATGCCGAGTATGCCGACGCCTCCGCCAATGCGCAGCGCGTCACCAATACCGCGACCGAATTGACTGGAGCGCAGCAGAGACTCCAACAGCAGCTGCAGCAGCGCCCCTGAGCCAACCGATCCGAGACACCCAGCAGAAGGACCCCGCCATGAAACACCGTACGCTTCTCCGGACGAGCTTCGTCCTTGCGTCGGGCGGCCTCGCCCTCGCGGCTTGCAGCTCGGCCCCGCAGCCCAACGCCGCCTTGAGCCAGGCGCAGGCCGCCTATGCCACCGCGTCGAACGACCCGATGGTGCAACGGTCGGCGCCGCACGATTTGGCAGACGCGCAGGATTTCCTGCAAACGGCGCAGACCGCGTGGTCCAATAACGAAGACAAAGCCGTGGTCGATCACGAAGCCTACATGGCGCAGCGCTACTCCCAGATTGCCCAGGAGCGGGCCAAGGTCCGCGCCGGGGCGATGCAGGCCACCGCCGCCGCCCGGATCATCACGCTGAGCGATATGCTGTTCGCGACGGGCAAGGCCGATTTGAACCCCCAGGGCATGCAGGCGGTCGGCGAGCTCGCGACATTCCTGAAGAATTATCCGAACCGAACCGTCGCGATCGCCGGATACACCGACAGCACGGGCTCGGACAAGCTCAACGCTGCGCTTTCGGCAAAGCGGGCAGCTGTCGTCCAGGCGGCGCTGGTCCAGCAAGGCATCGCGCCGTCGCGCGTTGAGGCCCGTGGACTCGGCCCGTCAAATCCGGTGGCAAGCAACAGCACCGCCGCCGGGCGCCAGCAGAACCGCCGGGTGGAGGTGGCGATTTCCGAAGGCGGCGCCACGGCCGGGATGGGATCGACTGTTCCACACTGAAGACGGTGCGTCAGGGGACGAGCTTCGCGTGATCGCTCGCGCGCCGGGAGGGGGAAGGTTGACCGCTCCCGGGCAGTCGAGGCGTGTTGCACGGCTCCGACCTTAGGATCGGCCGCATGCCGGCCACTGTACAGTGCCGCTTTTACGGCAGGGCCGCGCTCGGGCGCCGAGCCGGGTCACTCGACCGAGCGTCAGTGCCTGAATGCGTCGATCCAGAGTCGAAGTCGGGGATGGCCTTGAAGAACGAATGGCTTTACGACGTTAGCGAGTGGCTGATCTGTGCGTGCAGTCTGGTCATTCTTTTGTTTTGCAGCGAGATCGGCAGCCACCTCGGCCGCCGTGCCCTTGCTCAGCGCAAGCACGTAGCCCATCCACAAATCGCGACGCTCCAGACTGCGATACTGGGATTGCTCGCGTTGCTGATCGGATTCACCTTCTCGATGGCTGAGAACCGCTTTGAAATGCGGAAAGCCCTTGTGCTGGAGGAGGCAAACGCCATCGGCACCACAGCATTGCGCGCCCGGCTGCTGCCGGAACCACACGCCACGGACATCCACGCGCTCCTCCGGAGCTACATCCAAGTTCGATTGTCATTCGACAGGAGTTCCGTAGACGCAACCAGTCTCGACCGCGCGATTACGGATACCGTCAAAGTCCAGCAGGCGCTGTGGCGCGAGGCGACGGCGGTGAGCGCGCTCGACCCTCATTCGATATCGACGGGGCTGTTCGTGCGGGCGCTCAACGACACCATTGATCTCCACGAAAAGCGACTGACGGCGCTGCGCAACCACGTGCCACAGGTGACCTTCCTATTGCTTTACCTGGTGGCCTTCATCGGACTCGGTTTCACCGGCTACGATTGCGGGTTGCTGGAGGCGCACCATCGAGTGCCAAACGGCATCATGGCGGTCCTGATCGCCGGCGCCATCCTCTTTATCGTCGACCTCGATCGGCCCGTGCACGGAATGATCACCGTCAGCGAGCAGCCGCTGATCGATCTCCAGACAGCCTTCGATTCCGAGACCGCGTCCCCGGGATGACGACTGAAAAATGTCAATTTAATACAATCGTCCGTAGGAGGTAGCGATGGCAACCGAGAGGAAACCCAACATCCTCGTTATGTGGGGCGATGACATCGGTCAATCCAATCTCAGCGTATACACCAAGGGAATAATGGGCTATCGCACGCCTAATATCGATCGCATCGCCGAAGAAGGCATGCTGTTCACCGACTATTACGGCGAGCAATCCTGCACCGCTGGGCGCGCGGCCTTCATCATGGGCCAGAGCGTGTTCCGCTCGGGCCTCAGCAAGGTCGGACTGCCCGGCGCGACGGCCGGCATGCGCACCGAGGATCCGACCATTGCCGAGTTGCTCAGGGGCCACGGCTACGCGACCGGACAGTTCGGCAAGAACCATCTCGGCGACCGCGACGAGCATCTGCCGACCATGCACGGGTTCGACGAGTTCTTCGGCAATCTTTACCACCTGAACGCCGAGGAGGAACCGGAGCTACGCGACTACCCACCGGAGAAGGACTTCCCGAATTTCCGCAAGAATTTCGGTCCGCGCGGCGTGCTGCATTGCTGGTCCGACGGCAAGGGCGGCCAGATGATCGAGAACACCGGTCCGCTGACGAAGAAGCGCATGGAGACCGTGGACGATGAGTTTCTTGCCGCCACCATCGACTTCGTCAAGCGCCAACATCAAGCGGGCATCCCCTTCTTCGTGTGGTTCAACACTACGCACATGCACTTTCGCACACACGCAAAGCCCGAAAGCAAAGGCCAGGCGGGACGGTGGCAGTCCGAATATCACGACGTGATGATCGACCACGACAAGCATATCGGGGTATTGCTCGACCTGCTCGACCAGCTCAAGATCGCGGACAACACAATCGTCCTGTACAGCACCGACAACGGGCCGCACATCAATAGCTGGCCCGACGGCGGCATGACGCCATTCCGAAACGAGAAGAACTCCAACTGGGAAGGCGCATATCGCGTGCCGGCGATGGTGCGGTGGCCGGGTAGGATCAAGGCGGGGTCGGTCTCCAATGAAATCGTCAGTCACATGGACTGGCTGCCGACGTTTCTCGCCGTCGCGGGCGACCCCGACATCAAGGAGATGCTCGTGAAGGGCTGCAAGGTCGGCAGCAAGACCTTCAAGGTGCATCTCGACGGCTACAACCTTCTGCCGCACCTCACCGGCCGGGAGAAGAACGGCCCACGACCAGGGTTCTTCTATTTCTCCGACGACGGCGATCTCACGGCGATGCGCTATGACAACTGGAAGCTCGTGTTCATGGAGCAGCGTGTGCAAGGCACGATGCGGATCTGGGCCGAGCCGTTCGTCGCCCTGCGCGTGCCGAAGATTTTCAATCTTCGTATCGATCCCTACGAACGCGCCGACATCACCTCGAACACCTACTACGATTGGCTGATCGACCACGCCTATCTGCTTGTTCCGGCGCAGGCGGTCGTCGGTGAATTCCTCGCAACCTTCGCCGAATTTCCGCCGCGACAGAAAGCGGCGAGCTTTACCATCGGCAAGGCATTGGAAAAGCTGCTGGAGCCCGCGCACGGATCGGGCTGACCAGGCGGGATGGCCGGTGCCCGCATGCGGGCGCCGGCCGGCTCCGCAGATCCCGAGGGGAGAAGATGTCGTGACACGTATATCTGCCGCACGAGTGCAGTTTGACGAGCGTCGCGCGCCGGCGGCAATACCGAATCGCTCGCCGCTGCCATGCATGGTCAGGGTGCCGGGCGGAACCTTCAGGAAGGGCTCCGATGCGCATTATCCGGAGGAGGCGCCCGCCCACCCTGTGACGGTGGACGGGTTCTGGATCGACCGTTGCGCCGTGACCAACGCCGATTTCGCGTGCTTCGTCGGTGCGACCGGCTATGTCACGCTCGTCGAGCGCGCGCCGCGCGCGAAGGATTATCCCGGCGCCAAACCGGACATGCTTATCGTCGGCTCGGTCGTCTTCGAGCAACCGAAGCGGCGCGTCGACCTGCGCAATGTCCATAACTGGTGGCGCTACGTGCCCGGCGCCGATTGGCGTCATCCGCTGGGTCCGAAGAGCTCGATCAGCGGCATGGCGACCCATCCCGTCGTGCAGGTAGCCCACGAGGATGCCGAGGCTTATGCCGCATGGGCAGGCAAGTCGTTGCCGACCGAGGCGGAATGGGAGTTCGCCGCACGCGGCGGGCTGGACGGCGCCGAATATGCCTGGGGAACCGAGCTGAGACCGGGCGGAAAGTCGATGGCCAATATCTGGTACGGTGAATTCCCGCGCCGGAACCCCTCGCGGCGCGGCCGCGCCGGCACAGTCCCGGTCGCCGGCTATCCGCCCAACGGCTACGGGCTCTACGACATGATAGGCAATTGCTGGGAGTGGACGAGCGATTGGTATCAGGAGCACGCGTGGACGGCGAGCGATTGCTGCGGTTCGAGCAATCCCCATGGGGGCGTGCGCGAGTCGAGTTGCGATCCGCGCGATCCCCTGTCGATCCCGCGGAAGGTGATGAAAGGCGGCTCCTATCTCTGCGCGCCCAATTATTGCCGGCGATATCGGCCCGCGGCGCGGATGGCACAACCCATCGACACCGCAACCTGTCATTCCGGCTTCCGCTGCATCGTACGGTCGAACAGTTGATCGATGGAAGAGCTGATCAGGAGACTGCGCCACGTCTTGTCCTGTCCGTGGAGAAATTCGCGCCATGCCAGACGATCCACCCAAGACTCACGGCGCGATTGCGCCGGACGGGCAAGTCACGCATCTCTCCGAGCATCTAGCGAATGAGCGGACCTATCTCGCCTATCTCCGCACCGCGGTGTCTTTGATGAGCTTCGGGATCGCTATCAATCGGTTCAGTCTTTTTCTCGAGATGTCCAATAAAACGCCCGACGCTTCCCGTTTGGGTTCGGCGCTGGTCGGTTCCGAGCGGCTCGGTCTCGGCATGGTGCTTATCGGCATGGCATTGCTGGGTTGGGCCGCGGTCCGATATAGGCAATTGTTGCGTCAGATCGAACGGCGAGATTTTCGTCCGCGGCCAAACAGCATTTTGATCCTGACGGCGCTCGTGCTGATTGCCGGGCTTAGCAGCGTCCTCTGGCTATTCGCCGGTTGATCGCGCGCCAGGCGCGAATATGACCACGTTCGGCTGGGCCTTGGTGGGAAACTGCAGCGTGCTCGGCACATCGCTAACTCTCGGTTTGCGATCGTAACCTCGGCAAGATGAGAAGTGCATGCTCGGCTTGGAAGACATCGCTCACCGCATGTGGGTTAATCTGATAGTGCGCCCCAGCGGTCCCTTCGGATTCCGCTTCCTGATGCAACCGGCGATGGCGACGATTTTCGCGATCCGTGACGGGCTCAAGGATGCGCGCGCCGGGCGCTCGCCCTATTTCTGGACGATCATGACCAAGCCGGCAAAACGCGGCGGGCGCTTGCGCGAGGGCTTCGTGGCGACGTGGAAGATCATTGTATTGGCCTTGGTGCTCGACGCCGTTTATCAATTCATCGAGCTCGAGACGTTCTATCTCGGCGAAGCGACCGTCGTCGCGATCCTCCTCGCCATCATTCCCTATCTACTGATCCGCGGGCCTGCCGCGCGCATCGCCCGCCGGTGGCGCAGTCACGCCGGGCGCCCTGATGGCGTGTGACGACTTGGGTTGATCATCCGATCACCCTGGGGCCGCCCTGGCCCAGGAAGGCATGAGGCTAGGCACCGTCGATTACGTGATTGCGAATTGCATATCGTACCAGTTCGGCGAGCGAACGGAGGTCAAGCTTCTTCATAATCGCCGCGCGATGCGTCTCAACCGTTTTGACGCTGATCAAGAGCAGCGTCGAGATCGTGTTGTTGCTGCGCCCTTCGGCCAGAAGCTGAAGAACTTCTCGCTCACGGGCGGTGAGAAGGTGAGAAGGTCGAGCTTGGGATGTTTTGCTCGTACCGTGCTCGAGATAGGCGACAAGCACCGCCCGCGTCGCCTTCCACGTTAGATACGGTTTGTGCTGGGACAGTGCCTCGACCGCGGCGCTGATTTCCTTGGCGGCATCGCATCTCAAGAGATAGCCCCGGGCGCCGGTGCCGAGAATGTCGCGCGTCAGATCCTCGGCTTCGTGCGTCGTGAGCAAGAGGATCTCTGTGCCGGGCAGCGCCTTCTTGATCCGGCGTGTGGCTTCCAAGCCGTTCATCTCAGGGACGGCGAGATCGAGGACGGCAACATCAGGCCGGAGTCGAAGTGCCAGGTCGACGGTCTGCCGGCCTGTTGACGCCTCGCCGCAGACTTGCCAGTCGCGTCTTTGCTCCAGGATCCGTCGCAGCTCCTTGCGTGCCGCCTCACTTCCGTCGGCGATGAGGATACGGACTTGGACCACCGATGGATCGGTTCGTTCGCGCATGCTGTGGCTGAGGACGCAGCGTCTCCGTGTTACGTGGCGCATCGCCAACGTGGGAAATGATGGCTGACAGCGGTTGGAACCGGTATCGGGGTCATGGTCGACGGACCGCGAAATGTTGCTGTAGAAATCCCCGGCAAAAAGCCCGCAATCGATAGGTCGGTCGCAAGCGCAATGCCGATCAGCGCCGGTTATCGCCGCGTAGCGCCCGCGGCGGGTGGCCCGCACCGGTCCACGCCGTAGACCGTCGGTGTGGCGACCACCATCCACGATCCGATGGGACCTCTATTCCGCCCGACCGTATGTCCGGACGGACGCAGTGGTGACCGGCCCGATGCCGTCGCTCAGGTGCTTTTGCCGCATGCCTACGGGCAGTACCCGATGTCTCTGGAGCGATCCGGTCGGCATCGTGAAGAGGCTGCACCGGCGGCGCAGCCTGGCTGCCGATCCCGTGGCCGGCCCATCGACCAACCAACGGGGGCCCGATGAAGATCCGTTCGATCCTTGAGGCGGCATTGACCGCTTGCGTCGTGGCACAACCGGCTGCTGCGGCGAGCTATAACGGCGACAATCCCTTCATTTGCGCGACGCTCAAGATCGTCTCGTGCGAGCCGAGCGGAGAGTGCAGCCAGGAGACGGCGGAAAGCATAAACCTGCCCGAATTTCTGCGATTTGACGTTCCGGATAAAAAGATCAGCGGCGAGCGGCCCAATGGCGAAGCGCTGGCAACGGCGATCGACAGCGTGCGACACGTGGAAAACACCATGGCGCTGCAGGGCGTCGAGGGCCACATCGTCTGGAGCGTCATGATTGCCGAGAATACCGGCGATATGACGTTAACCGCTGCGGGCGACGGCACAGGCTACGTTGCCTTTGGCGCTTGCACGATGCGCTAGTCTCGCATGCTGATTTCGCCGGTTCGACTGCGGCGCCGGCTTATCTCCAAGGCGGAATGGCTTGCCCGGGCGCAAGAATGTTGCGAGCTTGCCCTGGGGCTGCACGCGCCGGGCGCCGCCACGGAACTCCTCGAATACGCCCAGCACCTCGAGCGCGAAGTTTCGGGCGCCGATGAGCGGGCCGCTCCGCGCCAGGCGCAGAGGATGATCGCCAAATCGACCGACAGCGTTACCTAGCGTTGCCATCACGTCGGGAATAGAACGCTCGCCTGAAGCCGCATTTGCCAATTAGCTGCCCGTCCCGGCATGCCGCCAAATGTTGACCCAACCTCTTCGCGCGCCCCCGCCCGAAGCTTATTTTGACAAAAAAAGCCACGCAAAACGCTTCCGCGTGGCTTCAGTAGGGGGAGGGAACGATCGCTTTGTGGCAAACACCCGACGGTAGCCAGGTCGGACGCCGGCGCGTATCGGGGAATTTCTCGGTTTCCGGACGAAAATGGCCGCGATCGCGCGGACGGCGTGGGGTCGGGTATCGGTCCGGCGGATATGCGGGTTTCCCCCGGTTGGCCGCGCGGCGGCGGACTGGTGTCATTTCCTTGGGACAGGCGTCAATTGCCCTCGGCAGATGCAGTGGTGCTGGAGGACGAGGCATTGATCAGGCAGAGGAGGCGGGAAATGGCATGGAGGATGAGCGCGACGCGGTGGAGCTCGCGAGCCACCGGTGGATCTGCACCCTCTGCGTTTCGCTTCGCGGCGATGGCCTGTGCCGCGCTGGGACTATGCCTCAGCGTGGCGGTCGCGGACGAGGAGTTGACGAAGTCAGGGTCGCTTCAAATTCAGCAAGTGCAACTGGCGTTCATCGGCAGCGGCAATCTCGGCGGCGGAACGCTGCAGTATGGCGGCCAGAGCTATCCGTTCGCGGTCGGCGGGCTGGGCATCGGCGGGTTCGGCATATCGAAGATCACTGCCAATGGCGACGTCTACAATTTGACCGATCCGCGGTACTTCCCGGGCGCCTACGTTCAACTGCGCTACGGCATCGCGGTGGGCGACCTCAGCGGCGGCGAGCTCTGGCTCAAGAACAGCAACGGCGTCGTGCTCCGCCTCAAGGCCGAGCGGCAAGGCTTGGCGGTGTCGCTCGGCGGCGACGCGGTCTACATCAATTTCAAGTGAGCGCCGACGCTCGCGCTTGGCGGCGGCGAGGCGCGCCGCGAAGATCTCGAGGCGTCGAAATCCGCGAGCATTGGAGCGGGAACTACTTGAGCGAGGTGATGTCATGACGGCTTCGACGGTAGGATGGTGCGCTGGTCTGGCGATGCTGGCGGTCGTCGCTGCGCCGTGTTGGCCTGCCGCGGCGGGTGAGGAAGCGACAGTCAAGGCCTTTGCGGCGTGGCAGGGACAGGGCCGCACGGTGCAGACCGGTCCCCATGAGGCGACGTTCGTCGGCCTTCTGATCGGTCCGATGTATGTCGAGACCGAGAACGGGCTGCTCGCATCAGGTCGGATCGCCTGTCCCGCTATCGTCGCGGTCGGCCTCGAGGATGGCACGCAGCGCGGGCAGGGCCGCTGCACGATCACAGCTCAGGACGGCGCTCAGATCTATGCAGAGATGGCCTGCGCCGGCGTTTATATGGTCGGCTGCGATGGCGATCTCAAATTGACCGGCGGGACCAAGCGGTTTGCCGGCATCTCCGGCGGCGGCAAAGTGACGATCCGCAGCGACGCCCGACAGATCACCGCGATGCAGGACAACTCCGCCAAGGAAGAAGGCACGGGCAGCCTCTACGTGTCCGAGCTTCACTACAAGCTTCCGTGAGTGTGGTCGAGGGCGGGCCTTCGGCAAGATCGAGCGCCGACCGCGGCAGGTCCTGCGGCATGCGGGGCAAGGGTCGTAGCGCGCACAAACAAAGACGGGACAACCAAAGACGGGGTGCGCCCCCCGAACAGGTGCGCGCCCCGAACCGAACCAAGAACGATTTTCCTCGTGGACCAGCCGAGCTTTGAGCTGGTGTGTTTGGGCTCTTTAAGGCGACACGATTCAGCGATGTCGGACCGCCCGCCGATCATCGCTAAATCATGCCCCTCTATGAATCATCCGCTTGCCGAAGGGCGCCGCCGCGGTGGCATTATGCCCAATCTGGAGCTCCGGGAGGCGCCGCTCCGTCATCGTTGCGATGTCAGCGGTTGGCCGTTATGCAATTCGGTGAGGCGCTGGGCCACACGTTGCGCCCAAAAATCCATGGCCTTCTCGGCATCGCCCCATTGCCATACATCGGCATTCTTTACGCTCGTGCCGCCCGAGCGTCGATCGACCGCGGCGGCGAGCCGTTCGCCCGTGACGGAGTCCAGGGCCTCGCCCTCGCTCTGTGCCGAGCCGACAAAGGCGTAGCTGCCGGTCCCGAGGTTCTTGGCGGCGCTGAGAAGGCGTGCCTGCGGGATGACGACGGCGATCGTGCGCAGCACGGGCGTTGCCGTCGTCGCATCGGTCAGCGCGACCCGGAGTGCGATCACGCCCGGCCCGGGCTGGTTCACCAGGGTAAAGTTCTTGGACAGGTCTTGCTCGAGCGCGTGATAATAGTAGCTGCTCAGCAGCTCCTGATCTTGCTCGCTGATCTGGTGGTCCGGGCCAACCCCGACCGTCACCGGCTCGATCATGACCTTGGTATATTCGCTCCATCTGGCGTTCGGATTGAAATAGACCAGAAGGGCCTGGTCCTTGGTTCCGGGGTGGAGCTGCGAGTAGTCCGAGAGGAAGCCCGAGGTCGGAACGGTGCTGCCGGATTTCGGCTTATCCTGCTCCGTGACCGCGCAGCCGGACAATGCGATCGCGAATACCACGGCCAAAGCTTTTTTCATCACCGCCTCCTGTTGCGACAGCGGCCTGATACGGAGTGCACGGCCCTGCTGGGATGACATCGGGTGGCATCGGACGCGCAGCATGGGAGCGCTTGCGCGCCTCGTGCGAGGCGTCCGTCCACCTTGGCCATAGGCTAGCGGACAGGGCGTATGGCTCCGATCCGGCAAACTCCGTAGATCGCGTTGTGATCTGCTGTAAGGCTCCCAGAGAAAGGGCGTAGGCCTGATCTCTGGCTGGTGGGGCGGAGGCATACCGCCTTTCCGCCGGTCTTCCGCCTCATTCACGCGATGGCGCGTCGCAGTCTTGCGGGAGTGAGACCTTCCGCAATCCCCGTACCCTCTGATCCCGTGACTGTCTGAGGATCATTACTTGGTCTGAGCCGCAGATGGGGGAGATGGGTGGAATTTCGCCGCGGAATCGGCAATTCACCCGATAACGTCTGGTCCATGATCGCAAAAAAATGCTGGTTTCCGGCGGGGTTCGCGCCGGCGGCGATCGCGTCGAGTCCGAAGGCGCGTGCCGCATTGCGACCCGCGCCGTGTATTCGGCTGTGCCGACGCAGTGTAGCCGACGCTTTGGATCACGCGCTGGCGGTGAAGGGCGGTCGAGATCAGCCAGCGAAAGAGGAGTTTTCAAGGTGCGTCATGCCCGCACAAGCGACGCCCTCAAGGCAGGGATATTGCTCGCCGGCTTTGCCTTACTGGTCGCGCCGAATCCGGCCGGCGCGCAGCTGGTCGATGTCCCCCCCACATGGGGCGGGGATTTTTGGTCCCTACCCCGGCTCACCGGTGACTGTGGCGGGTTGCGGGATGAGCTCGGAAAGATGGGCATCGTGTTCGACACGGATCTGCTCCTGACCCCCCAGGACGTCGTCAGCGGCGGCCACGACACCGGCGCCAACTTCTGGGGCAACGCGGATTACACGCTCAACGTCGACACGGGCAAGCTGGGCCTCTGGCCGGGCGGCTTCCTCAAAATCTCCGCCGACAGCGGCTTCGGGAGCAACGTATTCTCCAATTCCGGCACCATCGTGCCGGTCAATACCGCCGCCCTGATACCCGCGCCCGACGACCGGACCACCGCGCTCATGAACCTGACATTCACGCAGTTCCTCAGCAGCAAATTCGGTCTGCTCGCCGGCAAGGTCAATACGTTCGATTTAGGCGAACAAGAGTTCTATGGCGACTACCGTACCCAGTTCATGAACACAGCGTTCAATTTCCCTATGACCCTCGAACAGCTTCCGATCTCAGCGTTCGGCGGCGGCGTCATCGTCTTGCCGCGGGAGGACGTCGTCCTGTCGGCCTTAGCCTTGGACCCGAGCGGGACGCCGACGGGCAACGATCTGCGCGGAGCGTTCAGCGACGGCGTGATGGTCGTGGGCAGCGGCAAGGTGACCATCAAGCCGTTCGGGCTCGTCGGCCATCAGAATCTCGGATTCTCCTGGAGCGACGAGGACCGCTTTTCGCTCAACCAGAACCCGTCCAACATCGCCCGCTTACTCTTGCAGGACAGGTTTCCCCTGCTTGCAAATCCCGGGCCGGTGCTGACGGATATCTTCACGCGATTCTTCCCGGCTCTGCTCGTCCCCGTCCAACCTGCCAACCGCATGAGCAGCACCTGGTCCATCAACTATGCCTTCGATCAGTATCTCTGGCAGCCCAAGGATGATTCCAAGCACGGGGTCGGCGTGTTCTTCTCGTTCGGCGCCTCCGACGGCAACCCGAACCCGATCAAGTACTCCTTCGTCACGGGGATCGGCGGCAAGGGAGTGGTGCCGGGCCGCGCGGATGACAGCTTCGGCATCGGCGTTGCACGGACCCAGTTCAGCAGCGATTTCGTTCCCTTCCTGCGCCAAGCACTCAACCTCGGACTCCAACACGAGGACGCGTTGGAGATGTATTACAACGCCACGATCACGCAATGGCTCAGCGCAACTGCCGACCTTCAGATCGTCAGTCCAGCGTTGCAAAAGAGTCTCGGCTCGTCCGGGGGGCTCGCGAATGTCGACACCACCGCCATTGCAGGGGTCCGCCTCCACGTTCGATTCTAGACGCGGGAAACTGCGTGTGAGGAGCGGAGGATCATGGTTTCGTCCCCCTGGCGGCGAGGATCCTCAAACTGCCTTGTCCGCAACGCCATATGGGTACATCATTGCAAGCGATCCCCTGGTCATTTGAATAATCTTGGTTAAGAGCGCGTCGCAGCGGAGGTGGTCATGCCAAAGCTTCGGCTTCTCGTTACCAGCGCGATCCTGGCACTGGCATTGACATCTCCGTCCTATGCTCACGGCATGGGCGGTGGCGGCGGTGGCGGCGGCGGCTGGCATGGCGGCGGTCACGATGGCCATGATCATTTTCACGGCGGCGTGTTCTTTGGCTTCGGCGGCTTCGGTGGCTTCGGTTACCCCTACTACCCCTACGCCTACGCCCCTTATCCTTATGCCTACTATCCTTACGCTTATCCCTATCCCTACCCGTACCCCTATGCGACGACCTATGCGCCGCCTCCGGCCGCTGCTCCTCCGCCGGCCGCACCAGGACCACCGCAGCCGCTTGCTCCGCCCCCGCCCGCGACCTATGCGCCCCCACCCGCGGCGCCGCCTCAGGCGCAGAACGTCTGGTACTTCTGTCCGGCGGCCAAGGGCTACTATCCCTACGTCGCGACGTGCTCGGTAGCGTGGCGGCTGATCCCGACCGCTCCGCCGGCCGCCCAACCGCGATATGCGGCGGATGCGCCGGCGCGCCCCGCAGTAAGGGTAGCGCTGGCGCCGGCGCCACCTGCTGCTCCGCCAGTGGCCGCTGCTCCTCCACCGGCCGCACCGGGACCCGCTCAGCCGCTTGCTCCGCCCCCGCCCGCGACCTATGCGCCCCCGCCCGCTGCGCCGCCTCAGGCGCAGAGCGTCTGGTACTTCTGCCCGACGGCCAAAGGCTATGGCTATTATCCCTACGTCGCGACTTGCTCGGTAGCGTGGCGGCCGATCCCGACCACGCCGCCGGCCGCCCGGCCGCGATATGCGGCGGATGCGCCGTGAACCACAATGTAGGGGTCAAAACCGATATAAGCCCGCATTCCCCAATGACGCGCAAGGTTACGACCCCGGTGTGGCGATTCTGATATAGGAATCAGCGCGTTATTCCAGCTGGAGCGAGGCGATGATGGCGGACCCGGCTTCGATTCCGTGGCGCCGTGATCACGTCCGATGCGGGGCTTCTGGTATGGTTGCGTGTCGGCTTGTCGGGTGCTGGCTTCTCGGTGTGGTGGCGCTGCAGCCGACGACCGCGGGTGCCCAAGACGCAACTGCGCCGCCGCCGGCGGTCCCCGCTGCGCAACAGACAAGCTCCTCGGATCAAGCCGAAAATAACGGCCAAGATTTCATCCGCCCGCTGAATTTGCTCCAGCTGCGCTACGAATACCGGACCGCGCCGGGCAGCGGCAGCGAACCGGGAACGACCAGCCAGGTCACAAGCGACATCGTGACGCTGCGTGCAGATCAGCGGATCGATCTCATTCCCCAATGGGAGCTAGGCCTGCGCGCGGACCTGCCGTTCCTTGCAAAGAACCCGATCACTTCCGACAACCCCTCCGGAGATTACCTATACGGCGTGGGCGACGCCGACGTCCAAGCCGCGCTCCTGCACAGGTTCGACACGCGCTGGGGCGCCGGCTTCGGCGCCCGGCTCATCGCCCCCACAGGTGGGGACATCCTCGGCAGCGGCAAATGGCAGATCATGCCGGCATTCGGCGTGCGCTACGCGCTCTCCGAAGTCAGCGCCAACAGCTATCTCGAGCCGGTGGTGTGGTATGACGCCAGTTTTGCCGGCAATCCTTCCAAGAGGAATATCAGCAACCTGCGGCTAGCGCCGACAGTGAATCTCAGCCTTCCGGACTACTGGTTCGTCACGTTCTATCCGAGCGCGGATATCAGGGTGAATTATGGCGATCCCGTCACCGGCCAGACCGGGCGGCTGTTTCTTCCAATCGATTTCTTGGTCGGCCGCAAGCTGACCCCGAACCTGGTGCTGTCGCTCGAGGTCGGCGTGCCAATAATCAAGGACTACCCGGTCTACGACTTCAAGACCGAAGTCAGGCTAAACATCTTGTTTTGAAGCATAGCCGCCTTCGGTCCACTCACAGATCGCGCGCAGCACCTTGGGGCGGGCGGAAGACTTGTCTTCGGCTTCGACCAGCGCGGCGCTATCCACGCCGGTCAAAAGCAAGATGGTGGAAAATCGTCGCGACCGCGACAGCTCGTGCTGCGTCTCGATCAGCGCCTCGCGCAGGTCTGGAACGGCCTTGTCGTAAGCGCGCTTGTCAAGGTGGTGGCCTATTTCCGCGGCGGTCAGCCTATGCTTGCCCCTCGATCTGAGGCGGCGGCCCAGCGGCGGCTGGTGATGTGGGTTTGCTCCGGCGCCCTGCGACCGGGAAGCGGCATTGAGCGGGGTCTTCCGGCGTAATCGGTCGCAATGGACTCTGGCAGCGCATCAAAGCGCCACCTTTGCCGCCATCGGGCGAAACCCTTGTTTTGGGGATCGCGGCTGCCGAGGCGCCCCCGGCGCCGGTGCAGTCGCACGTCTCGGCTCTTGCTCCGTGCAAAGGCCCTGTCGCTCTGGGGCGCTTTCCCGAGTGCTATCGGCAATGGACCCGATGTCCGTCGCTCGCCTGGTCGGCAAGCGTAGAGGTACTCACGGCGATGTTGAATCGCAAAGTGGAAATGTCGATTGCGGGTCCGGCAAAATAGCTTGCCGGTGCCGGCGGCGGTCGTGGCTCAGTTGGATTGGTGTATGGACTAATCGTCGATGATCGGCGGCCTGCCTAATGGCGGCTTGGGCTAAACTTATGGGCAAGAGATTTGACGCAGCGTTTTGGCGCGACCGCGCTGAAGAGACGCGGTTGGTGGCTGACCAGCTCACAGATAAGGACGCGACACGCATCCTGATGGAGATCGCCGAGAACTACGAGCGGATGGCGCGCCTGGCTGAGAAGCGAAGATAGCCTGCCAGCGTCAAGCCCGCGCGTTTGCGGAGACCCAAGAGGTTCTCTCTTCCGGGGAATGTAGCCGTGGGGCGGGAGCGGGGCGCGCCCGCGATGAGGCGTCATCGAACAGTGAAATCGCGTCCAATTGCGCGCGATTTTGCAGGGTTAGGGCGTTCCGGTGATCCAGCGCGGTATATGAAGCCGTCTGCGGGGCAAAACAGGCGGAAATACAGGTCTGTCCGGATAGCATTGCGGACTTAATCTTGGTCACATCGCATGCGGCTATCCAGGGATTCGCCGGCGCGTCGGGCGCGGCCGGAGGTCCCTGACGTTCGCAACGTCAGCTTTGTGAGACTTCGTGAGGGTTATCGGATCGACACAACGAGATGCCTCCCGCGGGGAAATTGCGCTGGCGTCCACCGCGCTACCTACTGACGAGCGCGGCCATCGTTCTCCTATCCGCGCTCACAGTAGGTGTGATCGCTGGCATTATAGCGTTCGTCGATCCAACGGTGCCACGCGTCGTCGTGATGGCGACCGGTGCAGCTGGCGGAGCCTATTCCGAATACGGCGAGCGGTACCGAGAAATCTTTGCTCGGCAAGGGGTCACGCTGACTCTGCTCCACAGCCGCGGCTCCATCGAGAACCTGGCGATGCTGCGCCGCCAAGATTTTGGCGTGACCATCGCGCTTGTCCAGAGCGGGCTTACCGACGCGGAAAAGTCACCAGAACTCGTGTCGCTCGGTACCATCTCCTACGAGCCGGTGTGGATCTTCTGGCGCGGCGAGCCATCGACCCGCGGCGGATTGGATCAACTGCACGGCAAGCGCATATCGATCGGACCGGCAGACAGCGGCATGCGGCATCTCGCGCTCGAGCTGCTGGCGCGGAATGAAATCGATGAAGGCAATACCGAATTATTGCCATTCACGCCGGATGAGGCCGCCGAACGGCTCATTGCAGGCGACATCCAGGCCGCCATAATATTGGCGGCGCCGGACTCTCCCGCGGTACAGCGGCTGCTCGGCTCTCCAAATGTCGGTTTGATCTCGCTCACCCGTGCCGACGCTTACGTCGCACTCTATCCATTTTTGTCCAAGGTCGTCCTGCCAGCGGGATTCACCGACATGGCGCATGATCGGCCGTCGGCCGATGTGGACATGGTCGCGGTCAAGGCCAGCCTCGTCGTTCGTCGCGAATTGCAGTCGGCGGTTCAATACCTGCTGCTGGACGCAGCCGCGCAGATCCATTCGCACGCTGGAGTGTTTCAGAAGGCGGGCGAATTTTCTGCTGGCGAGGCAACGGATCTGCCGCTGAGCGATAGCGCCCGCCAATTCTACAAGTCCGGCATGCCCTTTCTGCAGCGTTATCTGCCCCTCTGGTTGGCAGTGCTGACGGAGCAGCTGGCGATCCTGCTCATCCCTTTTGCGGGTTTGGCGTATGGTCTGCTTCGGGTGTTGCCGGCCGTTTATGGTTGGGGAGTGCAGCGGCGCATCTACAGGCTCTATGGAGAGCTCAAGCTGCTTGAGCTCAAGCTCGAAGATCACAGCAGCGAGCAACGCTCGGGAGCGCTGCTGGCCGAGCTTTCCGGGTTGGAGGACCGCGTTAGCCACCTGCGCGTTCCGGTTTCCTTCGCGCACATGCTCTACACCTTACGGCATAACATAAAGCTGGTGAGTGAACGGTTGGACCAGGGCTGATCGCCGATAGCCACAGGGCAGCGCGACTACGACGCAGTCAAAAAAGCGGCGCGCAAGGGGGCATTGAAAGTTCTGATCGAGAAGAACTAGCTGTGGGGCCGGAATCGCCTTCGGCGGCGCCACCAGCCAGTCATAGTTTCGCCGGATAGAGACCGGCCAGACGCGCGATCAGTACGCCGACGTAAAACACGCCAGCAAACTCTTCGATGATCACGAATGAGCGGGCCTGGTCGGTCACCGGCGTGATATCGCCGAAACCCGTGGTCGTGAGCGTCGTGAAACTGAAATAGAACAGACGAAAGAAAGCGTCGGCATCTCCGAGGTTGAGATGGCCGGGGGCGAAGGAGTCAGGCGTCAAGCTCTCGGTCAAGGCGTAGATGAAGGCCCACAGCATCGCCAGCATGATGTAGCCGGCCAAGGCGCCGTGCAGCTTGTCGGCCGTGAGCGGTCCCCTCTTCAAGATGTATTGGAGCACTTCAACGATCGTGATCGCGAGAAAGGCGGCATAGGTGAGGGCGGCGAACTGCCTGATCACGAGATGCCCGGTCAAAAGCGCTGTCCATTGCAGCGCGACACCAAGCACTGCCAAGCCGGTTCCGAGGATCACGAGCCGCCGGTTTTGCGCGACAGCGTGGGCGCCGAAGAGCAGCACCATCGAGTACAATATGCCTATCGAGATTCGGGCAACGATACCCTGCGTGAGGTAAGGAAAGACGAGAATGACGGCGAGCAAGGACAGCATCAGGTAGGTGCAGGGACCGTGGCCCTTCATCACGTGGGCCAGATCCTCGTCGCGCTCAAATGCCGGTTGCTGTTGCTTCATGCCTTGGCTCCCAACGCGAGACCATTCGGAAAACAGGATCAACTCGGGCGAGACAAGGGGGCGAGCTGCGACTTGCGCCTCCGCGGATCCAGAGCCGCTGCAATCATGCCGTCGCCGCCGACCGCCGGATATCGGCCGATCTCCGGGTTCTCATCCGGAATTCACTGTATCGGCGACGGTCGTCTACAGACCAAGACCGCACAGGGCGGTGCGCCGTGAAATGGCGGCGCTTTTCCAGTGGGCGCAAGCGACACCCGGCAACCGCTCCAGCCGGAAGCAACCCGAGCAGGCGCCGAGCATCGTTGCAAACGCGAAGAAGACAAGTGCCAGGCCCGGGAAGATTTCGGCTCGTAGTCAGGGTATCGCCCGATAGGGTTATGCCTGCCGGCGCAGCACAATTGTGACATTCGGAGCCCCGCATGACCGCGTTCGCGTTGGATTCGGCCATGAGCTTGCGGTGCGCCGGCAGCTTGCGCCTGGGGACAAGGCCGACCGACGATGGACCAGCCTTACTCGACTGGATGGATTGCAAAAGGCGCGCGCGTCTTCGAATGCCCCGACTGCGGGTTGCGCCTCGACGTTCCATTTCTATCACCTAGCCTTACCAGATGTCAGCGCTGCGGCGCGACGCTCCTGAGCGTCCCCGCCAACTCCCTCCATCGGTCTCTGGCGTTGGTGATCACCGGGCTCGTCCTGGTTCTCGTCGCGAATACCATGCCGTTCATGTCGCTCAACATCGAGGGACGCTTCCAACAGGCGAACCTGATCACGGGAGTTGGTGCGCTCCTGGACCAAGGGTTATGGGAGCTTGCCGCCGTCGTGCTGTTCACCACGGTGGTCGCGCCCATGCTCAAGCTCGGGGCCCTCTGCTACGTACTGCTGGGGCTTCGGATGCGCCGTCCTCCGCGCGATCTGCCTCGCGTCTTTGGCTGGCTCGAGTTTCTGCAGCCGTGGTCGATGATCGAGGTCTATCTGCTCGGCGTCTTCGTCGCCTATGTGAAGCTCATCGCGTTCGCCACGATTGAGATCGGCGCTGCTTGCTACGCGCTGGCCCTCCTCATGCTGGTCATGGTCGGGATCGATTTCGTGCTCAGCCCCGAGCTGATCTGGCGGGAGATGGAACAACGCGGCCTGGTCAAAGCGCCTGCGGTTCCAGACAGGAGCAAGCTCCTGTTGTGCGAGACCTGCGGTCTCACCGCCCCGATCGGGGAGCGCGGCTCGGCCTGTCCCCGCTGCGGCGCCGGTCGGCATTTCCGCAAGCGCGACAGCATGGCGCGGAGCTGGGCGCTGGTGATCACCGCGATGATCCTCTATGTGCCGGCCAACATCTTCCCGGTCATGACGGTGATTTCCTTCGGCAGCGGCGAGCCGGACACGATCCTGAGCGGTGTGAAGGAACTGCTCTCCGGTGGCATGTGGCCGCTCGCGCTTCTGGTGTTCTTCGCCAGCATCACCGTGCCGGTCCTCAAGATCGTCGGCTTGATGTTCCTGCTGCTGTCGACGCGGCGCGGCAGCCGCTGGCGGCTTCGCGACCGCACGGTCCTTTACCGCATCGTGGAGGCGGTTGGACGGTGGTCGATGATCGACATCTTCATGCTGTCGATTCTTGCAGGACTCGTCCGTCTGGGCGCGATCGCGACCATCGAGCCGGGTGTCGGCGCGATCGCATTCTGCGCCGTCGTCATCATCACCATGCTTGCCGCGACCGCCTTCGACCCGCGGCTGATGTGGGATGCCGCAGGAGAAAACCGATGAAACAGACAGCAACGGGACACGGCGAGGCCGTGGCGGAGCCGGAGATCCGACGTTCTCGGTTCTCGGTCATCTGGATATTGCCGATCGTCGCGCTGCTCGTCGCGGCTTGGCTCGGCTACACCACGCTCGCCGAGAAGGGGCCGACGATCACGATCACGTTCAACACCGCCGCGGGCCTCGAAGCGGGCAAGACGCGGATCAAGCATCATGATGTCGACCTCGGCGTCGTAAAGCGTATCGATCCCACGCCCGACCTGTCGCAAGTCGTGGTCAGCGCGCAGATGAATAAATTGGCCGCGCCGCATCTTAACGACGGCACGAATTTTTGGGTGGTCCGGCCGCGCCTGAGCCTTACCAGTCTGTCGGGCCTGGAGACCCTGGTCTCCGGGAGCTTCATCGAGATGGATCCTGGCGCCGGCGCCGACCAGCGCACATTCAAAGGGCTCGAGCAGCCGCCGGTGGTGCGCTCGGATGTCTCGGGCACGACATACATTCTCACCACCAACAAGATCGGGTCGATCGGCTCGGGCTCGCCCATGTTCTTTCGCGGTATCGAGGTCGGCGAGGTCATCGGCTACACGTTCGGCGGCATCGACAAGCCCATGACCATTCGCGTGTTCGTGCAGAAGCCGTACGACGCTTTCATTCATGAAGGCACCCGGTTCTGGAACGCGTCGGGCATCAGCCTCACCACCGGCGCAGGCGGCTTCAAGGTCGAGGTAGAGTCGCTTCAGGCGGTGCTTTCCGGCGGTATCGCCTTCGAGGCGGTCAAGGCTGCACCCCAGGCCAAGGCGGACACCATTTTCGCGCTCTACGACGATCGCGGCGCCGCCGAGGAAGCAGGCTTCACGAAGCGCGCTCGTATGCTGGTCGAATTCGAGGGCACCGTTCGCGGCCTCGCCATTGGCGCGCCGGTCGAAGCGCAGGGCATCACGATCGGCAGGGTCGTCGATTTTCACCTGGTCGTCGATGCCGCAAAAAAAACCGTGCGTGTTCCCGTCGTGTGCGAAATCGAGCTTGACCGCGTCGGCGTCACCAACCTTCCGCCGGAGCAGCTGGGCAAGGGCAAGCTCATGGCCGGCCTGGTCGCGCTCGGGCTGCGGGCGCAGCTGCGCACCTCGAGCTTGCTCACCGGAGAGCTTTTCGTCGCCCTGGATTTCTTCCCTGATGCGCCTCCGGCCGAGATCATCGAGACCGACACCTACCCTCAGGTTCCCACGGTGCCGACGCAGCTGGAGAGCCTCACGCGCTCGGTCAGCCAAACGCTCGACAAGCTCGCGGCGCTGCCGCTCGATGATATCGTCAAGGATGCCCGCAAGACGCTCGACGCGGCGCAGCGGCTGATGGTCGATGCGAATAGCGGGGCAACTCCGCTGCTGACCAGCCTGCGCCAAACCAGCGATGCGGCCGACAGCGTGCTCAAGTCGATGGGCTCGGCCTATGGCCGCGACTCGCAAGTCCGGGGCGAGCTCTCGGATCTGCTCAGGCAGCTGCAAGAGACCCTGAAATCCGTGAAGACACTCGCCAGTTACCTCGAGCAGCATCCGGAGTCCCTGGTTCGCGGCAAGGGGGCCTCGCAATGACCCCCGCTACCGCGTCACCCCGCCGCCTCGTCGCGGGCTTTGGGCTGCTGCTGCTGGTTGGTTGCGGGACGACGCCGTCGCCGCGTCTCTTCACGCTTGCGCCGCGGTCTGAGACGCCGGCGCGCCAGCTCTCCGCGACGGTCGGCGTCAAGCGAGTGGAAATCGCGAAGTACCTCGACCGGCCGCAGATCGTCGCCTACAGCGATGCCTATGAGTTGAAGCTTTCGGAGTTCACGCTCTGGGGCGAGGGGCTGGGCGACATGACGACCCGGGTGCTCGCCGAGAACCTCTCCGAGCGCTTGACGGGAAGCCAGGTTTACGTTGCCGCCGGTCCGCTCGACGGGCAGGCGGCAGAGATCACTCTCGAAGTCAGCATCGACAGGTTCGAGCCGGATCCGGCTGGTGTCGTGGTCCTTGCCGGGCAATGGGTGGCGCATCGCGAAGGTCACGACGATCAGCTTCGATCGGAACAGATTCGCGTCACGCCGGCGTCGGGCGACGCGACAGGCCAGGTTGCCGCGATGAGCGATGCGCTGGGCCAGTTTGCCGATCGAATCGCCGCCGGCCTTCCGCCGCCCGATGAGAAGCGTGCTCGGCGCAACTGACTTTGGGGCGATGGCACGCCTCTCGCCGATACGCTCGGTCGGTGTGACGCCGCTGCGACGGAGGAGCGATGCAGATGGGCCACGCGTCAGTGAAGATCGATGGATCGCCCGATACCGCTGAACCGGGTCGCCTGAACAAGCCAAAGCGCAATTTGAAAGCTCGGTTGGTGCACGAGGCGAAATCGTTCGCGGCCATGTTCGTCTATCTCTGGGTCTTGTTTGGTCTATTCGGCCTTCACGAGTTCTCGGTTTTGGCGCAGTACGGTATTCATTTTACAGTTTATGGTTACGCGGCCGTCAATGCGCTCGTCCTCGGCAAGGTCATGCTTATCGCCGAAGGGCTGAATCTGGCGCGGGGATTTGACGGCAGGCCACTCGTCATACCCGTTCTATACAAGTCCGTCGTATTCGCCATCGTTTTCGTCGCTTTCCACATCGTGGAAGAGCTCCTCGTCGGATTGGTGAAGGGAAAGACGCTGGCGGAAAGCTTTCCCAGCATGGGCGGTGGGGGTCTGACGGGGATCGCAACCGTGGGGGTTATTGTCGCGGTTTCGCTGATACCGTTCTTCGCATTCAGAGAGCTCGACGGTGAGCTCGGTCGAGGCGTGCTGCGCGACCTCTTTCTCGCGAAACAACGAAACCCGGATGCCGCCGCCCCAGTTTGATTGAATGTGACGCTGCCGCGCCGCTGACCTGATGATCTTCAAGATTTGCCTGCACCCGCGCGACAATGGAGGTTCCACTGACGAAATTTTGCACAGCGCTAACCGCCGGTGCCGGTGCGGTCGCGCTCTGTATGCGGCCGCTCGCCGGTGGCTATTCGGCAGGCGATTGCTCATCCGACAATGCCAGCTCTGTTAGGTAGTTTGCCATGCGCTCATATTCCACAGCGAGCTCGCGTAAGGTCGCGCGGCTTTTCTGCATTTCTGCTGAAACTGCATAGCTTGCTGCTTTAGTTCAGGAGCACGATCGCCTCAAGCATTCCGGCTACGACATTCGGCCGTCGCAGGCCGTAGATAAAGGCCCAGCACCTCAGCAGTAACCGTCACAGACGATCAGGAGAAAATGGAATGTCCGATCCGAAAGATAAGCCGGAAAGGCAAGACACTTTGCCATTCCCACCCACACCGTCGGCCAGCATCGCTGGGCGCACGATGCAGGAGTCGGTCTATAGGCAACGGGTGAAGAATCGGCGGCTGCCCGCTGACGCGCCGAACATTCTCATCGTGCTGATCGACGACGCGGGCCCTGCCCTGCCAGCCACATTCGGTGGTGAAATCCAAACCCCAACGATGGATCGCATCGTCAAGGAAGGGATCGCATACAACCGGTTCCACACCACAGCGATGTGTTCGCCCACCCGGGCGTCCCTGTTGACCGGCCGCAATCATCATCGGGTCGGTGCTGGGCAGATCGCGGAGCTGGCGAATGATTGGGACGGCTATTCCGGGCACATTCCCAGAAGCAGTGCACTGGTGGCTGACGTCTTGAAGGATTACGGTTACGCCACAGGCGCCTGGGGCAAGTGGCACAACACACCTGCTGAGGAGACCACCCCGACCGGCCCGTTCGAGAACTGGCCAACGGGTCTCGGCTTCGAGTATTTCTACGGTTTTCTCGCCGGCGAGGCCTCGCAATTCGAGCCGAACCTGGTGCGCAACACTACGAGTGTCCTGCCGCCAAAAACGGTGGAGGAGGGCTACCACCTCAGCGAAGACCTGGCGGACGATGCGATCGGCTGGCTGCACAAGCACAAGGCCTTCCAGCCGGACAAGCCATTTTTCATGTACTGGGCGAGCGGCGCGATCCACGGCCCGCACCACATCATGAAGGAGTGGGCCGATAAATATAAGGGCAAGTTCGACGACGGCTGGGACTCCTACCGTGAGCGCGTATTCCGACGTGCGAAAGAGAAGGGCTGGATCCCCGCCAATGCGCAACTCACCCCGCGGCACGAGACCATGCCGTCCTGGCACAGCATCCCCGAGGACGAAAGGGCCTTCCAGCGCCGCCTGATGGAAGTGGCAGCGGGCTTCACCGAGCACGTGGATGTCCAGGTCGGCCGGCTCGTCGACGAGATCGTCAAGCTCGGCTATGGCGACAACACGCTGATCTTCTACATCTGGGGCGACAACGGTTCCTCATCGGAGGGCCAGGGCGGCACCATTAGCGAATTGCTGGCGCAAAACGGTATTCCCAGTACGGTCAAGCAGCACATTGAGGCACTCGAGGAACTTGGCGGTCTTGACGCGCTTGGTTCACCCAAGACCGACCCCATGTACCACGCAGGGTGGGCCTGGGCCGGCAGCACCCCCTACAAGGGGACCAAGCTGTTAGCCTCGCATTTTGGGGGCACACGCAACCCGATGGCCGTCCGTTGGCCGGCCAAAATCAAGCCCGATGCGGCCCCGCGGGCACAGTTCCACCACGTGAACGACGTCGTGCCGACCATCTATGAGATCCTCGGCATCACCCCGCCGCGCACGGTGAACGGCGTCGAGCAAGACCCCATCGACGGGGTGAGTTTCGCCTACACTCTTGGTGACTCGAAGGCCAAGGGCCAACTTCTCACCCAATACTTCGAAATTATGGGCAGCCGCGCCATCTATCACGATTGCTGGATGGCATGTGCCTTCGGGCCGCGGACCCCGTGGCTCCCAGGGTTGCCGCCCGACATTCACGAGTGGACGCCGGACAAGGATGTCTGGGAACTCTACAACCTGGAGGAAGACTGGAGCCAGTCCAACGACCTTGCCGCCAAAATGCCCGAGAAGCTGGCCCAGATGAAGGAAATCTTCCTCATCGAGGCGGCGAAGAACAAGGCACTTCCGATCGGCGGTGGTCTTTGGGTTGTCGCGCTTCACCCTGAGATGCGTATTAGCCCACCGTACACGGAGTGGACCTTCTCCGGCGACACTGTCCGCATGCCGGAGTTCTGCGCGCCGGCCTTGGGCAACACGCCCAACGTCGTCACCATCGACGCCGTGATCCCGGACAACGCCAGCGGGGTGCTCTATAAATTGGGCGCGAACTCCGGCGGTCTTACCTGCTTCGTGGAAGACGGCATTCTCTGCTACGAGTACAACCTTTTCATCATCCAGCGCACGAAGATCCGCGCCAAGGAAAATCTGCCGACTGGCAGAGTGAAGATCGAAATCGAAACGAGCTATGTATTGCCCAGGCCCGGCGGCCCGCTGAAGGTGACCATGACGGTGAACGGCAAGCTCGTCGCCGAAGGTACGGTGCCGATCAGCGCGCCGCTGCTCTTTACCGCCAATGACTGCCTCGACATCGGCATCGCGCTCGGATCGCCCGTGTCATTGGACTATTACGACAAGGCACCGTTCAAATTCAATGGCACGATTGAGCAGGTGCATGTGAAGTATGTGGCGGGGAACTAACTAAGCAATGAATTGAACATTGGCAGCCCAACCCGGGCTGCCATCGTTCCGTCGATGCGGAATCGAACGGATTCCTAAATCGCCGGCGAAAAATGTCATCCACCCGCCCACCGATTGTGCCTGCGGCTACGAGCACGCCGCCGAGGCGACGCGTGTCTGCACCGCGTCAGCCGGGTGTGGCGAACCGATTGAAGCGTGGCAAGTCGCGACTGAGCATCGGGCTCGACCGGAAGCTCAATGACGATTTGAATCAGCACCTTAGACGGCATTCTGAGCCGCGATTCGGCGCCGTGGAGAATAAGGCAGGCTAACGTAAGTTAACGACTGCCGGCGAGTGAAGACTGTCGCGATGGGAGCTTCGGGGCCGCCGGCTCATTTCTATCAGGCAATTCCTATTTGGCTTCGCAACACCTGTAGGCGACAGTCGCGTGCGGAGGGACGGGGACGGGCTTACCGGCGCCCCGAATTGATCGAATGGGCGCGATCGGTGCAGCGCCGTCGACATCACGACCGCGTTCGCGATGAGTGCCCCAGCGGTCGGCCTAGGCTAGAGGTTCCGGCCACCGTCCTTCGCCTGGCCGGTCGGAACCTCCGCCGAACGCGACCTGATTCTTTCTCGACCCGTTAGGGAGTCTTCCAGCTCCCATCGGGATCGTAGCGCGTCATCCCGCTTGCAATCTTGGCGGTGTCTGGGCCGAGGTCCTTCTCGTAGACGATGCCGTCGTGGTTCACGATAAACGTCTTGATTCCGGATTCACCGTATTGCGCGGGAAAGGCTACCAACGCGAAGCCCCCGATCATGTGGCCCCTGGCGACGTAACTGACTGCGCCGCCCGGCGCGTGTGGTCCCTGCGCCTTCAGGATGCGGTAGTAGTAGCCGTGGTAGGAAGCGGGCTTGATCTTCGCGGCGCCGTAGCCTTCGGCCCGCGCGCGCGCCATCAGGGGTCCGATCGGGCTCTCGTCCTCGCCTGCCTGCGCCGGCCAATAGAGACCGTCGCGCTTGCCGGGGCTGCTCACGAATTTCTGCGCATACTCGACGTAGCCGTCGTGGTTGCGATCGGTGGTCGCGTAGTCGCGCTGCGCGTCGACATAGGCTCGGCACACTTCGATGGTACTGAGTTCATTGGCGCCGATGCGGCGGTTGATGATCTCTTGCTCGCCGGCCTTGGTGTCGAAGCGCCAGGTGCTGGCGTGCTTCACGGCCGGGATCGGGAAGGCCCACTCATCCTTGCCGATCACGAGAACCGCCCGGTCATCGCCTTGTTTGATGATTTTGTTGGCCTCGTCGAACTCGGCGACGAAGCTCGCTCGCGCTCGGTCGTCGGCGACGGCGTCACCGGAGCTGACGAGCCGCTTGCTCGCCGGTCCCAGCACCTGTAGCAGGTCGGCGGTGCTGTTGCTGCGCGCCGCCAGGATCAACGCGGCCACGGCCTGTTCGGGCGACTCAAATCCGGCGTGCGCCGGGCTCGCGGCGCAGGCGGGGAACGAGAGCGCGAACCAGGCGAGCACCGCCGCAACGCAGAAGGCGGCGCCCTGATGCCGGGGCCGGGTTCGCGGGTAATTGTTCAAAGTCACGCCAATCATGAGGTCCTCACGGGGAATCTGTCTCGGATCGAACAACGTCACCGACGCGGGCCGCCGCCGCCACGGCCTGCCGGCGCTGCGGCACCGCGGGCCGCACCGGAGGCTTGGCGGCTTGCCTGTCCGCGCGCCGACTGGGCGCTGACGTCGCGTCCGCTTCCCACCCCGCTGAATGCCGCCGGCGGCTGACGGGCCGCGGCAGGCTGAGCGGCTGGACGATTGGCGGCGCCGGCTGCTGGACGCCCCTGTCCTTGTTGGTTTGGCTGGCGCGCTCCTTGCCCCGCCGTTTGGCCCGCTTGAGCGCTGGGGCGATTGGCGGCGCTTGCGCCCGCACGTCCCGGTCCCGCCGTGGACGTGCCGGAGGTCGGTCGGACCGCTCCTTGCCCTGCCTGGCGCGCCCCTTGCCCCGCTCCCTGGGCCGGTTTTGCACCGGTGTCATAGCCGCGGAAGCTCTGCCGTGCGCCGGCGGACGTCGCGTTCGCAGGTTGGTAGGCTTGCCGCGTGGCGGGGTCGCGATAGGCGACGCCGCCGCGATGAACCGACTGGTGTTGCCAGTTGCCGCTTGCGCTCGCCGTCACTTGCGTCGCGCGGCCGGCATTGATGTTGGTGCGGTTGATGCTGTTGTAGGTGTTGTAGTTGACGTTGACGCTGCCGCCGTGCCAATTGCAGTTGCTCCAGCCCCACATGGAATTGACGACCGCAACACCGGTTGCGAAGCCGATGCCGGCCACCAGGGCGGATCCATAGGGGTAATAGGCCGGCGGCGGTGGATAGTAGACGGGGGGATAGGCCGGATAGGGCCAAGCGCCGTAGACCACTGTCGGATTGTAGACGGGGACATAGACCACCTGCGGGTTCGCCGGCTGGATCACGACCACCCGATCCTGGATCACGACCTTCTGCTGCTCAGTGGTCTCCAGGCTCCCCGCCGCTTGCGCCTGTCTGCGCAGGCGCTGAACCGACTCCATGACGTCTTTTTCCTGCGCCAGAAAGGCATCGCCGAGCCGTTGCGTCCAGTCGAGCTTGTCGCTCATCATCTGGAGCACTTGCGGGAACGGCACCAGCGACTTCACGCTGGGGTCCCAGGTCTCGTTCTGGAGCGCCGCCGCAAGCTGATCGCCCTTCAGCTTCGCGTGCTTGGGGTCCTTCACCCAACGCTCCGCTTGCACGACCTCGAGCGGATAAGTCGCCGCCATCAGTACTTGCGCCAACAGATCATCCGGATAGAGCGCGATCTGCGCCACCATCTGATCGAGTTCCCCGGCCTGGAACAAAGGCGCGCTCTGGGCGGCGGGCGTCGCGTCGGGGGCGTTCTGCGCATGGGTCATCCCGGCGGAGAGAAGCGATACGGCCAGCAGCGCTACCGACGCTCGCAGGGGGCTTGCATACATGTCCTGACGCCTCATTCGCTTCGGTTCTGCGGTTCGCCGGCACGATCGCGCTGCCGCATCGCGCACGAGCGCACCTGCGCCTGCGGCCGGTCGCGGGCCCGCGCCATCGGCGGAACTCTCTGGGCATGGTGAGAGGGAGGCTTCAGCGCGACTATAAGGTGAAGTCGGTATTTGCGCGCAAAAGTCGACCGGGACGGACCCGCGCCTCAGGGCGTGGGCACCACGCGGTAGTAAACGCCGTTGGCGCCGTAGGCGGGCTGGAACCAGGTGTTGCCGCACAAGTAGTATGTGCGGCCCTGAACCACGGGCGAGACGCAGCCGGCGGGCACCGCCGCGTAGATCGCACCCATCGCAAACGTGCCCGTCGCCCCCGCGACCACACCGGCGTTGTACGCGGCGGCGGTATTGGCGCCGGCCGTGGCGACGCCGGCATTATAGGCGTTCGCTGCAACTGCTGCCGTGTTCGCCGAGGCCACGGCCGCCCCAGCCACCACACCGACCGCCGCGCCCGCGGCGGCTGCCCCCGCCGCGGACCAGCCGCCGCAGTTGTAGCAACTGGATCCGTAATAGTTCACCGCGGTCGGCGGATGATAGGCGGGGTAGGTGGCGCCGTAGTAGGGACTGTGGTACGCGGTCGCGCCTGAGGCGCTCGTGTAGGTCGAATAACCAGATCCCTCTGCATGGGTCGCTGTACCGCCATAGGCGCCGTTCACGGTGGTACCCTGACCCTCGGTGTGGGTCGCGCTGCCGCCATAGGGGTTGGTTGCGGTCGTCTGCCCCGATCCTTCCTCGTGCGTTGCCGTGTCGCCATAGCGGCCGGTGGCGGTGGTCCCCTGGCCCTGGCTGTGTGTCGCGCTGCCGCCATAGGGATTGGTACCGGTCGTCTGCCCTGATCCCTCCTCGTGCGTTGCCGTGTCGCCAGAGCGGCCGGTCGCGGTCGTGCCCTGCCCGTAGGTGTGCGTTTCGCTGCCGCCGGCAGCGTCGCTGCGGGTCGTAGACTCCGAACCGGGAGCGTGCGATGTGCTGCCCCCGTGATAGTTGGCGTGCGACCAGGCGGCAGCGGGACCCGCTCCGAGCGCCGACATCAGCAGACCCACCAGACCGACGACGAGCTTCTTCATGATGCGTCTCCTCAATGGGTCGTGGCCGGCTTGGTCTTCGGCGGAGGCATCATTGCGGGCGCATCCTCGGCATCCGGGCGGGCAAAGGCGATGCGTGCCGCGCCGGCCGCCTTGGCCGAAACGAAGGCGTCCGCGGGAATGGCGGCATCCAGCACCCAGTTGGAAAGTTCCAGCACATGGCGCAGCCGGGCGCGATCGTTGAGGTAAACGGCGTAAACGCGGCGTGGGAGCTTGTCCTGCGCGCCGATCCATATCTGCACGAACACATCGCCGGTGACATACGCCACCATGTCCGTTGTCGTGCCGCCGACAACGCCCGATTGACCGATGTAGAAGGCGATCTTCAGTCCGTCGGCGATGTCCTTGTAGGGATCCGCGACGACCACGTCGGTGAACGGGAAATAAATCGCCGCGGAATCGTAGGCCTGCTGCAGCGTGGCATCGATGGTCGGTGGCGCGTCGGCGATGGCAACCAGGTTTTCCTCGGGCGCGAACGCCATCATGGTTTTGCCGTCGCTATAGAACTCCGAGCGTGGCCCGTCGCCGAGGCCGATGACCTTGATCTTGTCCGGCCGCTGCAGCGTCACCTCCGACTTGGTGGCATAGACGAGCGGCGGACCGAGGCGGCTCGGACTCTCATAGGAGACGACCGCCGTGAAAGTCATCGACTTGGCGGCGGCAAGGCGGGCGCTCGCCTCCTTGAGGATGTCGATCGCGCGTGGTTCGAGTCCGGGCTTGAACTCCTGCTCGGCCGCCTGCGCCGCCGGCTCGGCCGCTGCTGTCGGCGTCTGCTGCGTTTGGCTCGGCTGCTGGGCGTTGCCGCGTGCGGCCAGGAGGACCCCGCCGCTTGCGGCCAGGAACATGCCCAGCGCGACCACCGTTGCGCGACCCTGCAATGTCACGTGGGTCATCGCGGCCTCCTCGGTGAGTAACCCATTTGAGCGGCGCGCCCGGAGACGATCATGGAATCATGCCGCATTCGAACATCTTGTTGACGACCGGGGCCGCCACCCTGTCGATGAACGCGGCGCGCATCTGCGGATCCTCGTGCAGCAGCTGCACCAGCTCCTGCTCTCTCTCGGGTTTCGGCCGGCCTTGTTGCTCGGCTTTCTCCTGCCACAGCTGCTGACAGCTCGATCGCTGGTACTTTTGCACGACTTTTTCGGCGACCATGTTCATGATCGGGTATTCAGCGATAGCGAAACCCGCGAACAAGAATGCCGGAACCATCGCAAGCCACAGGAAGCGCTTGGTCATGACTTTGTCCTCGGTTCAAAATAAGACGGCCGTCAGATCGGCTGCAAAGCTCACGGTCGCCCGATGCCTCGGCCGAATGCGCAAGGCGGCTCCTTCCTCAGCCCCGGTTAGCGCTCCCTAGCGCGGGCTTCTCCTGTTATCCGTCGCCAATCCAAGGGATACCCTCAATCTAAAGCGAAGGCCATCAGGTGAATTGCCGAAAACCCTCAGGAATCTTGCTGAATTTCGGAGGCAAATGCTGCTTGCAACGCTGTGCCTGGGGATCACGCTCGCAAGGGGTCCACCGTCGGTGGTCGATTTCTGGCAATTGCGATTACTTGGCGGCGGATCACGGCGCGTAGCTCGTTTCCTCTGAGGCTGCAAGGTCAACGGGATTTGCGGCACGTCCGAATACCGCGACTTTGCATGGCGTCTCGGGAGTCCGCCTGATTGTTCTTTCGCCCGCGATGCCAGAGCGTTCCTCTACGTTCATAGGTGCGGGTGCGACAGGGCTTGACCAAGCGGGGCGGCATGCGACGGTAGCCTCCAGTCCTGGACGTCGACCGTCGCCCACGTGCGTGCAACCGCTGGCACCTCGAAGGGCAGAGCGGGATCATCGCCGGCAGCGGGTCTGGCGCTCCCCGACGCGGCGTGCGACCTGCTTCACCACACAGAATCATGCCGCACGTCGAGACCAGTCTCGACGTGCAGGCACCGCAAGGAGCCGGAGGAATCGATGACATCGACGACGAGCTGGGAGAATTGCGGCCGAGCGGCGCAGCGGCGCGCCTATTTGTTGGACCGCCGGAGAGCCTTGGGTCTGCTTGGCGTGGGTGGCGCGATGGTTGTTGCGGACCGTGGACAAGCGGCGTCGAGCGACCAGATGCCAACGCCGCTGCGCTACCTTGCCTACGTCGACGGAAGTCGCAGCGGCACTCAGGACATCGAGTTCGTCCCGCGCGAGGGCGGCTTCACCGTGATGTCCTCGCTATGCTTCAGATTGGAGCTTGCCTTCGTGACGCTCTATCGCTACCAGCAAACCGGTCAGGAAGACTGGAAGGATGGGAAGCTGCTCGGGTTCGAATACGTCACCAACAATGATGGCGCTACCTCGCATGTCACCGCGCAGCGTGACGGGAGCGACAACTTCTCGGTGACCGGTCAGAACGGTCAACGCACAGTACCCGGCGACGCGATGGTTGCCAGCTTTTGGAACGCCGCAATATTGGACTGTCCTCATATCATCGATCCTCGAACCGGCGAGCTCGCCACGTTCTCGGTGCGGTCGCTCGAGCAAAAATCTGCCAAGATCGCACGCGGAACCGTTCACGGAAACGGGTATGCATTTCAGACTTTCATCGACGGCGACCTCTGGTTTGACGAACAGCGGCGCTCGCTTGCCCTGACGTTCGAGAAGGACCGCCACAAGATCGAGGTGGTTCGGGAGACGTAGCGGGCCGGCTCGCTGGTGACGCACCGAGGTTAACCATATTCCCCGGATGACCTATTCGACGCGACAATGAACCGGTTCGCTCTTACGGAGAGGCCAGTCTTTGGGTGCTGACCGTTCAAATGGCATAACTACCGCGCCGTGCTCCGACGCTGTCTATGGCCGGCCGCCGAACTTCCAGCGCAGCGTGAAGAGGACGGCGTGATCGTTGAAGCTGGTGTTGACCGTTCGTCCTACCGTGACGGCGTCCTGCGTAAACGTGAAGCCCGCCGAGGTCGTGCCGATATATCGATAGTCGAGCCCGAAGAGCAGGTTAGGCGTGACGACATATTCCACGCCGGCGATCGCCTGCCCGCCAAAAACCGTGGTGGCCGGGGCTCTGTTGGGCTGCAGGTTGACCGCGCCGATGCCGCCGCCCACATGCGGCACCCATCTCGCATATCCGTAGGGCGCCAAATCGAAATCATAAAGAGCGTTGGCCATGTAGGTGTAGGCGCTCACATTCGCCTGCAAGGTGGTCGATCCTCCGACAACGGCTCCGCTCGGGAGCGTGAGATCTTTTGCCGGACTATTGCGGTAGCCGAGCTCGAATTCGGCCCGCCAGCTATTGCCAAAGGCGTAGCCCACAGCTCCGGTGACTGCCGGTCCGACGCTGAAGTTCAACTGCGAGCGTGTCGTGACGGTCCCGGCCGCGTTGCTGAACTGCGTGCCCTCGAGGAAGTTGGCGCCGGCCCCGATTTCCAGATAGGCGCTCGCCGGCTCCGACGGGTCCTCCTTCGACGGCGCCGGCTCCGGCGGCGCGCTTCCTCCGGAAAATCCTGTGCTCGCGCTCGAGAAATCGGTTGCGTCGATAAGCGGCATCGGGATCTCCGCAAGCGCCGCCGGCGTCGACACCATGGTCAGCGCTACGGTGCAGCAAAGCCGGCGGGTGACCGGTGACAGGAATGCGACCCGTGCTCTTTCTGATTTCATCGGATGACGCCGTCGGCAGTCGCCAAAGGGATAGAGAGCCGTCTTACGTTGACCACCTCAACCGACACCGAGAATCCGGTGACGTGTGTAGTGCGGGCGGGAAATTCCCGTAGGCCGCGGGCCAACCGCAGGCATGGCTTGCTTGGCGCGGCACGAGGAGAGCGGCGGGCAGGCCGCGGGTTTCAGCGGTCGAACCAACGGTATTGGAGCGTAAAGCCGATTGTGTTGAACTGTCCGCCAAAGCGTCCGGTCAGCCAACTCGACCAAGCGACCTTGGCCGAGAGGCCTTGCGCGACCGGAACTGACAGGGTGAGGCCGTAGCGGGAATTCGCCAGCGAATCGCCATCGGCGACGCCATTCAGGCTGGTCTCGCCGCCGGTGTACCAGGTCCCGCTCGCCGCCAGCCACAGGCCGGGGCGAAAGACGTAGCCGGCGTCCAGCTCGAAATTCCATAGCGGGTTTTGGCTGCGCACATTGTCCCCGACGAAGCTGGTGTTGTCGCCGAACAGCCAGACGGCCGAAACGGCGTTCACGAACCAATTTCCGATCGGCTGCTCCAGGCCGATCTCGGGCTTGAATGCCCAGCGGTTTGCGCCGATGTTGATCAGGTGCTGCGGGTTGTAGTCGCCGGTCGGCGCCACGATGGTGAGGGCCGCGCCGATGGTGGTCGTGGGCTCGCGCCGGGCAAACTCCGCCGGCGTGAGCGCGGGATCGCCATAGAGGTTCGCGGTGAAACGCAGCGCGAGATCGCCCAGACCGGAGCGCGAGATCTGCCGGCCCTGCTCTCCGACCTGTCCGCTGAGATCGCCGTTCACGTAAGGCAGCAGGACCCCGGCGCTCGCGGTACGGCCGGCGAGACCGAAGGTGCGGTCGTAGCCGAGAAGACCGGTGTTGATCGAAGCTTCGACGCCGGTGACGGGGATCGACGGCACCAGCGAGACGCCGCCGGTCGTGCGCGTGTAGCCCGCGACGAGAAAGTTGGTCCCGATCGGCGCGGGCGAATAGGCCCGCGGCTCCAGCTCCTGGGCGTGCGCGCGCGTGCCGGGGAGCAGGCAAACCGCCGCGAGCAGAACCGCTGCTGCCGAAAGCGTCGAAATGTCGTGCCGGTCCATGGACGAGGTCGCCGACCAGGCTGCTCAGGCTCCCGGGGTCACAGCGAGGATGCCCGAGGGATCGCAGCGTAACCATCCGGTCCGGTACCGAGGCGGAGACCCAAAATCTCTGAGGCGCGATGGGCCGATCTGCGCCAGCGCCCTGCGCAACGGCTGGCGTTGGCCGGCGCGAACCGGTCTCATCCACGCTCCCCCGTCGAGGTCTTGCTCATGAGGCCTCAGCTTGCCGAGCTGGGATCACGAGGACGATCGCCGGCCATCGCCAGCCGCTGCGCCTGCTCGGTCAGCAGCGCCTGTTCCGCTTCTCGCGCCGTGATCTGCGGCGCCGGCAGCCGCAGGGCCGCGTAAACCCCGGCGGCAAGCACAGCGCCGATGAGCGGCGCGACGATGAAGAGCCAAAGCTGCGCCAGGGCGGGGGCCCCCGCAAAGAGCGCCGGCCCGATGCTTCGCGCCGGGTTGACCGACGTGTTGGTCACGGGGATGCCGACGAGGTGAATGAGCGTGAGCACCAGACCGATGGCAATGCCGGCAAAGCCCTGCGGCGCTCGGAGGTCGGTCGCGCCCAGGACGGTCAGCACGAGGAAGCCTGTCAGCACGACTTCTGCAATGAAGGCCGCTTGCAGCCCGTATCCTCCCGGAGAGCGCGGGCCGTAGCCGTTGCTGGCGAAGCCGGTCGCGACGGGATCGTAGCTGCCGGCACCGGTGGCGATGAGCAACAAGACCGTCGCAGCGAGGATGGCGCCGACGATCTGCGCCACGACATATCCGGCGCTCGTTCGGCCGTCGATCTTGCCGCACAGCAGCAGCCCGAGGGTCACGGCGGGATTGACGTGGCACCCCGAGATCGGCCCGATGGCATAGACCATGGCCAGCAGCGATAGGCCAAAGGCGAGCGAAACGCCGAGATAGCCGATGTGATCGGCGGCAAGCACCGCGCTGCCGCAACCGCCGAAGACGAGCACGAACGTGCCCACGGCTTCGGCAAGGCATTTGCGAAATCTGTTCATCGCCGCCACTCCTGCCCGCTCAGCCTTGGTGTCCTCGCGTCCCGGCGAAGCGAGAGATGCCTGCCGGCAGCGCTTGCCGCACGATAGGTCGGCGCCGCACCCGTTAAGTCGGATTTATTTCTTCAGCATCAGTTCGATGCACTCCGGCTTGGTCGCGTTGGTCGGGATCTTGCACTCCGCCTCGGTCTTGATTTTATCGATTGGATTCGTTGTCTTCGCTGCGCCGGGCACCGAGGTGCCGCTCGGTGGTGTCGGGCTTGGTGCGGCCGTCAGCGGATTGTCCTCGGTCGGGAGCTTGGGCACGCTCGGGAGCGTTTGAGCCGCGGCTGCCAGGGTGAACAGGACCATCGGACACGCGATGAGTATCGATCTCATAAACCCCTCCGTTGTCTTGACCCGGCAAGAGGCATCGGGCCGTGGTGCCCTACGCTTTGGGACCGACGGTGCCGTGACCTCGGAATATGAACGTGAATTGCCCACGGAAAGCATGTGAGCACGATCAACCCCGCGATACTATCCGGGAAGACCTGTATTTCCGGCTCTTTTGCCCCGTGGCCACGGCTCCAGAAGCGTCGAAATGTCGTGCCGGTCCAGGGACGAGGTCGCCGGCCGGGCGCGCTGCAGGCTCCCAGGCTTAAAGCGAGGATGCCCGGAGAGGCGCTATGGGCCGATCTGCGCCAGCGCGTTGCGCAGAGGCGCGCTCGAGAGATGCATCATCCCGTCATATGGCCGGTCGAGCTCCAGGATCAGGAAGATCGCGCCGGAGACCGAGAGCGCGCCGACGAACAGGGCGGCGAGCACGGTGGCGTTGGCCGGCGCGAACAGCCCGAAGCCCACGAAGAGAATCACCAGCCAGAAAACCAGCACGACCAGAAATGGCCAGGCGATGGAGCTGCCGGCCTGCTCGTACATCAGCACGCGCGTCCTGCTGAGCTCGGCACCGATTGCCAGCGCCTGAGATTGCGCGAAACGCTGCGCGCTGGTCTGTGGCTGGAGGTTGGAGATCAAGGCGTAGAAGTCTCCCGCGTCGTTGTTATCCGCTGGCAGCCCCAGATTCGCCGATCGGCCGTCATCCCGCGGCCAAATCCGATCGATCGCGCGCTCGACCGTGTCGCGAAATCGCGCGCGCGCCAGCACGGTCTCCGGCCCGTAATGGGCAAGGAGCCGATCGAGCTGGATGACGTCGGCCGCGCCGTGCACGAGCTCGCCGCTTTGCGTGTCGTAGGAACTCTTGGCCGAGGCGATCAGCAATCCCAGGACCAGCGCCGCCATGGTGGCGATCAGGCCCATCACCAGCCTCACGACGTCCTTCGAGCTGTCGCCCACGTGATGCTCAGGCAGGGCGGCACGCAGGACCACGCCCAACACGGCGCCGAGGAAGATGACGCCGAAAACGATCCCCGCGATGGCCATCGGTTTCATGACTGATGCTCCCGGGTCGAGCGACCCCGCCGGCAACCTCTTCGCTCACCTTCGGCTGCTAATTCCAAGACGTATATCGGGGGCGGGCCGTAGGCTCTCGGGCGGAATGCTGTAGTGCTCGATGACGATATGCCCGGCGACTCCGTCATTCTGTGCAATACGGTGATCGCTTCGCGGATCGCCGATCGCGATTGCGCCGCGGCCTCTCAAGACCCGAAGCAGATGCTGGTTGGCCTGAAAGCCGCGACAGCTCGACTTGCTCGAAGCGACGGCGCGTAGCGAAAGAGAGATGAACGCCGATCCCCTACGCGCCGCAATAGGCGCCAATCGCCGCCGCGAGATCGAGCAGCGTCTCGTCGGCCCCGGTCCAGCCGATGAGCGACAGTCCCACCGGACAGCCCTCCATCGCGCCCGCCGGCAGCGTCACCTGCGGCAGCCCGCCCAGACCGGCAATGCAGGTCAGCGCCATGGTCCGCTTGCGGAAGTCTTCGAGCTCAGTCGGCGACGCATCGATCAGCGGCGCGATCATCGGCACGGTCGGCAGCACCATCACCGTGCCGCGCGGCACCAAGCCGTTCAGATGCCGGCGGGCCGCCGCCATCACCCGGCGCGCCTCGGCGGCGTCGCTTTCCGTGACGCTGGCCGCATAGGCCATGTGCTCGGCGATGCCGGGGCCGAGCTGCGGATGGTGCTGCTTCATCCAGGGGCCGTAGATCGTCCAGACCTCGCGCCCCTGGACGATGCGAAACGCCGCGCGCCAGGGCTCGAAGCCGTCCGGCGCGATGCGCGCCGTCTCGGGCTCCGGAAGCGCCGCCGCGGCGCGGTTCAGAAAGCGCCGCAGCACGTCGCCGACCCCGGCATCGGCCTCGGCAAAGGCGTCGGCGGCGACGAGCAGCCGTTGCGGCGGCGCCCGGTCGGCCGGCCCCTCCAGCAGGATCGCGCCGAGCCTGCGCAACAGCCCGGGCCCGGCCGCGAACCAGCCTGCGGTATCGAAGCTCGGCGCCATGGCCATCGCCCCCGCCATGTCCACGCGACCCCAGGTCGGCCGGATGCCGTAGACGCCGTTGAACGCGGCCGGCACGCGCACCGAGCCGCCGGTATCGCTGCCGAGCGCGATGTCGCAGGCGCCGGCGCCCACCGCCGCGGCCGATCCGCTCGAGGAGCCGCCGGGCAGCCTTCCGGGCGCGCGGGCATTGGCCGGGACGCCGTAATGCGCATTGATGCCGGCGATGCTGAAGAAGAATTCGTCGCAGACCGTCTTGCCGATGATCTCGGCGCCGGCGTCGAGCAGCCGGGACACCGCCGCAGCATGGCCGCTCGCCGGCGGATGCGACGCCAGCCATTCGGGATTGCCGCCGCCGGTGCGCTCGCCGGCGATGTCGTACATGTCCTTGACCGCCGCCGTAAGACCGGCAAGCGGCCCGCTCCCGGCGCCGCGCAACGGCGTGCGCAGATCGTGCGGCACAAAGGCGCTGCTCTTTCGCGTCGTCACCCTACCTCCCGACCGGCTGGTGCCGCGCGGCGCGCAGGGCACAGAGGAAGCCGCGCAGCTTAGAGGACGCGCCCCATCGGGCATAGCCGCAAGGCGCCCTCCCTCACGCGCCGGCGCGCGGCGCCAGGAAATCGGCGATGGCGCCGGCGGGCGCCTTGCCGTAGAGGCCGGCGCGGCTCGCTGCCGTGCCGGTCAGCCGGCAGAGCGCGACCGCCATCTCGGCGGTCTTGAGCACCGTCGCGATGCCTTCGAGCACCACGGCGCCGCCTATGGTGAAAGGCTGCTCCTCGGCGAAGAGCAGCATCGGCAGGCCGCCGGCCGGGATCAGCACGTCGGCGCCGCCGGCGACCAGCGCCCCGACCTGGCCGGCGAAATCCGCGCGCACGGAGTGGCGCTCGGCCGTGTCGGTGAAGGCGCGCATGAAGCGCGGCAGATCCGCGGTAATGGCGCGAACGCCGGCGCAGCGCCGCTCGAGCCCGTGGCGGACGACCTGCTCCTCGTGCCAGGGGACGAACACGGGGTCGATGGTGACGAGGCCGAAGCGCCGCCCGATCGAGCAGGCGTAGAGCATCGCCGCCTCGCCGAGGCCGATGACCGGCAGGCCCACCGCGCCGCGGCACTCGGTGAGCCCGGGCTCCTGGAAATGCCCGATGACGAAGGCATCATAGCCCGCGCGTTCCGCCGCCAGCGCGTTGCGGATCGTCTGGTCGGCGCAGCGGAATTCGGTCAGCGGGTGGAAAAAGCGGTCGGGCGGCGCGATGCCGAACACGTCGACGGTGACGCCAGGCGCAGCCAGGCGCCGCAGCCGCTCGCGCAGCCGGTCGATGTAAGGCGCCTGCTCCTGGGGATCGACGAAGCTTTGGTACCAGATCCGCATCGGTGCGCTCGCGTCGTTTGCCATCGTCTTCCTCATTGACCGAGGCGTGCGAGATGCGGCCACAATCCGGCAACGCCGATGATGATGAGATAGAGCGCAACGATGTAATTCAGCAGGCGCGGGATAAGAAGGATCAGAAGACCGGCGATAAGCGCGATCAGCGGTTGCAAGACCAGAATATTGACGGTCACCATTCGGGCTCTCTCCCTGGTTGTGGCGCGCCGGATCGTGACGCGCGCGAAGCTCAGGGCAACAAACGTCCCGCGCACAATGATCTCCCGCCGTCGTTGTCCGGCTCCTGGCGGGCCTATGTCCTGGCGATGGATTTCTTCTACTCTCGCTGCCTGGTTTCGACGGCGATGGGAGGGAAGGCATGCAACTCGGCTTCATCGGCTTGGGCACCATGGGTGCCAGCATGGCGGCGAACCTGCAGAAGGCAGGTCATCGCCTGGTGGTCAACGATCTCCGCCGCGCCGCGGCGGCGTCGCATCTCGCGGCGGGCGCGGTCTGGGCCGACACGCCGCGCCAGGTCGCCGAGGCGGCGGAAATCGTCTTCACTTCGCTGCCGGGACCGCGCGAGGTCGAGGCGGTGGCGCTCGGGGAGAAGGGGCTGCTCGGCGCCATGCGCGCCGGCGGCGCCTATTTCGACCTCTCGACCAATGCGCCGAGCGTGGTGCGCCGGATCCATGCCGCCTTCGCCGAGCGCGGCGTCGCGATGCTGGACGCGCCGGTGAGCGGTGGGCCGCGCGGCGCCAGGACCGGCGAGCTCGCGCTCTGGGTCGGCGGCGAGCGCGCCGTCTTCGACAAGCACAAGCCGCTGCTCGACGCCATGGGCGATCAGGCGCGCCATGTCGGACCGATCGGCGCCGGCAGCGTGGCGAAGCTGGTGCATAATTGCGCCGGCTACGCCATCCAATGCGCGCTGGCCGAGGTGTTCACGCTCGGCGTCAAGGGCGGCGTCGAGCCGCTGGCGCTGTTCGAGGCGGTGCGCCAGGGCGCGGTCGGTCGGCGGCGCACCTTCGACGGGCTGGTCGACCAGTTTCTGCGCGGCGTCTACGACCCGCCGGCCTTCGCGCTGCGCCTTGCCCACAAGGACGTCTCGCTCGCCACCGCGCTCGGCCGCGAGCTCGCCGTGCCGATGCGCCTTGCCAACCTCACCCTCGAGGAGATGACCGAGGCGATGAACCGCGGTTGGGCCGAGCGTGATTCGCGCGTCGCCATGCTGCTGCAGCAGGAGCGCGCCGGCGTCGAGGTCAAGGTCGAGGAAGGCCGCCTGCGCGCGCTAGGCGAACTCGCGCTAGCGAGTTCGTCCGCGGCGGCGTCAGCGCCCCGGACTTGATCGGGGGCGCGGGAGCCGCACCGTGCCAGCTAGCCTGCGACCGAGCGGGCTTTCGCGGTTGCGAGAGCAACCGCTGGCGCCCGCCCGCGACGACGCTGCGCGTCGCGCCGCGCCCGCCAGCGCAACGCTACGCGTTGCGCTGGGCCCATGCCGCGGCGAGCGCGGTGAAATCCGGCGGCGCCTGCGGGAAGTTGACCGTGGTCG
>JBKQTR010000493.1:0-2599 GCA_052143095.1 Allostellaceae bacterium
GGCGGCCGGCCGATGGGCGCCACGCCGCTCGCCGGGCAGGCGCCGGAGCAGGCCCGTGGCGAGGATCCGGCGGCGGAAATTGCGCCGATCGAGAGCGCGTTCGAGCACCGTCGCATAGAGTTCTTCGAGCTGCGCGAAGGTGAAGGTCGCGGGCAGCATATGGCAGGCGATATTGGTGTAGTCGAACTTGCCCTTGAGCCGCCTCAAGGCATAGTCGGCCATCAGGGCGTGGTCATACGCAAGCTCCGGGAGGGCGTCGACTTCGAACCAGCGCCCGGCCGAATAGCGGCTCGAGCGCGCGAAGACGGCGTGCGGGTCGTCGGTCAGCGCCAGGTACGCGACCGAGACGACGTGCGCCTTCGGGTCCCGGGTCGGGTCGCCAAAGCTGAAGAGTTGTTCCAGATAGGGATTCCGCAGGGCGGTCGCGGCTTCCAGCTCACGCCGCGCCGCCTCGTCGAGCATCTCACCGACCCGCACGAGTCGCCCTGGAAAGGCCCACTTGCCCGCCGCCAGACCGCGCGTCAGCCGCACGAGATAGCATTTGAGCCGGCCGCTTTCGATCGCGAACAGTACCGTGTCGACCGCCACCTTCGGCCGCGCGTCGCGCGAGTGCCCCCGCTTGCCGCCGCGCGGCTGCGCGGCGTCGTCCTTTGCGGTGTCCGCGGCGCTGAACGGCTCAGGCCCCAAGCTCGAGCATCCGCTCCAGAGCGCGTTTGGCGCCTTCCCGCACCTCCGCGGAGAGCGTGACCTCATAACGCAGATTGACCAGCGAATCGAGCGTGCCCTGCAGCGTGATCATCTTCATGTAGCGGCAAAGCTTGCAGGCTTTGTAGAAGTGCTTGTCGGGAATCTCCATCAGCAGCCGATCGGACAGTCCGCATTCGGTGACGATCAGGAACTTATCCGCCGGACTCTGCTCCGCGTAACGGACCATCGCACTGGTCGACAGGACCGCGTCGGCGATCGCCAGAACGTCCTTGCGGCACTCCGGATGCGCCAGCACGATCAGACCCGGGATGCCGGCCTTGACCTTTTCTACCTCGGCCGGAGTTATCTGATGGTGGACGTAACAGTTACCGTCCCATGAAATTATCCGCTTGCTGGTCTGGGTCTGGACGTAGTTGGCCAGATTCTGATCGGGGACGAACAGGATATTGTCGGAAGCGATTGCGTTCACGATCTTGACCGCGTTGGCCGACGTGCAGCAACTGTCCGACAGCGCTTTTACGTCGGCCGTGCAGTTCACGTACGAGACGACCTTCAAGTCCGGGTAGAGCGGCAGCAGCTCCGCCTTGCGCTCGGCCAGCGCCTCGGCCGTCACCGCGTCCGCCAGCGAGCATCCGGCGCGCATATCTGGCAGCAGCACCCGGCGCCCGGGATTGAAGACCTTGGCGGTCTCAGCCATGAAATGGACGCCGCAGAAGACGATCACTTCGGCGTCACGCACCTCGCGCGCCTTGACCGCCAGTTCAAGCGAATCACCGACAAAATCCGCGACTTCGAAGATCTCCGGCCGCTGATAGTTGTGCGCCAGCACGACCGCCCGGCGCTCGACCTTGAGCCGGCGGATTTCGCCAATGATATCCGCGAAATGATCACAGAGCTCGCGCGTGTACTGCTCGTCGTGCAGCACGCCGAGTTTGCGTTGGAGTTCCGCGCCGTTGATTACAGGTTGCAGGTTCATGTCGTCCTCCCAGGCTCGGCCGCCACGCCCCCCAAACCTCATCCTCAAGCCCATCGTACCGTGCCGACTTTGCGTCAATTTGACACTTTAGTTAATCATCCCTTAACACGCCGCGTCAACCGCTGCGCGTGTTCTCCGTTTCGCCAGGTTGGTCATTCCCGTGCACAATTGCGGCGCCGCGGGTTCTACGGGCGGTGGGCAAATCCTGAAAGTCGCGAGGAATCCCGGATCCGGATTCCAGCGCGGCTTTTTGCATCGACTGAAGTCGGTGCAACGTGCTCGCACTTTTTTGCATCCAGGTGCAAGTCTTGCTTGGCAACTTGCTCTCGCTTCTTGACGCATTTGCGGTGGGCGTGAGTGGCACACTGATTGCTAAGCCGCACTGGTGTCTGCCCGACAAGGCAGCTTTGGCCGTCGAGAGGAACTTGCGGAAGTTTTAACGATACCGGCCGGTTGGCCGGACATAACCAAGGGAAGGAGAAGCGAAATGAGTTTAATTGACAACCTTAAGTCTGAGGCGTCTCACGCGCTGGGCGATTTGGAACCGCAATTTCATGTGATCGCAGCGCTGGTTTGGCGGGACGCCAAGCAGGTGCTCGGTAGCGTGGAGGTGGCCGCAAAGCAGGTGGGCGCGAAGGACCTGAGTGCACTCCGTGACATGGCGATGCAGATTGTCAGCAACGTTGAGAAGGACCCCAGTTTTAAGCATGCAGTGGGTTCCTGGCGGTTCGGCGTCGTTTGCTCGATGTTGGCTCAACAACTGGGTAAGGGGATGCTGACCAACATTCCAAAGCTCGAACAGGATACCGTCGAAACACTGGTACAAACCGCTTTTGCCTCTGTGGTTACCGGAGCGAAGGCATAGGTCGACCGCGGGAGTAGACCGGGTACGGCTAACGTAGCGCGGAAGATGGC
>JBKQTR010000494.1:0-29259 GCA_052143095.1 Allostellaceae bacterium
CGACCGCTTCGCGGTCGGCCGGGATGGCCAGGATGAGGTGAGATTGAATCGGGCATCATCATCTGACGCCATTCTCAATGCTTCCTCATCCTGAGGAGCGCCCGAAGGGCGCGTCTCGAAGGACGCAGGATGCCGATGCAGCGGAAACTTGCGCTAGCCGTCTCTGCGGGAGTTTGCCTATGCTCAAATCACGGTCATCGTTGATCGTTCTCTGAGCACGCCTTTCTCCGGCGCGTTGGGAATCGCTCAACCGTAATCGCGCAACAGCGCGGCTTTCCGCGCCTCGTCCGGGTTGGCACGTGAATTGCTGAGTATCACGCGCCAGCGGGCCGCCGGTTTCGACGCCCCAGGCTGGACGCGCTTCAACGAGGGAGCGCCTCCATCGCGGGCGTCAGCGCCCGATCAGGCAGCACCGGTGGGCCAATGACGGTCCGCCCGCGGACGCGCCGCTTCCCGCTCTGGCCGCGCCGCCCCTCCGAGGCTCCACGATGAACAAGGGATTCCTGAAAGCCGGGCATCTGCCCACGCTGTTTGCCGCGTTTCTCTATTTCGATCTCAGCTTCATGGTCTGGGTGCTGCTGGGCCCGCTGGGCGTGCAGATCGCCAAGGACCTCGCGCTCAACCCGGCGCAGAAGGGCATCATGGTCGCGACGCCCGTGCTTGCCGGCGCCGTGCTGCGCATCGTCAACGGCGTGCTGGTCGATCACCTGAAGCCGAAGCGGACCGGCGCGGTCGCGCAGCTTCTGGTCATCGCCGGCCTCGTCGCCGCCTGGCTCCTCGGCGTCCACAGCTTTGCTGAGACGCTGCTGGTCGGCCTCGTGCTGGGCCTCGCGGGCGCCTCCTTCGCGGTGGCCTTGCCGCTGGCCTCGCGCTGGTATCCGCCGGAGCATCAGGGCACCGCGCTCGGCATCGCCGGCGCCGGCAATTCCGGCACGGTGCTCGCGGCGCTGTTCGCGCCGAGCCTCGCGGTCGCGTTCGGCTGGCAGACGGTGCTGGGCCTGGCCGCGATTCCGCTGGCGGTCACGCTCGTCCTCTATCTCGCGCTCGCCAAGGATGGCCCGCTCTGCCCGCCACCCAAGGCGCTTCCCGACTATTTCAAGGTGCTGAAGATCGCCGATGCCTGGTGGCTGATGCTGTTCTACAGCGTCACCTTCGGCGGCTTCGTCGGGCTCGCCTCCTCGCTGACCATCTACTTCAACGATCAATACGGGCTGAGCGCCGTCCATGCCGGCTATTTCACCGCCGCCTGCGTCTTCGCGGGATCGCTGGTGCGCCCGGTGGGCGGCGCGGTCGCCGATCGCATCGGCGGTGTGCGCAGCCTGACGGTCATCTACGCGATCGTCGCCTTGGCGCTGGCACTCGCCAGCACCGGCCTGCCGCAATCCTGGATGGCGCTCGCCGTCTTCGTCGTCGCCATGCTGGCGCTGGGCATGGGCAATGGCGCGGTGTTCCAGCTCGTACCGCAGCGCTTCGGCCGCGAGATCGGCGTCATGACCGGCCTCGTCGGCATGATGGGCGGCGTCGGCGGCTTCTATCTCGCCTCGAGCCTCGGCTATTCGAAGCAGCTCACCGGCGGCTATCAGGCGGGCCTCTTGGTGTTCGCGCTGCTCGCGGTCGCGGCGCTGGGCGCGCTCAACGGCGTCAAGCGGCGCTGGCGCCGCAGCTGGGCCGCCGGCGCCGTCGGCGCGCGGGTTTGACGCCATGACCCCGCGCGCCGCGCCGAAAGAGCGTCTGGTCGTCGTCGGCAACGGCATGGCCGGGATGCGCACCGTCGAGGAGCTGATCGCCCGCGCGCCGGACCGCTATGACATCACCGTGCTCGGCGCCGAGCCGCATCCCAACTACAACCGCATCCTGCTCTCCTCGGTGCTCGCCGGCGAGAAGCGGATGGACGAGATCGTCATCCATGCGGGCTCCTGGTATGAGGAGCACGGCATCGCCTTGATCGCCGGCGATCCCGCGACCGCGATCGATGCGCGTGCGCGGTGCGTCACCTCGGCATCGGGCCGGATGGTGCCGTATGACAGGCTGCTGCTCGCCACCGGCTCGCGGCCGCTGGCGCCGCCGATTCCCGGGCTCGATCTCCCCGGCGTCTCAGCGTTCCGCGACATCGCCGACGTCGAGACGATGATCGCCGCCGCCCAGACCGGCAAGCGCGCCGTGGTCATCGGCGGCGGGTTGCTTGGCCTCGAAGCGGCGTGGGGATTGAAGCGGCGCGGCATGGCGGTGGCGGTCGTCCATCTGATGCCGAGCCTGATGGAGCGCCAGCTCGACACCGCCGCGGGGCAGTTGCTGCAGCGCGAGCTCGACCGGCGCGGCATCGCCTTCTTCACCGACGGCCAGACCGAGGAGATCCTCGGCAGCGCGCGCGCGGAGGGCGTGCGGCTCACCGATGGCCGCGAGGTGCCGGCCGATCTCGTCGTCCTCGCCATCGGCATCCGCCCCAACATCGAGCTCGCGCGCCGGATCGGCCTCGACGTCAATCGCGGCATCCTGGTCGGCGACGACATGCGCAGCAGCGATCCCTGTATCTACGCCGTCGGCGAATGCGTCGAGCATCGCGGCCAGATCTTCGGCCTGGTGGCGCCGCTCTGGGAGCAGGCCAAGACCTGCGCCGCCCACCTCGCCGGCGACACCGACGCCGCCTACACCGCGCCGCCGGTGTTCACCAAGCTTAAGATCACCGGCATCGACGTGTTCTCGGCCGGCGCGCTCCTCGCCGCCGACGCGGATGATGACGAGATCACCTTCCACGACGCCAAGCGCGGCATCTACAAGAAGCTGGTGCTGCGCGACCAGCGCATCGTCGGCACCGTGCTCTACGGCGATGTCGCCGACGGCCCCTGGTATGTGCAGCTCATGGCCGAGCGCGCGGATACCAGCGCGCTGCGCGACGGGTTGATCTTCGGCCAGGCCTATGCGCGCGCCGCCGGCGGCACATCCGCGGCGCTTCCCGACGCCGCGGCGATGGCCGACACGATGCAGGTCTGCGGCTGCAACGGCGTCTCCAAGGGCACGATCTGCCGGACCATCGCGGCGAAGGGGCTGACCACGCTGGACGCGGTGCGCGCCCACACCAAGGCCTCGGCGTCGTGCGGCCAGTGCACCGGCACGGTCGAGGCCCTCCTCGTCCATATGGTGGGCGCCGAGGCCGCGGCAGCGGCGCGGCGCGAGCCGGCGCTGTGCGGCTGCACCGATCTCGGTCATGACGAGGTCCGCCGCGCCATCCCGTCGCGTCAGCTCAAATCCATCGCCGCGCTGCGCCAGGCGCTCGGCTGGAAGACGCAAGATGGCTGCCACAAATGCCGGCCGGCGCTCAATTACTATTTGCTCTGCGCCTGGCCCGGCGAGTATGGCGACGACGCACGCTCGCGCTTCGTCAACGAGCGCGTGCACGCCAACATCCAGAAGGACGGCACCTATTCCGTGGTGCCGCGGATGTGGGGCGGTCTCACCACCTCCGCCGAGCTGCGCGCGATTGCCGACGCGGCGGATAAATTCCGGATCCCGACGGTGAAGGTCACCGGCGGGCAGCGCATCGACCTGCTCGGCGTCAGGAAGGAGCAGCTCCCGGCGGTCTGGGCGGACCTCAACCGGGCGGGGCTGGTGTCGGGCCATGCCTATGGCAAAGCGCTGCGCACGGTCAAGACCTGCGTCGGCAGCGAATGGTGCCGCTTCGGCACGCAGGATTCGACCGGCCTCGGTGTCAAGATCGAGAAGATGTGCTGGGGCTCCTGGACGCCGCATAAGGTGAAGCTCGCGGTCTCCGGCTGCCCGCGCAATTGCGCCGAGGCGACGATCAAGGATCTCGGCGTGATCTGCGTCGAAGCCGGCTACGACATCGTCGTCGGCGGCAATGGCGGCATCGAGGTGCGCGTCACCGACCCGCTGACACGGGTCGCGACCGAGGCCGAGGTGCTGGAGCATGTCGGCGCCTTCCTGCAGCTCTATCGCGAAGAAGCGCGCTATCTCGAGCGCACCGCGCCGTGGATCGGGCGCGTCGGCATCGACTACGTCAAGCGCCGCATCGTCGAGGATGCAGACGGCCGACGCACGCTCCATCGGCGCTTCCTCTTCTCGCAGCGCTTCTCCCAGCTCGATCCGTGGTCGGAGCGGGCATCAGGCAAGGTCGATGCGCATGAGTTCGCGACGCTCGAGCAGGCGCGCTGACATGGATGCCGATTGGGTCGAGATCGGCGGGATCGACGACATCCCGCGCCGCGGCGCGCGCGTGGTGCGCACCGGCGGATCGGGCATCGCCGTGTTCCGCACCGCCGATGACGAGATCTTCGCGCTCGTCGACCGCTGTCCCCATCGCGGCGGGCCGCTCTCCGAAGGCATCGTCTCCGGCACGTCGGTGACCTGCCCGCTGCACAATTGGGTGATCGATCTCGCCAGCGGCCAGGCGCGCGAGCCCGATATCGGCTGCGCGCCGCGCGTGCAGGTGCGCGTGAGAGAAGGCCGCATCCTGCTCGACGCGGCCGCGCTCGGCGGCGGCCGCCCGCGCGGAGCGGCCGCATGAGGTGGAGCGACGACATGGACGAGGCCGTGCGCACCACCTGCCCCTATTGCGGCGTCGGCTGCGGCGTGCTCGCGCTGCCCGACGGCGCGATCAAGGGCGATCCCGACCACCCGGCCAATCGCGGGCGGCTGTGCTCGAAGGGCGCGGCGCTCGGCGAGACGCTGGCGCCGGCGGGACGGCTGCTCCACCCTGAGATCAACGGCCGGCGCGAGCCCTGGAAAGAGGCGCTGGCGCTCATCGCCGACAGTTTCGCGCGCACCATCGAACAGCATGGGCCCGAGGCGGTGGCGTTCTACGCCTCCGGCCAGTTCCTCACCGAGGATTATTACGTCGCCAACAAGCTGATGAAGGGCTTCATCGGCGCCGCCAACATCGACACCAACTCGCGGCTCTGCATGGCCTCCTCGGTGGCGGGCCATGTCCGCGCCTTCGGCGAGGATGTGGTGCCCGGCACCTATGACGATCTCGATGAGGCCGATCTCGTCGTGCTGGTCGGCAGCAATGCGGCGTGGTGCCACCCGGTGCTGTTCCAGCGGCTCGCCGCGGCGCGCCAGGCGCGTGGCACGCGCATCGTCGTCATCGATCCCCGGCGCACCGCGACCGCGGAGATCGCCGATCTGCATCTGGCGTTGCGGCCGGGCGCCGATGTCGCGGTGTTCGCGGGGCTGCTGGCGTTCCTCGCGGCAAGCGGCGCCATCGCCACCGGCTGGGTCCGGCGGCATGCGAGCGGGCTCGAGGCGGCGCTCGCGGCGGCGGCGGAGGACGCCCCCTCGCCGGAAGCGGTCGCCGGGATGGCCGACCTCCCCGTGCGCGATATCGAGACCTTCTACGGCTGGTTCGCCGCCACCGAGCGCACAGTGACGCTCTATTCGCAGGGCGTGAACCAGTCCTCGTCCGGCACCGACAAGGTTACGGCCATCCTCAACTGCCATGTGGCGACGGGGCGCATCGGCCGGCCGGGCATGGGCCCGTTCTCGCTGACGGGACAGCCCAACGCGATGGGTGGGCGCGAGGTGGGCGGCCTCGCCAACCAGCTCGCGGCGCATATGGGCTTTGCCGACCCGGCGGCGCTCGACCGCGTGCGCCGCTTCTGGAACGCGCCCAATCTCGCGACGCAACCCGGCCTCAAGGCGGTCGAGCTGTTCGACGCGGTGCGCGACGGACGCATCAAGGCGCTGTGGATCATGGGCACCAACCCCGCCGCGACCATGCCGCGCGCCCAACGCGTGCGCGAGGCACTCGCCGCCTGTCCCTTCCTTGTCGTCGCCGATTGCTGGCCGACCGACACGACCGCGCTCGCGCAGGTCGTGCTACCCGCCGCGGGCTGGGGCGAAAAGGACGGGACGGTGACCAATTCCGAGCGGCGCATCTCGCGCCAGCGCGCCTTCCGCGCGGCGCCGGGCGAGGCCCAGCCGGATTGGTGGATGCTGGCGCAGGTGGCGCAAGGCATGGGCTGGGGCGACGCCTTCGCCTACCGCGCGCCGGCCGAGATCTTTCGCGAGCATGCGGCGCTCTCCGCCTTCGAGAATGACGGCGGCCGCGCCTTCGATATCGGCGCGCTGGCCGAGCTCGATGACGCTGGCTACGACCGTATGGAGCCGGTGCTCTGGCCCGCTCCGCGCGGCGCCTCGCGGGCGCGCGACGGGCGCCTCTTTCACGACGGCGGGTTCGCGACCGAGGACGGCCGCGCGCGCCTGGTGCCGATTCGGTGGCGCCCGCCCGCCGAGGCGCCCGACGAGCAGCGGCCGCTGTTGCTCAATACCGGGCGCAGCCGCGACCAGTGGCATACCATGACGCGCACGGGGCGCGTGCCGCGGCTGATGCTGCATGCAAGCGCGCCGCTGCTCGAGATGCATCCCGAGGACGCCCAGCGGCTGGGCCTTGCCGAGGGCGATCTCGCGCGGCTCGAGAGCCGGCACGGGGCGGCCGTGCTGGGCGTGCGCCTGGCGCGCGAGCAGCGGCAGGGCGAGCTCTTCGCCTCCGTGCATTGGACCGACCGGTTCAGCTCCGCCGGGCCGATCGGCCGGTTGGTCGGCGCCGCGGCGGATCCCGTCTCGGGCCAGCCGGAGCTCAAGGCAACGCCGGTGGCGGTGACGCCGCTGCCGGTGCTGTGGCGCGGGCTGCTGCTGCGCCGCGATGAGGCGAGGCTGCCGGTCGATCTCCACTGGTCGCGCGTGCCGCTCGCGACCGGCCATGCCTATGCGCTCGCCGGCTGGCAGCCGCTGCCCGGCGGCGCCGCCTCGGAAGCCTGGATCGCCGCCCTCCTCGGCGCGCCGGACGGGGCCGAGCTGGTGGTCTATGCCGACCCTCGCCGCCGGGTCTTCCGCTATGCGAGCCTGGTCGATGGCTGCCTCGATGCCTGCCTCTTCCTGGCAGGCGCCGAGGGCGCGCTGCCCGGCCGCGACGCCGTCGCCGGCTTGCTCGGCAGCAGGATCGAAGCGGCGGGACGTGCCGCGCTGGTTGCGGGGCTGCCAGCCGGTGCGGCGCCCGCGCCGGAAACCGGCCGCATCATCTGCGCCTGCTTCGCCGTCGGCCTGCGCACGCTCCACGACGCTATCCGCGCGCGGCGCATGGGCAGCGTCGCCGAGATCGGCGCGGCGCTCGGCGCCGGCACCAATTGCGGCTCCTGCCTGCCCGAGCTCGAGGAGATCCTGCGCGAGGCACACGCCGATGCCGGCGCCGCCGCCTGACGGCGCGGCGGCGGCAGCGCGCTACATGCCGATGACGACGTGATGATGCGGATGGACCGGCCGCTCGGCGTCGGAAAGCTTCCAGAAGCGCCGCCAGATCAGCGGATACTGCAACAGGATATGCCAGAAGGGCCGCAGGTAAATCGCAGTCATCGCACTCACCTTCCACCAAACCACAGCCGACCATAAAAGGACCGGCGCGACGGGGCGTGTGAGCCTGATCACATCGGGCGCAGCAAATCTGGCGCCGGAGAGCGCGTGGCGCCGACGGCGCTTTTCGGTCGCGCCGGCAGCGCCGGGGCGCTACACTCAATTCTGGTTCTTTCCGCGATCCCCGCCAGCGACGCGTCGCCGGAAGCGGCGGTGCTCACCGCTTTGACCGGGGATCGTTACGCGCCAAGCAAAACCAAGCAAGGCGAGGTTGCCCGCTGATGCCGCAAGACTCTTTGGCCGAGGAATTCCGTCGCGCGCGCCGCCACGGCCTTCATCTGGCGGAGGCGGCGCTGTTGGCGGCGGCCATGGCGGCGTTCGGCTGCCTGCCGGTCGATTGGGCGTCGCGGCTGGGCGGTCGGATCGGGCGGCTGATCGGGCCGCGCCTCGGCGTCTCGCGCCGGGCGCTGCGCAACCTCAGGGACGCATTGCCGGAAAACAGCGAGGCGGAGAACCGGCGCATCCTCGCGGGCATGTGGGACAATCTCGGCCGAGCGGCGGGCGAATACCCGCATCTCGCCCGCATCTGCGCCGCCGCCTCCGGCCGCGTCGAGATCGTCAATGGCGAGGCGGTGGGCGCGCTGCTCGCCGGCGACAAGCCGGCGATCGTGTTCGGCGGCCATTTCAGCAATTGGGAGGTCGGTCCCGCGACCATCCACCGCCTGATGGGGCAGTCGCTGCTGTCGGTCTATCGCGCGGCGAACAATCCCTGGGTCGACCGGCTGCTGCGCCAGCATCTCAGCGCGCGCCAGGCGGTCTCGAAAGGCGCCAAGGGCGGCCGCGACCTGCTGCGCCATCTCCGCCACGGCGGCCATATCGCCATGCTCGTCGACCAGAAGCAGAATGACGGCATCGCCGTGCCCTTCTTCGGCCGCGACGCCATGACCGCGCCGGCCATCGCCCGCCTCGGCCTGCATTTCGACTGCCCGATCGTGCCGATCCGGGTCGAACGCATCGACGGCGCGCGCTTCCGCCTCACCGTCATGGCGGCGATCGAGACCGCGCGCACCGGCGATGCGGCGCGCGACGTGCTGGCGACGATGACGCGGGTCAACGCGGTGATCGAGGACTGGGTCCGCGCCCGGCCGGAGCAATGGCTGTGGCTGCATCGGCGCTGGCCGGACCAAGCGGCGGCGCGGATCTGAGATCGACGGCAAGGCTCGAGGAGAACACCATGACCGACCACCCCTATGCCGAGCTTCTGTCGCTGCGGCTCCACTGCGCCGGCGCGCTCTGCGGCCAGTCGTTTCAAAAGATGGTGGGACAGCTTGCCGGCCGCAAATCCGTCGCCTGTCCGCGCTGCAACAAGCCGGTCGATCTCGGCGACCACGCGCGGGCGATCGAGGAGTTCGTGGCGCTGGCCGCCGAGCTCGACCGGCTGCCGGAGCGGCAGCCTTAGAGCCTGTTTCGGAAATGGGCTCTACGCCAGCGACCGCTTGCCAAGGCGCGGCCGGAGCGCCATGGTGGGGGGCGTCGCCTGCTGCTGCGGTCCGGCCGGTCCTCCTCGCTCGAAGCGACAGCGCCGGGTCCAGCCCTCCCCCCGATCGGAGGCCAAGCGAGGCTGAGCGTCACTTTTCAATCCTGCCCGGAGGACATCATGGCAGTCGGCACCGTGAAATGGTTCAACACCCAAAAGGGCTATGGCTTCATCCAGCCCGAGGACGGCTCGAAGGACGTGTTCGTCCACATCTCCGCCGTCGAGCGCTCCGGCATCGGCAATCTGCATGAAGGCCAGAAGCTCAGCTATGACATCGAGCGCGGCCAGCAGGGAAAGACCTCGGCGGTCAATCTCAAGCAGGCCTAAAGCCTTCGGGACGGCGTCCGCGCCCTCCCGGTCGAGGAGAGACGGGTGACCAAGGAAGACCTGATCGAGGTCGAAGGCACGGTTTTCGAGATATTGCCCGATGCGCGCTTTCGGGTGCGGCTCGAGAACGGCCACGAAACCCTCGCCTACACCTCCGGCAAGATGAAGAAGCATCGCATCCGCGTGCTGGTCGGCGACCGCGTCACGGTGGAGATGACGGCCTATGATCTGACACGCGGCCGCCTCAGCTTCCGCCACAAGGACGAGCGGGCCGGCCCGGCGGGGGGACCGAACCGCCGGCGGCGGTGAGGCGCGCCCGGCGCGCGGCGCGGGCGGAAGGCTGAAAGCAGGCGATCGCCATGCATATTCAGGTCAGCGAAAGCTTCGATCATGCGACGCGGGAGGACCGCTCGGCAGAGCGGCAGCTCTGGTGCGCGGTGATCGATCGCGCGCTGCACGACGCCATGGACAGCGTCGCGGCGGTCTCGGCGCCGGGCGAACGGCTGAAGATACGCGAGGAGGCCCGCCGCTGGTTCCTGCGCAACGGCAGCAGCTTCCGCATCGCCTGCGAGGGCGCCGGCTATGATCCCGACTATCTGCGCACGCGCATCCTGTCGCTGATCGGCGCCGAGTGAGGCGCGACGCCGGCGCGACGCAAGGCGTCGTCTCCGGCACGGACGGACAACCCGTTCAATCGCTTCGCGATCGAACCCTCCGGGGCCGGCCGCAGAGCGGTCGGCCGGGTTGTCTTTCGCGAGTTCGCCTGGGGCTTGCGCCGCCGGGGGCGGCGGGGTGTAGAGTGGTCGTCGCGATCTTCACGCGGGGATAACCCAGGGAGGAAGCGATGACGGAAGCCGTTGCACGGGTCACGAAGATTACCGCCGCCTCGACCAAGAGCTTCCAGGATGCGGTCGATGCCGGGCTGCAGCGCGCCGCCAAGACGCTGCGCGGCATTACCGGGCTCGAGGTGATCGAGCAGAAGGCGAAAGTGTCGGACGGCAGGATCGCCGAATACCGCGCCACGATCGAGATCACCTTCATTCTCGACTAGGCGCGGGTCGACGTCCCTCTCCGCGCGCAGCGGCTATCAGAGTCACACGGCGCTGTGCCTCCCCCCTTGAGGCAAGGGCAGCGGATGAGCGGACTGTGGTCGGCCGCGTCAATCCAATCGGAATTTGCTCTGGGCGCGGCACGGCAGCGGCGATCTATGACGCGGCGCGGCGGAAGCGCGGCAGGACGCGCTCGCCGAAGAGCTCGACCGTGCGCAAGGGGTCGGCGGCGACGCTGACGGTGAACATGACGCGCCTGAGCCCCGCGGCCTCGGCGCGGGCGAGCTGTGCCGCGCACTCCTCGGGCGCGCCGCAGATGGCGAAGCGGCGCGAGAGATAGTCGAAGAGGCCGAGCTCCTGCACGAGGCGGGCATCGGCCTCGCCGGGCCGCGTGCTGTAGCGCCGGCGCAGCTCCGCCACCGCGCCATGGAGTTCGGCCGGCACGCCGCGCTCGGCGAGGTCGCCGGCGAGGATGTAGCCGCCGGCCATGAAGGCGAGGATGGCGCCGATCTTGCGGCGCGCGATCTCGCCATCCTCGGCGCAGTCGAGGCCGGCGATCTGCCAGAGCTCGAGCGATGCGGGATCGCGTCCGACCGCGGCGGCGCCGTCGCGGATCCTGGCCTCGCTGGCGCGGAGGTTCTCGGCGAGCAGGCCGAAATTGACGAAGGCGCCGTCGGCGACGCGGCCGGCGGCGCGCAAGGTGTGCGGGCCGGACGCCGCCATGAAGACCGGGCTCGGCGCTTTGACCCAGGGCATCTCGGCCGTGCCGTGCGCGCCCGCCACCGCCTCGCCGCGCAGCAGGCTGCGGATCAGCGCCACGCCGCGAGCGATCTCGCCGGCGCCGGATGTCCGGGCGAGGCCGAGATTGCTGGTGCCGCTATGGCCGGCGCCGATGCCGAGCACGGCGCGGCCGGGCGCGAGCAGGTCGAGCGAGGCGATCGCCGCGGCGGAGACGGCCGGCGCGCGGGATTCGAGATTGGTGACGCAGAGCGCGATGCGCGCGGTGCGCAGGCGCTCGGCGGCCAACGCGGCGGCGATCCAGGGATCCATGGCGTTGCCCGGCGTGTCGGCGATGCCGATCATGTCGTAGCCGTAGCGCTCGGCCGCCTCGGCCATGCGGCAGACGAGCTCGACGCTGTAAGGCCAGAAGAAGAAGCCGATCTCCACCGCCATCCTCCGACGCCGCGGACGCTCGTGCAGCCTAGCGAGTCGTAGCGGCGGCCGTCCAAGAGCCTGTCGCCGGGGCACGCGCGCCGGCGTCACATATCATCGGCGATGAGGTCGCCGGCGGGCTGCCACGTGTGGCCGTCGAAGCGGACGAGGCGCAACTGCTTGATCGGACGGTAGTCGGACGGGCCGGTGTTGACGGTGACCCCGGGCAGCAGCATCGGCAGCGCCAACCCGTGGATGTTGGTCGCCTCGCGCATGATGTTCTCGCGGCTGAGATCATCGCCGCACTGTTTCAGCACCTGCACCATGGTCATCGCCAGATTGTAGCCGAGGACGTTGTAGTAATCGGCGACATTGGCGTCGGCATTGTAGGTCTTCATCCAGGCGAGCCACGCCCGGTAGGCGGGGTCGTCGCGCCATTGCGGGTCGGTCGGATCCTTGTAATAGCGCGCCGTGATGATGCCGACGGATTTCTCGAGACCGGCCGGCTGCAGCACGGCGCCCACTGCGCTGCCGACGCTGTCCAAGATGAACAGGGGTCGCCAACCGATGTCATAGACCTTGCGGATGGACTGCGCCGCGGCTTTCGGCAAGGCGATATCGACGAGGACATCGGCGCCAGTGCTCTCAAGGGTGACAATCTGGGAATCGACGTCGGGATCGGTGACTTCGTAGCTCGCCTCGCCCACCACCATCTTGTCATAGGCATCGCCGAGACCGTCCCGGAGGCCGGCCACATAGTCCTTGCCGTAATCGTCGTTCTGATAGAGCACGGCGATCTTGCCCGCGGGCTTGTGCTCGCGGATGTAGCGAGCGTAAATGCGCGCTTCGGTGCGGTAATTGGGCTGCCACCCCATGGTCCATGGGAAACGCCTGGGGTCGGCCCATTTGCTGGCGCCGCTGGCGACAAAGAGCTGCGGCACCTCGCGCTCGTTGAGGTATTTCTGGATCGCCGTGTTGGTCGGCGTGCCGAGCGGGCTGAAGAGGAGAGCGACCTCTTCCTGCTCGACCAGCTTGCGCGTCTGCTCCACCGTCTTGGGCGGGCTGTAGCCGTCATCGAGCGAGATGAGCCGGACCTTGCGTCCGTTCACGCCGCCCTGCTCGTTGAGCATCTTCATGTAGGCGAGCTCGGCCAAGCCGATCGCCGCCGTCGCCGAGACAGGGCCGCTATACGGCATGGTCTGGCCGATCTTGATCTCGCTGTCGCTGATGCCCGGGGCGTAGGTCTTCACCCCGGCCGGAGCGCCGACGGCGAGCCCGAGCACGGTGATGGTCGTCGCCAGAGCGAAGAGCGGCGTCCGCCGCCGCGTCGATCTTACGCTGAGCATGATCGGCCTCCCGCGCACAGCGAAGGGATTTGAGCCGTCTTTCTTGGGTCAGCCACCCTGTCATAACCGGCGGCGTCGCCAAAACGAGTTTCGCCGATACGCCTTGCGTGAGCACGTCAAAAGTCGCGGCACTGACGTTAAATCCGCGTCAAATCTGGCGCTGCCATGCCGCCCCGCGGGGCGCGCGGATCCCGGGCGGCGCCGGGGTCAGGAGCCGCTGAGGCCGTAGCCCTCGAAGGTCTTGACGATCCTGCCGTCGATCTGTCTCGCCGCCGCGATGTCGGCCTCGGCGCCCGCCTCGTCGCCCTCGAGGCGCTTGGCGAGCCCCCTTCCGTAAAGCGAGGAAGCAAGCTTCGGATCGGCTTTCAACGCCGCGTCGTAATCGGCAATCGCCGCCTGGGGCTGCTTCATTTTGAGACAGGTGAAGCCGCGGCCGTCGAGCGTGGCGGCATCGCCGGGGCGCAGCCGGAGCGCTGCATCGCAATCCGCCAGCGCCTGCGGCAGCTGGCCGGTGATCGCCCGAGCCCAGCAGCGGCCGTTGAGCGCGTAGGCTTGATCCGGCTGCAGCCGGATGGCCTGATCGTAATCCTCTATCGCGCGGTTGTACTCGCCCTTGCGGCTATGGGCGAAGCCGCGGTTGACGAAGGCCGCGACATACTCCGGCTGCAGCCGGATGGCCTGATCGAAGTCCTCTATCGCGCGGTCGTACTCGCCCTTGCCGTCATAGGCGTTGCCGCGGTTGATGAAGGCGTCGGCATAAGAGGGTTGCAGCCGGATGGCCTCATCGTAGTCCTCGATCGCGCGGTCGTATGCGCCCTGGCTGCTGTAGACGAGACCGCGGTTGTTGAAGGGATCGGCGAAATCCGGCTGCAGCCGGATGGCCTCGTCATAGTCCTGGATCGCACGGTCGTCCTGGTCCTGGCGCTTTTCCGTGTTGCCGCGGTTGTTGAACGCATAAGCATAATCCGGCTTCAGCCGGATGGCCTGGTCGTAGTCCGCTATGGCCCGGTCGTACTGGCCCCTCGCGTTGTAAGCGATGGCGCGGCTGTTGAACGCGTCGGCATAATCGGGCCGCAGCCGGATCGCCTGATCGAAATCCCGGATCGCGCGGTCATATTGGTCTTCGCTGCTGTAGGCAATGCCGCGATCGCAGAAGAAGTAGGCTTCGTCCGGCTTCAGCCGGATGGCCGCATCATAATCCTCGATCGCGCGATCGTATTGGCGCTCGCTCCGGTAGGCGCTGGCGCGGTTGGCGAAGGCGTAGGCTGCGTCCGGCTGCAGCCGGATCGCTTCATCGTAATCAGGGATCGCGCGGTCGTACCGGCCCACCCTGGCGTAGGTGACGCCACGGCTGTTGAAGGCATCGGCATAATCCGGCTTCAAATGGATGGCCTGATCGTCGTTCTGGATCGCGCGGTCGTACAAGCCCTTGCGATTGTAGGCGACGGCACGGTTGTGGAAGACAATGGCGAGATCGTCCCTGGTTTCCTCACCCGATTGGATGAGCGCCGTGCAGCCGTCGATGCTGAGCTCCGGATTGGCATCCTTGCACCGCGCCCAATTGTCGTCGCGGCTCTGCGCCGCCGCGGCCGCGGTCAGCGCCATGCCGACCAGCGATACCATCGCTGGAATCATCGGCCTCCGAAGAGACCGGACGATCGCATCCCACAGTCGCCAGATGGAGCCGATGAGCGGCAAGCCTTGTCCATTTCAGGGCCGAAGGCCCGGGCAGCGGTGACGTGTGAGAGTGTCACCCTCTCCTGCAACGGGATATTGCACTGGAGCCTCAAGCAAATCAGGCTCATATCGCTTTCCTTCCGTCAAGGAAAGACCCACCGTAAAGGGCCCGGCGCGACAGCGGGTGTGAGCTGCCGCAGATGAGGCCGCCAGAAATTCGGCGCCTGGCGAAAACGAAAGATGCCATAATCCGGTGCAGGTTCCTCTGAGTCTTGCTCGCGTGCAAACGGGGACGACAAAGGGGGGCGTTCTTGGAACGCCGCTGTGTTGCGGGTATCACCTATCGATCGGCGATCCCCCGCCCCACCGCGAGTGAACACGCGAAGCGCGTTCGCCCAGAGCGGGTTTCCGCTGCATGAGCGCGGCGCGTCCTTCGAGACGCGGTCCTGCGGACCGCTCCTCAGGATGAGGGAGCATTGAGCATGGCACCGATCGACGATGCCCGATTCAATCTCGCCTCATCCTGAGCGCGAGCGTAGCGAGCAGTCGAAGGACGCACCGAGTCGATCCAGCGAAAGCGCGCTCTAGACCCGATGGCACGAGACGAGATGGTCCAGGGCGACTTCGCGCAACCGCGGCGCCTCGACGCGGCAGCGCGCTTCGACGTAAGGGCAGCGGGTGTGGAAGGCGCAGCCCGCGGGCGGGTTGACCGGGCTCGGCACGTCGCCTTGCAGCAGACGCTTCTTGCGCTTGAGGCGCGGGTCCGGCACCGGCACGGCGGCGAGCAGCGCCTCGGTGTAGGGATGCAGCGGCTGCCGGAAGAGCTCGCGCTTCTCGGCGTATTCGACGATCTTGCCGAGATACATCACGGCGATGCGCCGGGCGATGTGCTCGACCACGGCGAGGTCGTGGGCGATGAAGAGATAAGAGAGGCGCTTCTGCTGCTGCAGATCCATCATGAGATTGACGACCTGCGCCTGGATCGAGACGTCGAGCGCCGAGACCGGCTCGTCGGCGATGATGAGCAGCGGCGACAGCGCCAGCGCGCGAGCGATGCAGATGCGCTGACGCTGGCCGCCGGAGAATTCATGCGGGAAGCTGCGCCGCTGCGCCGGGCGCAGCCCCACCTGCTCGAAGAGCGCGGCGACGCGCGCGTCGCGCTCGTGCGCATCGCCGAGCCCGTGCACCAGCAGGGGCTCGGCGACGATGTCGCCGGCCGACATGCGCTGGTTGAGCGAGGCGAAGGGGTCCTGGAAGATGATTTGCATCTCGCGCCGGTGCGGGCGCAGCGCGCGCTTTGGCAGATGCGTGATGTCGGCGCCGTTCAGCGTGATGCTGCCGGCGCTGGGCTCGAGCAGGCGCAGCACGGTGCGCGCCACCGTCGACTTGCCGCAGCCGCTCTCGCCGACCAGGCCCAGAGTCTCGCCCGCGACGATGGCGAAGCTGACGCCGTCGACCGCGCGGACAAGGCCGATGGTGCGGCGAAGCAGTCCCCGCTTCACCGGGAAGTGCTTGGCGAGATCGGCGACGGCGAGCACCGGCGGCGCGTCGGTCATGGCGCTGCGGCCACCGGCGGATGCCAGCACGCCGCCCATTGACCGGGACGCTTCTCCTCATAGGCCGGGATCTGGCGGCGGCAGAGCTCATCGGCATAGGCGCAGCGCGCGGCAAAGGCGCAGCCGGGAGGGAGATCGACCAGCGACGGCACCATGCCGGGGATCTCCTTGAGGCGGCGCGGCGCGGCGCCGGCCGCGCCGGCGATCAGCGGCAGGCGCGGGATCGATTGCAGCAGCGCCTGCGTATAGGGATGGAGCGGCGCCGCGAACAGCGCTTCCACCGCGGCCTCCTCGACCTTGCGGCCGGCATACATGACGATGACGCGCTGCGCCGTCTCGGCGACGATGCCGAGATCGTGGGTGATGAGCAGGATGGCAGTGCCGAGCTGCTGCTGCAGCGCCTGCATGAGGTCGAGGATCTGCGCCTGGATGGTGACGTCGAGGGCGGTGGTGGGCTCGTCGGCGATCAGCACCTTGGGATGGCAGGCGAGCGCCATGGCGATCATCGCGCGCTGGCGCATGCCGCCTGACAGCTGATGCGGATACTCGCGGGCGCGCTGCTGCGGTTCCGGGATGCGCACCAGGCGCAGCATCTCCACCGCCTTCGCCATCGCCGCCTTGCGCGGGAGCGCCTGATGGAGGCGCAGCGCCTCGGCGATCTGGCGGCCGATGGTCACCACCGGGTTGAGCGAGGTCATCGGCTCCTGGAAGATCATCGAGATCTCGTTGCCGCGCACCGCGCGCATCTCGGCGGCATCGAGGCGCAGCAGGTCGCGGCCGTCGAGGCGGACGCTGCCGCCGACGATGCGGCCGGGCGGATCCGGCACCAGCCGCAGCAGCGACAGCGCCGTCATGCTCTTGCCGCAGCCGCTTTCGCCGACCACCGCCAGGGTCTCGCCGCGCCGCAGCGAGAAAGAGACGCCGTCCACCGCGGTGAGCAGGCCCTGGCGGGTGAAGAACACGGTGGTGAGCCCCGCGACTTCGAGCACCGGTGCTTCAGTCATCCGCTGCGCTGCCGGGGGTCGAGCAGGTCGCGCAAGGCGTCGCCGAGCAAATTGGTACCGAAGACCGCGAGGCTGATGGCGATGCCGGGGAAGATGACCAGCCAGGGCGCGGTGCGGACATATTCCGCCGCCGATTCCGACAGCATGCGGCCCCAGGAGGGATGCGGCTCGGGGATGCCGAGGCCGAGGAAGGAGAGCGAGGCCTCGGTGAGGATCGCCGCGCCGAGCTGGGCGGTGGCGAGCACGATCAGCGGCGCCAGCGTGTTGGGCAGCACGTGGCGGAGCGCGATGCGCAGCTCGCTCATGCCCACCGCCTTCGCCGCCTCGACGAAAGGCAGCTCGCGCAGCGCCAGCGCATTGGCGCGGATGACGCGCGCGACATAGGGGATGAGCGGGATGGCGATGGCGATGATGGTGTTGCGCAGCGACGGCCCGAGCGACGCCGCCATCACCAGCGCCAGCACCAGCAGCGGCAGCGCCTGCAGGATGTCGACGAGGCGCTGCGCGGCGAGATCGACCCAGCCGCCGAGATAGCCCGAGGCGAGGCCGATGAGCACGCCGAGGCTCGAGCCGAGAAGCGTCGAGCCGAGCCCGACCAGCAGCGAGATGCGCGCGCCGTAGACGATGCGGCTCCAGACGTCGCGACCGAGGAAATCGCAGCCGAGCCAATGCGCCGCGGACGGCGGCGCCAGCGACAGCGCGGCGCTGGTGGAAAGCGGATCGTCGCGGGTGATGAGGCCGGCAAACAGCGCGGCGAAGACGAAGAGCGCCATGATCACCGCGCCGGCGGCGCCGAGCGGATGGCGGCGCGCGAGGAATCCCAGCCGGCCGAGGAATCCCTCGCTCCCCGCCCCTGCCCTTGCCAGCTCGGCATCGTAATCGAGCTGCATGGCTCACGCCGCTCGCGGGAAGAGGAAGATTGACCACGGGGACATAGAGAGCACGGAGAAGCGAAGAATGGCGCGCTTCGCGCGCCCGGCACCTGTTCTCCGTGCCCTCCGTGCCTCCGTGGTGAATCCCATAGGCGATTGCCCTGCCCTTGAGCGGGAGGGGCTGCCCGGAGAAATTTTTAGGAGCGATGGATGCCGGTCTCTGCCGTGTGCATTGCCATTCCGGATCGTCATGCCCGGCCTTGTGCCGGGCATCCACGTCTTGCAGCCGTCGCCGGAAAGGCGTGGATGGCCGGGACAAGCCCGGCCATGACGATAAAGGCGGGTCTGTCCTGCGCTTAGCATGGAGAGGGACATCGACGTGCCGGCGATTCCTGCTGAACGGACCATGCTCAGGCCGAGAATTTGATGCGGGGGTCGAGGACGGCGTAGAGGAGGTCGACGATGAAATTCACCACGACGACGATCACCGCAATGAGCATCACCAGCGTCTGCACCACGGGATAGTCGCGCCAGCGGATCGCCTCGACCAGGAAGCGGGCGACGCCGGGAATGTTGAACACGGTCTCGGTGACGATGAGGCCGCCGATGAGGAAGGCGGCCTCGATGCCGATGACGGTGACCACCGGCAGGATGGCGTTGCGCAGCGCGTGGTTATAGTTGACCGCCCGCTCCGAGGCGCCCTTGGCGCGCGCGGTGCGGACATAGTCCTGGCGCAGCACCTCGAGCATCGAGGAGCGGGTGAGGCGCATCACCAGCGCCGAGCTGCGGAACCCCACCGCGGCGGCGGGGACGCTGTAGACCAGGAACTGGTCCCAGAGGCTGGAGGGCGCTTCGGAATAGATCGGGATGGTGCCGAAAGCGGCGACGAAGCCCATCAGGATGAGGAGGCCCAGCCAGAAGGCGGGCATGGAAAGGCCGCTGAGGCTGAGGAGGCGCAGGAGATAGTCGGTGGCGGTGTTCTGCTTCACCGCCGCGACGACGCCGAGTGGCACGCCGAGCAGCACGGAGAAAGCGAGCGCCAGGCCGGCGAGCTTGGCGGTGATGGGCAGCCGCGGCGCGATCTCCTCGATCGCCGGCCGGTCGGAGACGTAGGAATAGCCGAGATCGCCCCGCAGCAGCCCGCCGATCCAGGCGGCGTATTGCACCGGGATCGGCCGATCGAGGCCGAGCTCCTTCTCGAGGCCGGCCTTCTCCGCCGGGTTGATCATGCCGGCGGCGTCGTAGAGGATGTCGGCGATGTCGCCCGGCACCAGCCGCAGCAGCACGAAGATCACCACCGAGATCCCGAACAAGGTCAGGATCATCAGCGCGAGCCTTCGCAGCAGATAGGCCGCCACCGCGTCTCTCTCCTTCAGCTCCTGGCCAATGGCGCTAGCGGTCGAGCCACACGTCCTCGAAGCGGTAGCCGTTGTAGCCGCTGTTGACCATCATGGTGAAACCCTTCACCTCGGGCCACCAGCAGGTGCCGGCGCGGATGTGATAGATGATCGGCCGCGCCACATCCTCCTGCAGCCGCTTGTCGATCTCCCAGACGAGCTGCCGCCGCGTCTCGACATCGCTCACCATCGATTGCTTGTCGAACAGCGCCTCCAGCTCCTTGTTGCAATATTCGGTGTAATTGCGCTCGGAACCGCAGGCGTAATTCTCGTAGAAGGCCTGGTCGGGATCGTCGACGGCGTTGCCGGTGAGGTTGAGGCCGATGGCGTAATCCTTGCGCGCGATCTTGGAGAACCAGTTGCCGGTCTCGACCTGGTCGAGCTCGCCGTCGATATAGATCTCCTTGAGCTGGTCGATGAGGATGACGGCGGGATCGCGATAGACCGGGATGTTGCGCGTCGACACCTTGACCGGCAGATGCTTGTCCGGCCCATAGCCGAGCCTCGTCATGATCGCCCGCGCCTCGGCACGGTTCTGGGCGATGTCGGGGCCGTAGCCGGTAAGGGTCTTGAGCATCTCCGCCGGCAGGCCCCAGACGCCTTCGGGCGGCGGCAGCATGGTGCCGCCGATATCGCCCTTGCCCTCGGCGAGAATGTCGATGAAGGCCTTGCGGTCGAGCGCCAACGCCATGGCGCGGCGCAGATCGGCATTGTCGAAGGGCGGCTTGTCGCGGTTGACGATGAGGTTGACGCTGACATTGGTCGGCTTCAGCTCGCAGATCGCCTGCGGCGCCTGCGATTGGACGTCCTTCAGCAGCGGCACCGACACCTCGGTCGGGAAGGTCATGTCGAATTTATGGGCGATGAAGGCGAGAATGGCGGTGGAGCGGTTGGGGATGATGGTGAACTCGATGCCGTCGAGATAGGGCCGGCCCTTGCGCCAATAATCGGGGTTGCGCACCAGCTTGATCGATTCGTTCTGCCTGAACTCGACGAATTTGAACGGGCCGGTGCCGATGGGACGGCTGCGCATCTCGGTCGGCGAGACGTGGCAGGGATAGACCGGCGAATAGCCCGAGGCGAGCAGCGCCAGGAGCGCCGGCTGCGGCCGCTTCAGATGGAAGACCGCGGTGAAATCGCCCTCGGTGGTGATCTCGCTGACATTGTCGTACCAGGTCTTGCGCGGGTTCTTGCGCAGCTTCTGCGGCGCCTTGTCCATCAGCATGTCCCAGGTGCATTTGACATCGGCGCTGGTGAAGGGCTTGCCGTCATGCCATCTGACGCCCTGGCGCAAGGTGAAGCTGAGCGCCAGCAGATCGGCGCTCCACGACCAGGATGTCGCCAGCTCCGGCTCGATCGATTGCAGGCTGTTCTGCGGCACGTCCTGCTTGTAGAGGACGAGGTTGTTGAAGATGCCCATGAACGGCACGTTGGCCGAATATGTCGCCTCCTCATGGATCGAGGCGCTGGCGGGGCTGTCGCGATGATAGATCCGGAGGATGCCGCCGGGCTTCGGCTCCTGCGCCGCAGCACCCCCGTGCAGGAGAGCGAGCAGGATGACGGCCGACGCGGCCCCGAGAACAACGCGCATGAAGGGTCTGCCTCCCTGTTGCCGCCCGGGTGTGAGCGCCCCGGTTGCTGACGTCGCCCGCGCGCCGGACGGCGCCGCTTTCGCTCTAGGCCGGCGTTGCGTAATTACGATAGGTTAGCACACTCCTACCGATCGGACAGGGTCTTGCGTCTCGCGCCTCCTCCCGGCTCCGCGTCTCCACGCTCCCCTGCGGCAGAGGAGCCGGCGGAGTCGCGCGCCGCGCCGCCGCGACGCGGGGTGGGCGGCCGGCTCGATGCGCGGCTTTATCTGCTGGCGCTCGGCACCTTCGCCATCGGCACCGACGTCTTCGTCATCGCCGGCATCCTGCCGCGCATCGCCGGCGATCTCGGCGTCAGCATCGAGGCGGCGGGGCAGATCGTCACCGCCTATGCGCTGACCTATGCGCTGGGCTCGCCGGTGCTGGCGGCGCTGACCGCGCGCTGGCGGCGCGAGCGCGTCACCGTGCTGGCGCTGGCGGGCTTCGCGCTCGCCGATGCCCTCTGCGCGCTGGCGCCGAGCTATGGCGTCCTGATCGCCGCGCGGCTGCTGGCGGGAAGCTGCGCCGCGCTCTACTCGCCCACCGCCTATACGCTGGCGGCCTCGCTCGCGCCGGCGGAGCGGCGCGGCGCCGGGCTTGCCGCGGTGGCGCTCGGCATGACCAGCGCCACGGTCATCGGCGCGCCGCTCGGCACCTGGATCGGCCATGAATTCGGCTGGCACATGACGTTCGTTGTCGGCGGCGTGCTGTCGGCAAGCGCGGCGCTGGCGCTGAAGCTGGCGCGGCTGCCAGCGACGCTGCCGGGGGCGGTGCCGCGGCTTGGCGAGCGCTTTTCGCCGCTGGCGCGGCCGGCGGTGCTGGCGAGCCTCATCGCCAACCTGCTGTGGTCGGCGGGCAATTACACCATCTACAATTACAGCGCAGTGCTGTTCGGCGAGCGTCTCGGCCTCGACAACATCGCCTGGCTGCTGGTGGCCTATGGGCTTGGCGGCCTCGCCGGCAGCCAGCTCGGCGGCCGCTTCGTCGACCGCTTCGGCGCGGTCGCGCCGATCGTCGCCTGCGTCGGGATCAACGCGCTCAATATCGGGCTGCTCAACCTCACCGGCGGCACCGCGCCCGGCGCCGCAGCCGGGCTGTTCATCCTCGCCTTTGCCGGCTGGGCGGTGTTCCCGGCGCAGCAGAGCCGGCTGCTGGCGCTGGAGCCCGCCCATGGCGGCGTCGTGCTGTCGCTGATCGGCTCGACCATCTATATCGGCTCGGCGGTCGGCGCCGCGCTGGGCGGGCTGCTGCTGGCGCATTTCGCGCCGAGCGTGCCGGCCTGTGTCGCCTGCGCCATCACCGGTCTCGGGCTCGGCTGCTTTCTGCTGAGCCTGAAGGCGCCGCGGCGGCGTTAGCCCCGCGAGGACGTGGAAATGTAAGTCGGCCACAGCCGCGTCGATTGACCTGCAGCGTCGCGGGGTAGCGCAACGGCGCGGGCTTCCTGCTTGTGGACCCGGCTCGCCGGGTTTAGCCTGATTTCTGACGCAGCGACGCGCCGCGTTTCAGTCTGTTGACGGGACATTAGGAGCGAGGGCACCGGCGATGCGCCGCATCGTCACGCCCGCAGCGACGCCGATGCGTTGGGCTTCTGACGGAAGGAGCGCGGTCATGAAGACCGTTGCCGATCAATTCGCCGAAACCCTTGCGGCCGCGGGCGTCAAGCGGGTCTATGGCATCGTCGGCGACAGCCTGAACGGGCTGACCGACGCGCTCCGCCGCCAGGGCAAGATCGACTGGGTGCATGTTCGGCACGAGGAGGTCGCGGCCTTCGCGGGTGCCGAGGCGCATCTCACGGGTGAGCTCGCCGTCTGCGCCGGCAGTTGCGGGCCCGGCAATTTGCACCTCATCAACGGGTTGTTCGATTGCCACCGCTCGGGGGTGCCCGTACTCGGCATCGCGGCGCAGATACCGTCGGCCGAGATCGGCGCCGGCTATTTCCAGGAAACCCACCCGCAGACGCTCTTCCAAGAGTGCAGCCACTATTGCGAGCTGATCTCGAGCGCCAACCAGATGCCGCGCACATTGGAGGTCGCCATCCGACAGGCGGTGGGCAACCGCGGCGTTTCGGTCGTGGTGATCCCCGGCGATGTCGCGCTTCAGCCCGCATCGGACGCGCCGTCGCCGAAGGTATCGGGCCTGCTGCCGCCCCGGGCGGTAGTGACGCCCGCGCGGGCGGATCTCGAGCGGCTGGCAGCGCTGCTGAACGGCAAGGGCCGCGTCAGCGTGCTGTGCGGCTCTGGATGTCAGGGGTGCCCATGATCTGCTGCTGGCGCTCGGCGACCGGTTGAAAGCGCCGATGGTGCATGCGCTCAAGGGAAAGGAGCATGTCGAGTGGGAGAACCCCTACGATGTCGGCATGACCGGGCTTATCGGCTTCTCGTCGGGCTACTACGCCATGCTCGATTGCGACGTCCTGCTCATGCTGGGGACCGACTTCCCCTATCGCCAGTTCTATCCCCAGGGCGCGGTGCGCATTGCCCAGATCGACCTCCGGGCGGACCGGATCGGGCGCCGCGCCGCGGTCGATCTCGGGATCGTGGGCGACGTCCGAGCGACGCTCGAGGCGCTCCTGCCGCTGCTCGACGAGAAGCGCGACCGCGCACATCTCGATCAGGCGCGCGAACACTACCGCAGAGCGCGCAAGGGCCTCGATGAGCTGGCCGCCGGCACGCCCGGGAGGCGGCCGATCCATCCGCAGCAGGTCGCCAAGGCTATCAGCGACCTGGCCGCGCAGGACGCTATCTTCACCTGCGACGTCGGTCTGCCGACGGTGTGGGCCGCGCGATATCTCGCGATGAACGGTAAGCGGCGGCTTCTCGGCTCGTTCTGGCACGGCTCCATGGCCAATGCGATGGCGCAGACGATCGGCGCGCAGGCGGCCTTCCCCGGCCGGCAGGTCATCTCGCTGTCGGGTGACGGCGGGTTTGCCATGCTGATGGGCGACGTCCTCAGCCTGGCGCAGCTGCGTCTGCCGGTGAAGGTCGTGGTGTTCAACAACGGCGCCCTCGGCTTCATCGAGCTCGAGCAGAAATCCACCGGCTTCCTCCCCAACGGCACGGAACTCCAGAACCCGAATTTCGCCGCGATGGCCGAAGCCGTCGGCGTGCGCGGGATCAGGCTCGAGGATCCCGGTGACGTCGAGGCCGGCATCGCCGCCGCGCTCGCCCATGACGGGCCGGTGCTGGTCGATGCGGTCGTGAACCGAATGGAGCTTGCCATGCCGCCCGCGGTCACCGCCGAGATGGCCAAGGGCTTCACGCTCTACATGGTGAAAGCCGTGATGAGCGGCCGGGGCGACGAACTGATCGATCTCGCCCGAACCAATCTGTGGCGCTAGCCGCACGAGGGCTCCCATCGACGCCTCGCGGCGCGGGCATTTTCATCTTCCCGCTGATTCTGATCCACGCAATCATCAGCTACAGCGTCTTTCGCTGCAAGCTCGGGGCGGCGCCGGAGCGCTACTAGCCGATGAGGAGGCAAACCCATGATCCGGTGTGTGCGCCTTTGGAGCGGCGATGACCAAAATTCGTATTTCGAGGAGGGTTGGCTCGAATTCGAACGCGGTCCGCGGGGCGATCTCCTGACGGGAAAACTTCCCGTGACGAGCCTCTCGTTTCAGGAGACGGCGTCCGGGGGAGCGTTCGATTGGCACACCGCGCCCGTCCGGCAGCTCGTCGTCACGTTGAAGGGGACGTTGGACTTCCAGACCCGGAGCGGTCAGCACTTTCTGCTTCATCCCGGCGCCGTCCTGCTCGCCGAGGATACGGTCGGCAGCGGCCATTCCTGGAAACTGATCGATGATGCGCCTTGGTGTCGGATGTACGTCGTCCTTGAGCGCGGCGCCAAGGTTCCGTTTCAGCAACGCCAGTCCAGCCCGTCATGACGTGTGGTGAGGCATCCACCATTGGAGAAGCTCATGAGTGGAAATCACGCGGTCACGCAACCGGACGTCGTCCTCGTCGGCGCCGGCATCATGAGCGCCACGCTGGCGGCGATGCTGAAGGAGCTTCAGCCTACCCTGACCATCGAGGTTTTCGAGCGCCTTGATGGTGCGGCGCAGGAGAGCTCGGACGCCTGGAACAACGCCGGCACCGGCCATGCGGCGCTGTGCGAATTGAACTACACGCCGGCGCGCAGCGACGGCAGCATCGACATTTCCAAGGCTCTGGATGTCAATGTTGAGTTCGATCTCTCGCGGCAGCTCTGGACCTATCTCGTAAGGAAAGGGGCGATCGCGGCGCCGCGGTCCTTCATCCATCCGGTGCCGCATATGAGCTTCGTCCGCGGCGCCGAAAACGTCGCGTTTCTCAAACGGCGATACGAAGCCCTCGTCGCGCATCACTGCTATGAGGGAATGGAGTATACGCAGGACAAGCAGGTGCTGCGCGACTGGGTCCCGCTGGTCATGGAGGGCCGCGCCGCGAGCGATGTCGTCGCCGCCACGCGCATGATCATCGGCGCGGATGTGAACTACGGAGCGCTCACCCGCCTCCTGTTCCAGCATCTTCAGGGTCTCGAGGGTTTCGCGGTGCATTACGGGCATAGCGTAAACCATCTCAGCCGTGAGCCCGGCGGGCGCTGGCGCCTGGAGGCGACGGACGGCGCCAGCGGCGATCGGCGCGCCGTCGCGGCGAGGTTCGTCTTTCTCGGCGCCGGCGGCGGCGCTCTGCCGCTGCTGCAGAAATCCGGTATTCCGGAAAGCAAGGGCTATGCCGGCTTTCCGGTCAGCGGCATCTGGCTGCGCTGCGACGACCCCGCGCTGAACCGGCGGCACGATGCCAAAGTTTACGGCAAGGCGTCCGTCGGCTCGCCTCCCATGTCCGTTCCTCATCTCGACACGCGGGTCATCGACGGCAAGCGCTCGCTGCTGTTCGGACCCTATGCCGGCTTTTCGACGAAGTTCCTGAAGCAGGGCTCGCCGCTCGATCTCTTCCGCTCAATCAGGCTGGACAACATCGGGCCGTTGCTGGCGGTGGCCCGGGACAATTTCGATCTGACCAAATATCTGATCGGGCAGGTCCTCCAGTCGTCCCGTCACCGGTTCGCCGGGCTGCAGGATTACTTTCCGAACGCGAAGCCGGCGGATTGGCGGTTGGAGGTGGCGGGACAGCGGGTCCAGATCATCAAGAAGGATCCGCAGCATGGCGGCATCCTCGAGTTTGGCACGGAAGTGGTGGCGGCGGCCGACCATTCCCTGGTGGCGCTGTTGGGCGCCTCGCCCGGCGCGTCCACCGCCGAGTGGATCATGGTCAGGGTCTTGGAGAGGTGCTTCAAGGGCGAGCTGACGGCGGGCGGCTGGGCCGTCAAGCTGAAGAAGATGATCCCATCCTACGGCGAATCGCTGATCGACAACGCCGAGCTCCTTCGGCGGGTGCGCACCGACACCGCCATCGTGCTGGGCCTGCATGACATTTCATCGAGCGGATCCGGCAAGAGGCCGCAGCCGGAACGGGTCGTCGCGCCGGAAGCCGCGAAGACCTCATGAACCAGAGGCTGATTTCGGGTCAACCACTGTCGCGACCGGCGATGTCGGACCGGCGCTGATGTCGGGAGTGCGGACGACGGCGACGATGCCGCCGCCGCTCACGAGAGCGCGACGAGCGCCTTCGGTACGGCGCCGCGCAGCAAGGCGGTACGCGCCGCCCATTCGCTGCCGGCGTCCAGCGTCTCGCGGAACTGCACGTCGCCGCCGGCAAGGAAGGCGACGGGGAGGCCATCGCGGTAGAGCAGACGGTTGCCGGTGAGCGCGGCGAGCTTGGGCCCGGGCGTCAGGATGCCGGCGAGATTGAGCGGGTCCGCACCCGAGAGCGACAGCAGGGCGCCCGAGCCGGGGTTGCGGCGGATGTCGCGCAACAGGCCCACCGCCTCCGGCAGCGCGAATTGCTCACCGGAGAATCCCCCGACGAAACGGCCGCCGCGAATGTCGCCCCGCGCCTCGAGCCGGCGATAGACGCGCAGCAGGTCGCGCCACGGCGGCAGCCAGCCGGCTTCGCGTTCCAGCAGCCGCCAGAAGACGACGCCGTAGCGGCGCAGCAGCAGGCCGGCGAGATGCTCGATCGCCTCCCGGTCCGCCTCGGGCGCTACGGACCCCGGCCGGGGGCGGCGCGCCAGCGCCCATCGTCCCGCATCCTCCATGCCGAAGCTGACGCTGCGCCGCCGACGCGACCCGCTCGTCCTGCGCTTGTCGGCCGGCACGAGCAGCGCACGCAAGCCGGCGAAGCTGTCGGAGGTGACGAGACCGAGGGCGACGAGCTCGGCCAACCCGTCCTCGACCTCCGGGCGCAACAGGCCGGCGCCCTCGACGAGCTCGTCGAAGAAGGACGCGCCGTGCTGGCGGATGCAGTCGAGGACCGCCCGGGCGCGGGGACCGGCCTGGACCTCCTCCGGCGCCGGCGAGAGCGCCGCCCAGAGCGGCGCGTGGCGACGCGCCAGCAGGGTGATCGGCGTGGTGCGCAAGGGCGAGGCGCCGCGCTCGCCGCCGGCGGCGCGCCCGTTGCGCGGCTTGAGCCGCGCCCAGGCGACGCGTCCGGCCAGGCAGAGATCGTCGAGCCACCCCGGCTCGTAGCCGGCGAGCCGCGCCGGCAGGATCTCGCTCTCCCACGCCCCGGCCGGCGCCTCGAAGCCTTCGAGCTGCCCGATGACGGCTTCAAGCGCGTCGGGTCCGTCCATGCGGGCCTCGGCCTCGACCTTCTGCCAGCGCAAGAGGAAGCGCAGGAAGTCGCGCGCGGCGACCGGCTCGATCTCGGCGCGCAGACGCTTCACCGTGTAGCGATGAACGCGCGCGAGCAGCCCGCGCTCGCACCATTCCTCCGCCTCGCCGCCCGGCGTGAAGCGCCCGCGCATGGCGAAGCCTTCGCTTTCCAGCGCGGCCAGCGCCGCGTCGATGGACGGTGCCGCAAGGCCGAGCGGCGCCGCCAACGAGCCGGCGGTCACCGGGCCCTGTCCCTCGAGCCGGCCGCGCAGGATCTCGACGAGCGCCGCCTCGGGAGTGACGGCGTCGTGACGCGCATAGGCATCAGGGGCGGAGATCGCCGGCTCGAGCCTGGCGTCAGGCCACAGCGCCGCAAAATGCGGCAAGCGCTCGGCGGCGATCCAGAGGCTCGCCTGCGGCGCGACCAGAAGCGCGGCGCGCTTGTCGCGCGCCAGCGAAGCGAGCCAATCGCCCCAGCCCGGCTGGGCCGCGACCTCTTCGGCGCTGAGGAATGCCAGCCAGACCAGCGCATCGTGGAGCTCGTCGGCGTTCGCTGCCTCGGGCCAGGCTTCTTCGCGCACCCGCGCGATCGCCTCGGCATCGAGCCGACCGATATCGGCGGCATCCTCGGGCGCAAGCCAGCGCCTTCCCATCACCGCCTGGGTGCGGCGCTCCTCCAGCGGCGCGTCGTCGAGATAGGCATAGGGCCGCGCCGACAGCACCTCGTAGGCCAGCGGCGAGGGCTCGGTGAGATCGCGGGTGACGACCTCGATCTCGCCGGCCTCGAGCCGGCGCAGGATGCGCTCGAGCCCGGCGAGGTCCATGGCCTCCTCGAGGCAATCGGCGATGGTCTGGCGCACCAGCGGATGGTCGGGGATCTCGCGCTCGCCGACGAGATTCTCGGCGCAGGCGATCTGGTCGGGAAAGATCGCCGCAACGAGATCCTCGGCGTTCATCCGCGCCAGTTGCGGCGGCACTTTCCTGCCGCCGCGGAAGCGCGGCAGCGCCAGCGAGACGCCCGCCACCCAGCGCCAGCGCGTGATGAACATCGGCGCGTCGAGCAGCGCCTCGATGAGGAGTGTCCGGATGCTCGCCGAATGCAGATAGCGCGGCACCTCGGCAAGATCGAAGCTATGCGCCGTGGTCAGCGACAGCACGATGTTGTCCTCGGTCGCGGCCGCCTGCAGCTCGAAATTGAACTTGCGGCAGAAGCGCTTGCGCAGCGCCAGGCCCCAGGCGCGGTTGATGCGGCTGCCATGCGGCGAATGGATGACGAGCTGCATGCCGCCGGCCTCGTCGAAGAAGCGCTCGAGGACAAGCGTCTCCTGTGTCGGCAGGCAGCCCAGCGCCGCGTGCGCCGAGGCGAGGTACTCGACAAGCTGGCGCGCGGCCGGCTCGGCGATGCCGATCTCGTCGAGGAGCCAGCGCAAAACCTGGTCGCCCTGGGGATCGGGCCGCAGCCGCGCCGCAGCCGCCGCTCTGAGCCGCGAGACCGACCGCGAGAGCTCGTCGCTGCGGCCCGGCGCCTCGCCGAGCCAGAACGGAATGCTGGGCGACATCCCGGCCGCATCCTCGACCCGGACGACGCCGCGCTCGGTGCGCAGAATGCGATAGGCGGTGTTGCCGAGCTGGAAAACGTCGCCGGCGAGGCTCTCGACGGC
>JBKQTR010000495.1:0-2704 GCA_052143095.1 Allostellaceae bacterium
GTCGGGAGGGCGGTGGCTGCAAGCTCCGCGGCACGGGATTCTGTTGTTGATGCACGTCGCGTGCACCCCCCACCTGCCCGAGGCCTTCCGCCTCGGGCACCTTCCCCCTCAAGGGGGGAGGGGCTGCACAGCCGCTGCGAGTAGTGTGCATGCCGTAGCGCGCAAGCGGGGACCTAGGGCGAGCGCCGCGCGGTTGCGCCTGGGCCCCGGCTGTCGCCGGGGCGACAGAGACGTTTCCACGGTTTCTTCTTCTCCGTGCTCTCTGTGTCCCCGTGGTCCATCCTTCCCACCCAGCGGCTTGACGGCATATGCGATCGCCCTGCCCCTCAAGGGCGGAGGGGGAGTGCGACAGCGCGACCCGAAAGCGAGCCCCCATGCTTAGGGCCGAGCGCATCGAGCGTGCCGGGCATTGGCCGCGCGAGCAGGCGCGGGGCACGGTGACCCTCGGCTATGACGACCGCCACCGCCGCCGGCTGCAACTCGCCAGCGACGCCGGCGAGCCCTTCCTGCTGGACCTGCCGCGCGCCTTCGTGCTGGGCGAGGGCGATGGGCTCGCGCTGTCGGATGGGAGCTGGCTTGCGGTGAAGGCGGCGCCCGAGCCGCTCCTCGAGGTGACGGCGGCGAGCCCCGCGCTGCTGGCGCGGCTCGCCTGGCATATCGGCAACCGCCATCTGCCGGCGCAGATCGAGCGCGACCGCCTGCTCATCCGCGACGATCACGTCATCGCCGCCATGCTCGAGGGGCTGGGCGCGGGCCTGCGCCGGCTGGAGGCGCCCTTTTCCCCCGAGCCCGGTGCCTATGATGCGGCGCCCAACCGCCATCATCACGACCACTGACCAGGGGTATCTCACCGCGGCTCAGCGGCGCTTGCGTCGAGGATACTTCGCGGCGGCACGGTGCTGCGGGCTGCACCCAATGGATGCGAAACGCCCCTAGTATTTGATCCACGGAGTAAGGAAAATTTTCTTAAGCCCTGAGAGTAAAGAAATATTTCTTCGGGCTATAGCCCTTGAGGAGCGCGCGCAAATTTAGCCCTGCGCTTATGTCGGCGCCTTTGCGCCGCTGCTCGCGGCGACACCTGCTCTTTGTCCGCAGCCCGATCCGCGTCTCGCGCCTTCCCACCCAGCCGCTGAGCCTCGAATTTCAGTTCCAGCGCGACGGCTGGGCTGGTCATGTCTGCGAGCCGCAGCAGGGCAGCAATTTGTTCGCGTAGGTGGCTTGGATCTCTGGCGCGACCCACAGGCATCCCCCCAAGGAAGATGAGAGGCATGGTCTCAGAAAAACACACCGAGAGTCTTGGTTAATCGCCACGTCTCGTGCGTCGCGCAGACCCGTGACACTGGGCGATTGCGATCGTGCGCGACGCCATCGCGGGTGCGGCGGACGCGCGCTCGGTGAAAATCGACAGATGCGTCTAAATGGCCGAAGTCGCTTGGGAGACCCCTTGGCTGCCGCCTTTCCACAAGTAAGGAACGTTCGACTTCCCACAGCGCCGGTTACTGTTCGTTTACATTTTGGCGACAAATTGTCACAGACCGACATCGAAAACACATTGAATTTCATAGACTTATATAGCACGACTATCGCGCAACGTGAGATTGCCCAAAAATAAGGCACATTTGCTTAACCATGGCGCTGAAACCCGATGGGGACTTGGTCCACAGAGTTATCCCGAGAATCCGTGGATAACCAAACTGTCAAGGCTCTCCGCGCCGAAGGTCGATGATGCCCGGCGTCAAGCAGACACTCCCTGCGGCAGCCATTCTCGTCGGGGAGAGACCGCTGCCATCAGACCGCCGAGGCCGTCGAATCCGTGACAAGACAAACCGGGACTTTCCGGCACATGCTTGGCACCCCCGGGCGTTCCGTGGATACTCCCGGAGATCATGATCAGTGACGCCGCGCTCTATCGCTTGATGACCTGGCTGTCGCCGTCTTATCCGCTGGGCGCCTTCAGCTATAGCCACGGGCTCGAATATGCCGTCGAGGCGGGGTTAGTGCGCGACCGCGCCAGCCTGTGCGACTGGGTCGCCACCGCGGTCGGCGCCGGCGCGGGCCTCAGCGACGGCGCGCTGCTCGCCGCCGCCTGGCGCGCCGCTATGGCCTGCGACCGCGCCGCGCTCGACGAGGTCGCTGAACTCGCTGTCGCCTGGCGCGGCAGCGCCGAGACGGCGCTGGAGAGCCGCGCGCAAGGCGCCGCCTTCCTCGCCACCACCCGCGCCGCGTGGCCGCATCGACTGCTCGACGAGCTGGCGCTGCGTCATCGCGGCGAGGCGGCGCTGCCGGTGGCGATCGGCGTCGCCGCCGCCGCTGCCGACGTGCCGCTCGCCGCGGCGCTCACCGCCTATCTCCATGCCTTCGCCGGCACGCTGGTTTCCGCCGGGCTGCGGCTCATCCCGCTCGGCCAGTCCGACGGGCAACGGGCGGTGGCCACGCTCGAGAGCGTCGTCGCCACTACCGCCGAGCGTGTCATGGCAAAGCCGCTCGACGCCATCGGTACGGCAGCACCCCTCATCGACTGGTGCTCGATGCGCCACGAGACGCAATATACGAGGCTCTTCCGCTCATGAACCGCTCCGCTCACGGTCCCTTGCGCGTCGGCATCGGCGGTCCCGTCGGCTCCGGCAAGACGGCGTTGGTCGATCGCCTGTGCAAGCATATGCGCGAGCGTTACGACATCGCCGTCGTCACCAACGACATTTAT
>JBKQTR010000496.1:0-4712 GCA_052143095.1 Allostellaceae bacterium
GCCGAGGACAAGGAACGCTGGTTCATGCAGAGCTTCGGCGTAGACGGCATCTTCTCGCCGGAGCGGCCGATCGTCAGCGCCAAGGGCGCGGTGGTGATCAATATCGCGCATATCCCGGCGGCATTGACAGCGGTCATGAAGCTCAACGGCGTTCAGCCGGATTTCGGGCGGCGCGGCAATCTCTCGCTCAAGCCGTGGATCGTCAATGATCAGGGGCTGAGATTGCCGCCCCACCTCGCGCTGCCCGTAGTCGCAGCCCTTGCGCCCTACGATGCGCAGATCAAGGCGCTGAGCGAGCACATCGGCGCCGTGATCCCGCGCCAGCCCATGAAGGACAAGTCCGGCGCCACCATCATGGACCCGAAGACGCAGGTCACGAGCGTGCACGGCCACTCGGTGCTCGATCTGGCACTCGAGCCGCTCGAGGCGAACTTTGCACTGCCGCTCGTCCACGAGATCGCCACCGAGAACGATCGGGCCATGCTCGACATCGCCGTCGCCGCGGAGATGAACCTTGTTGGCGACAAGGTACTGGTGGCGGTCGATGCGGCGCGCGAAGCGGGAAATTCTCCCAATACGATCATGGCGACCGCCGCCTCGATCATTGGCTCGAAGCGCATCGAACGGGCGCTCGCCTGCGCCAAGAAGCTGATCGACCTGTTCGCCCATTCCGGGCTGACGGATGCTCGCGACGAGACGTTCGATTATTCCGCCATCGAGGTCGACGCAGAGACCCGCGCGCTGTTTGCCGCCGGTTCCGTCGACGCCGATGATCCGCGTCCCGCAGCGATGCTCAAGGCGGTTCGCGATCGCGGGGGCAAGTCGCTGTTCCTGAAATTTGTGGAATCGCTCGGTAGCCGTCCGTCGCGCGATGCGATCCTGGCGGCGATTTCGACCACTATTGCCTGGGGCCCGCTGATGCGTAAACGTATCTCGCGCCTCACGGCCGAGACGCTGCCGTGGTATCTGCGACTTTACGGGGTGATGATCGGCGCCTCCATTCCGGTCGAGCATCACCGTCACGGCAGCCTGCGCGGCATTTCGCGCGAGGAGCGCTTCAGCCGATGGACCATGGCGGATTTCCTGTTTCTGGCGCTGACGGGAAAGAAGCCGACCGAGGCGGAGGCGCGGCCGTTGCAAATCCTGATTGGGCTTCTGATCTCGAACGGCCCGGGCGCGATCTCATCCCAGGGCGCCAAGGGCGCGGTGTCCGCCGACGGGCCGCAGACGCCGGGCCGCGTGCAGATCAACAAGGCGATGGTGGGGTTCCTCACCCACAGCGGCTACAGCCACGGCGGCAACGGCTTCGAGGGCATCGCTTTTCTCCTGGAGCAGTTCAGGAACGGCGACCTCAAGGACCCGACCGATCCGCATCACGGGATCGACCTCAAGGCGATGGCGATTAGGTTCGCCGAAGCGTACGGGCAGGAGAAGTCCCAGTCGAAGGAGGCCGGCCTCGACGGGCCGCGCGCGCTGCCCGGTGTCCATCACCCGATCTTCCGGGGCAAGCCGGTCAATTACGATCCGCGCGAGCGCTTCATCGCCCGGTTCATGGAGGAACGCGGGGACTATAACGTGTTCCACGCCTTCTATCGCGAGTTGGTGCAAGCGCTCTACGACACCGGGGCGTCGCGGTACGTGTTTTGCGTCAACGTCGACGCCATCATCGCGGCGCTGCTGCTCGCCATCCTGTGGAAGGACTATCGCTCCGGCGCGCTCACCGACAAGGACTTGGAATCGGCCGCCTTCAACGTGTTCCTCTACGGCCGCATGATCGGTGCTGCGGCCGAGATCGACGATCACCTCAACCGCGGCCGCAACATGGACACGCGCACGCCGCTGGAGCAGTGTGGGTTCGTGGTGTGATCGGCGGATGCGCGTTGAATGGTTGGCCAAGGGCCTCCGGACCGTTGGCGATGCGTGATAGACCAGAACAGCTGAGGCCAGTTCTGGGTCATTTTCACGCGTGCGAGGTGCCAACGCGGCACCGCAGCTCCACCCCAAACTCCGGAAGGACGTGCCGACCATCGGCGCCGCGGCTTCGTGCCACATCCGGACATCCCGCAGGTCCGCGAGTCTAGTTCCTTGAGCCCCCGTCGGATACACCGACCGCGTCACCGGGCAGCGGTTGGCGCGTTGGCGCCACTCACCCCATCCTCGTTTTTCGCCGCCGCCAGCATCGGCGGAGCGCGCGTGAAGTCAACGCCGGCGGATCATGCGCTTCGATCTGTGCGACGGGGAAATGGATGTCGGCGGCAGCGGCCTGCTTGTCCATGAAATCGGAGAGACCGTAGCCGACCAGCGCTGTAACGGCGTAGACGAGAGGTTGGTTCATGACGCGCTCGAACTTGGTTGCGCGCGAGCACCCGCGACCTCTCTGGTCCGAAACCGATCAACCCGCGAGAAGTCCGCGCTTTGCCAGGTTGGACATCAGATCGCCGATGCCGAAGGTCCAGGGCGCGACATCGTCGGAGCGTCCGACCCGATTGACGAGTGTGCCCAGCTTCGGCGTCGCGATAGCGACGATGTCGTCGAGCTTATGCGTAAAGCCGGCGCCCTTCTCGTCCCGATCGTCGATCGGCGCGAACATGGTACCGAGGAACAGCATCAGACCGTCGGGATATTGATGCGTCGGGCCGATCGCCGCGGCAACGAGGTCGAGGGGATCGCGACTGATCTGTTGCATCGAGCTGCGGCCCTGGAGCGCAAACCCGTCCGGCCCCATGACGGACACCGTGATGTCGGCCGCCCGGACATCGTCCATTCCAAATCCGTCGTCGAACAGGCGCAGAAACGGGCCGATGGCGCAGGAGGCATTGTTGTCCTTAGCCTTGCCGAGCAGGAGCGCGCTCCGGCCCTCGAAGTCGCAGAGATTGACGTCGTTTCCAAGCGTCGCCGCGACGGCATGGGCACGGCTGTTCACGGCAAGCACGATTTCTGGTTCCGGATTGTTCCAGGTGGACGCAGGATGGAGGCCGATATCGCCTCCCGTGCCGATCGCAGACAACACCGGCGACTTGGTGAAAATCTCCGCATCGGGTCCGATGCCGACCTCGAGATATTGCGACCACAGCCGCTGTTCAAGCAGTTTCTCTTTGAGCCGCAGGGCTGCTTCCGAGCCGGGCACGATCGCTCGCAGATCGTCGCCGACGATCGCGACAATTTGGCGGCGGACCTCCTCCGCACGCGCGGGATTGCCGCGCGCCTGCTCCTCGATCAACCGCTCGATCAGGCTCGACGCGAACGTCACGCCGGACGCCTTGATCACTTGCAGGTCGCAGGGCGCGAGCAAGAACGGTCTGCGCGGATCGCGCCGATCCTCGCCGCTGTTGCGCAGGACGTCGCTCACGCTGCCGATCCGTCGACCCGCGGCCCCTCGCGCCAGAGCGACGGCGTCTTTGCGCTCGAGCAAAGCGCTCATTGTAGGCGTATGCGCGGTGACGTCGTAGATCTCACCGCCACGGACCGCAATCACCGCCGGACCAGGCGGATCATCGGGGAGCCAAGCGCGGCCGACCATGGCGGCGGCCGCGCTGTCTATCGGCAGACTTGCGACAGGGTCAATTTCCATGGCCACCTTCCTCGATGTCGCCGCCGATCCACCGCCTTCTCGGTATCCCGTCCAGCTCACTGCAGCCGGGACACCGTAAGTACGGTACCCCAACCCGGCGAGAACTCATATGAACGGAGACCGCTACGGCTCCGAGATCCGAAATGTGGCGAAGACTTTACGAAGCGGCCGAAAAACGCCTCAGAGCAAGATCGGACAAGGTCGTGTCCGTCACGCTGTCAGATCGTCAGGTCGGCGTCCGGAAACCCTGCCGGGCCAGAAGCTTCCAGCTGCCGTCCTGCTTCGCCCAGACCTGGAGCTCACCGATCTTAGCCGTGCCTGGCTTGCCGTCGCTTTCGAACTCGGTCGAGAAAACGTCGCGCGCGATGGCGTTGCTGCCGGCGATCGTGATGGTGGAGTCGGACAAGCTGATGCTCTTGTAGATGGTCTTCTTGCCCGCGATCACATCGACGAACTGGGCCTTGGTCTGGATTACGCCGCCCGAATGGCCGTAGCTCAGCTGGTCGGTGACCAGCGCCTCCAGCTTAGCCTTGTCGGCTTCGAGCATCGCCGTTCTAAGAGCCTCGATCGCTTGAGCAACGGCCGCCTCGTCGGCGGATTGGGCGGCGGCCGCGGGGACAAGCAGCAGCCGCGCCGCGACGACCGTGAGCGCGCTGGCGGCGGCGAGATGGCGACGGGTGAGCCTCATGGTTTTCCTCCGCTGCGTGGCTGTTCTGGCTCGGCGATGCCGAGGGATCGACTCTAAGCCGATTTCCCCGAGTCACGGGGATTACCGGGGAGGATGTACCAATTCGCTCTTGCGGACAAGCCAGCTTCCTCTCAGTGGACGGCCGCAGCGGGCTCCGCGCTGGTCCCATTGCCCCTGCATCGGCCATGTCTGGGTCACCGCGAGCGACACGGTGTTCGTCCTGCCAAAAGCTCAAACCCGTGAACTCATAAACATGCAGTTGCCGGGGCGTATGGTACGCTATGCCTCCGACAGTCGCCGAATTTTGACAGCGCAGCGAAATGACCCGATGTGTAGAGTCGAGGTGTGGCGCGGTGGCGGTAGGGCGAACATATCTGTTTTCCGCCTCTTTCGTCTGGCGGTGCCTCACTGGTTCGCCCGTGGCTCCGTTTCCACACCCCGCTCATCGAACCG
>JBKQTR010000497.1:0-3012 GCA_052143095.1 Allostellaceae bacterium
CATGCCGCCATGCGCGTCGCGGAGGGCGCGGCCGAGCGGATCGACATCGGCGCCGAGGATCTGCCGGGCATTCTCGGGCCGGGGCGCTTCGAGAACGAGACCGCCATGCGCACGAGCGTGCCGGGCGTCGCCACCTGCCTCGCCTGGACGCCGGCAGGCGGCGACATCCTCTTCATCGAGGCGACCCGCGTCGACGGCGACGGAAGGCTCATCCTCACCGGCCATCTCGGCGAAGTGATGAAGGAGAGCGCGCAGGCGGCGCTGTCGCTGGTCAAGTCGCGCGCCAAGTCGCTCGGCATCGACCAAGCCCAGCTGCGCAAGAGCGACATCCACATCCACGTGCCGGCCGGCGCCATCCCGAAGGACGGTCCCTCCGCCGGCGTCGCCATGACCATGGCGCTCGTCTCGCTGCTCACCGATCGGGCGATGCGCAGCGACACCGCCATGACCGGCGAGATCAGCCTGCGCGGACTGGTGCTGCCGGTGGGCGGCATCAAGGAGAAGGTGACGGCGGCGGTGCGCGCCGGCATCACCACGCTGCTGCTGCCGGCGCGCAACAAGCGCGATTTCGAGGACATCCCCGAGGAGGCGCGGCGCAAGGCGCGCTTCGTCTGGTGCGAGCGCATCGACGACGCCGTCGCCGAGGCGATCGAGACGCGGCAGATGGCGGCGCAATAGGCGGGCGGGGGCGTGAACCCCTAAGCACGGCTGGGGACGGTTATCCAAAGTCGGGTTTTAGAGCGGCAAGCGGTCGTTGCGGGTGGCAAATGGCACGGCGCGAAGTGCCAAGAGGCGACGTTACCTCCAATCAGCGGGTCGCGGTCACGACAAACTGTGGCGCGAGAGCCAAGTAGCTTCGGTCCGATACAGCCTGCTCAATGGTGGAAACCATTTTCCCAATATCGGCAGCGCTGATCACGCCACTGCCCAGAGCATACCCCGCCATGTTCTTGATCATGGGCAGCAGCCTGCCATCGCATTGCAACAAGATTGGCTGATTTCCAGACGGCAATTTCATGCGACCAGTTCATTCATAGCGCTGACGATTCGCACGGCCAGCGGTTCCGCGCGGCCGCGCACGTTTACCTCGCGGACAGGAAACCCGCTCATTTCGACGCCGGCAGTCGCGGCGACGATGTCGGACACAACGAGTTGACAGCCATAATCTTTGGTCAGCTCCTGGAGGCGCGCCGCGACATGTACCGGATCGCCGATTGCTGTCAGGAGGAAGCGATCCCGGTAGCCAAGCTCGCCCAGGATCACGTTGCCGGCATGGAGCCCGACGCCGATTGCAATTGGCTCCGGCAACTCGTCAGCCAATGTTCGATTCATGTCGGCGAGACGGCTATGAATAAGTTGCGCCGCAACCAACGCTTGGGAGCAAGCCTCACGTGGCCCGGCGTGTATGCCGAAGATCGCCATCATTCCGTCGCCGACGAATTGGTTGGGCATGCCGGCGGTATCGACTACCGCGCCTGCCACGGCATCGAAGAAGTGGTTTAGCAGGAACACCACGTCATAAGGGAGCCGCTTCTCGACCAAGGCCGTTGACCTGCGGATGTCCACAAACATGATCGCGACGAAACGTTCAATGTCCGAAGCCTTGAAATAGTCACGTCGACCCGTCTCGCTTGCGCCGATGTCTGGCGGCAGCAGCGGAAGCACCGCGGTATCACTGCGGGGATGCAGTTGACACGCCAGACGTACACTCGGACCAGCGTGCAAGCGATCCAACAACGCTTGCTCGGAAGCGCTAGGCGGCGGCAACGTATCGACCCCCCGCAGCACGCGGATGCGGCACGTCGTGCAGCGACCTCGTCCGCCGCAAATTGCAGCGTGCGGAATCCTGGCGCGGCGGCTGGCATCGAGCACGGTATAGCCCACTGGCACGCGAACGCGGCCGCCAGGATACGCGATGTTAATCAGGCCACGGCGGCGTTCAACCAGCCAGCGCGCCGCCCACGCGACGAAGACGAGCGCCAGGAGCACAACATAAATCCAGTAAAGCTGGACCTCGAGATTCCAACTCGGCCCGACTACGCTTGGATCGCGCACATGACCGTCGCGCACGGCCATCTGAAGCCATTCGGGGTGCAGTTGCCACTGTGCGAGTACTTGGCGCGTGCCCTGCCAAATTCCGAGCAAAGCGAGCACTGGCAGGAGTGTGGCGGATGTAAGCAATACCGGAGCAAACTTATGATACTTGGATCGCGCACGTAGCCAGTAATGCACGCCGAGGCAGCCATGCGTCCAAGCGACCAGGAGCACGGTGACTTGCCGCCACCCCCAGAACGGAACAAAGGAAAAATAGACGGTGAGCACTACGTCGTAACGGCGCGTCACATCGAACGCTGAATATACATACCGCACGGCCGCAAAGTGATGCAACAAGAGGGGTAGAATGGAGAAACCGAAAACAAGCCGTACTAATTCGCCGGCACCCATACGGAAGCTTCGGCGCGCATACAGGGCATAGAACGCGAGAGTAAAATGAATGGCGAACGCGCCGTAGAGAACGATGGTCCCCGGCACACTGTGCCAGACGAAATCATGAATTCGAGTACCCCATTGCATTGCCTCGAACGAGACATTGCCGAGCGCGTGCATGCTAAGGTGCAGCGTGAGATAGGAGAGCATGGTGAGACCAGCTGCGAGGCGGAGCCGCCGGATCGTCATCTGGTCGCGGAAAATGTTGGAATCTATCATCTAACGCCGTCCCCCGGTCGGGACGCAGCATCGTACCACCCGCCATCTATGTTCTGGAAGGGCGCGAACGTAAACCCCTCGATGTCCGGTTGGGGTCAACAGCGTCGGTTCCGCGATGTCCGGGCTGCGGCCGCCTTACCCTCAACAACTGCCGTGATGTTGCAGTGCCACGAACGACGCGATGTGTAGAGTCGAGGTGTGGCGCGGTGGCGGTAGGGCGAACATATCTGTTTTCCGCCTCTTTCGTCTGGCGGTGCCTCACTGGTTCGCCCGTGGCTCCGTTTCCACACCCCGCTCATCGAACCG
>JBKQTR010000498.1:0-17186 GCA_052143095.1 Allostellaceae bacterium
GGCGACGTCAGACGTGCACAGGAGCTTATGGACGAGGCGCGCTCCGGCGCGGTCGAATCCGCGCATGCCCCGACGCTCGCCCTCACCTATCACCTCCAGGCCTTACTCGAAATCCTCCGTGACGACGCCGAAGCGGCCCGGCGCGCCGCGGAAGCCCTTGTCGCGCTCTGCCGGGAGCACGGTCTTGCTTCCTATCTGATCTGGGCAGCACTGCCTTTGGCCTGGGCGCGCGCGAAGCTCGGCGATCGGGGTGCCGGCGCCGCCGAGTTTCGACAGGCGCTGGCAGACTACACCAGCGGAGGCAACAGGCTGTTTCTGCCTTCCTATCAAGGGCTGCTCGCGGAAATCGAAGCCGACGGGGGAGACGCGGAAGCCGCTTTTGCCGGGGTCGATGGCGCGCTCACGCTGGCGGGCGAGACCGGAGAGCATTGGTTCGACGCGGCGCTCCAGCGCATTCGGGGCGAAATCCTCGTCAAACAAGACCCCGCCGACCCCGCCCCAGCCGAAGCCGCGTTCCTCGCCGCCATCGCGGTCGCGCAAAAGCAAAAGGCCCGCAGCTTCGAGCTGCGCGCCGCGCTGTCGCTGGCCAGGCTCTATCAGTCCGTCGGCCGTCCGATTGAAGCCCACGACGTTTTGGGGTCAGCGCTGCAAGGCTTTTCGCCGACCCCGGAATTTCCGCAGATCGCGGCGGCGAAGGCGCTGTTCGAGGCGCTCGCGGGGGACGAGACGGTGAGAGCCGAGGCCGCACGCCGCGCGCAACGGCTGAAATTGCACACCGACTATGGCCGCGCCGTCTTGTGGGGCAAGGGCTTCGGCGCCGAGGAAACGAAAGCCGCCTTCGCGCGCGTCGAAGAGCTTGCAACGGAGATAGGCGATGCCGAGACGCCGCTCGACGCCTATTTCGCTCGGTGGGTCAGCAGTTTATCCCGCGGCGAGCTCGGGTCCGCTCGGGAAACGGCGGAGAGCTTTCTGCGCGAGGCGGAACGTGCGGCGCGGCAGACGGAAGCGGCGGTCGCGCATCGCATTCTCGGATTGAGTCTCCTGATCCAAGGCGATTTCGCAGCAGCGTGGGCGCATTGCGAACAGACCTTGCGAATATACGACCCCGAGCGAGACCGCGAAGCCAAGTTCCGCCTCGGTTCGGACCCTCGAGTCCTGGCGACCGCTTATCTGGCTCTCGCGGCTTGGTGCATCGGCGAATTCGGACGCGCACGGGAGCTGGAAGACGAAGCGGGGGCGCGCGCGGTCGAATCCGCTCATGCCCCGACGCTCGCCAACACGCATTGCTACTTGGCCTTGCTCGAAATCCTCCGTGACGACGCTGAAGCGGCCCGGCGCGACGCGGAAACCTGTGCCGTGCTCAGCCGGGAGCACGGTCTTGCGTCCTATCTGAGCTTGGCGCCGCTGCCTTTGGCCTGGGCGCGCGCGAAGCTCGGCGATCGAGACGCCGGCTCGGCCGAGTTTCGACAGGCGCTGGCGGAATACGCCAATCAGGGTAGCAAGTACCTTTTGTCGTTCTATCGAGGGCTGTTTGCGGAAATCGAAGCCGAGCGCGGAAACGCGGAAGCCGCCCTCGCCGGGATCGACGGAGCGCTGACGCTGGCGGCCGAAACCGGAGAGCATTTCTTCGACGCGGCGCTCCATCGCATCCGCGGCGAAATCCTCGTCAAACAGAACCCCGCTGACCCCGCGCCCGCCGAAGCCTCCTTCCTCGCCGCCATCGCCGTCGCGCAGCAGCAGAAGGCCCGCAGCTTCGAGCTGCGCGCCGCGCTGTCGCTCGCCAGGCTCTACCAATCCATGGGCCGCCCAATCGACGCCTACGACGTTCTCGGACCGGCGCTGGCAGGCTTTTCGCCGACGCCGGAATTTCCGCAGATTGCGGAGGCGAAGGCGTTATTTGAAGCGCTGGCGCCCTTGTGATGCGGGTTCGATAAGGAGTTTCGGCGGGCCGCATTAACGAACGTCTACCGCGCTCATCGATAGAATGTCTGGTTTCGAGCAATGACCAACGACGCCTGAATGACGTCGGTGGGCGCGAAACAGCGGTGACTGGCCGAAAGCGGACTGGCTGCTTCAGAGATCTGAGATCAAGAAGCTGACGTTGACCCTGCGTCGATGAACTTCTCGACTTGACCCAGGGCGGACTCTCTGCAGACCCGCTGTATGAATGCTAGGGCTTTGCAAAGGGCATATGTAGCGAGGCGTGTGACCGTAGAAGGCTACTCAGCCTTACGACCCCGTCCGTTGCGCGGCCCGGCGCAGCGCTCGCGGCGGATGGCCGAGAATGCGTACAAAGCTTTGGCGCATCCGTTCGGCGTCTGCAAATCCTACGGCCTGGGCTATGGCGTCGAGCGTTTCCTGGCCGTCCTCCACCTTCGGACGCGCGGCTTCGACTCGTAAGCGCTCAATAGCCTTTGCGGGGGTCATTCCCGTCCCCGCGACAAAGGCCCGGCTGAATTGCCGTACGCTCAGGCAAGCCACTTCGGCCAACCGCTCGACTGACAGTGGATCGGACAAGTGCTCGCGCGCAAAAATGAGTGCGGATCGGATGCGATCTGACCCAGGATCAAGTTCGAGAAGTGAGGAATGCTGCATCTGACCGCCGGGACGCCGATAGTAAACGACGAGCATCCCCGCGACGGCGCGAGATATCTCTCTGCCGAGATCCTCCTCGATCAGAGCCAGCGTCATATCAATCCCTGCGGTCATGCCGGCCGAGGTCCAGACGCCATGCTCGTTAAGGAATATCCGGTCGCCATCGACCCGTATCGTGGGGTACATGGCCTGCAGCTTCGCGGCAAAGCGCCAATGAGTCGTCGCCCGCCTTCCATCCAGAAGCCCGCTGGCGGCGAGCACAAAGGCTCCCATGCAGACGCTGGCGGTGCGGCGCGCCCCGGCCGCAGCGGTGCGGATGAACGCGATCGTTTCCCCTGATACGTTGCGGCCCGCCATCTTGGGATCGCCGACGATGACGAACGTATCGATTCCGTCCGGAACCGCGACCTCGCTCCTCACCTTCGCCCCTGAGCAGCTCGCGATCTCCCCGCCTTCGAGCGACATGACTGTAAAGCGGTAGCTGTCCGGCACCATGTCTGCGGCAGTGGCGAATGCATCGAGCGGACCACTCAGATCGATGAGATTGAACTGAGGATAGATGAAAAAGGCGATGTGCCTCTGGATGGCCGAAATCATGGGATCAACGTCCTTTGAGCCCTCAAGGGTAAGTCCTAGACTTGCGGTCGAAACAATGACTTGGGGCGGTATCTGGGGCAGCAGGCCTTCACAGCTGCGTCCAATCCTCCCGTCCCTGCAGTGTAGCACTTAAGCCGAGAGCTTCGGGATGGCCGACAGGAAAGAGTCAGAGCGAACGGAACTGTCACGGCGAACCGTCCTTGCCGGCACTGCGGCCGTGACGTTGTGTGCCGCTACGGCAGCGGAAGGCATTGGTTCAAATCCCGCTTTGGCTCTCGGCACCCACAAGGACAGAGAAGGAGTCATCACCATGAGCACAGTCACGACCAAGGATGGCGTCCAGATCTTCTACAAAGACTGGGGCCACGGCCAACCCATCGTCTTCCATCATGGCTGGCCGCTCAGTTCGGACGACTGGGACACCCAGATGCTCTTCTTCGTCCAGCACGGGTACCGTGTCGTCGGAATCGATCGCCGCGGTCACGGACGATCAAGCCAGGTCTCGGACGGTCACGACATGGACCACTACGCAGCCGACGCGGCTGCGGTCGTCGAGCATCTGGACCTCCGCAACACCATCCATATCGGCCACTCGACCGGCGGCGGCGAAGCGGCCCGCTATGTCGCACGGCACGGCAAGGGCCGGGTCGCGAAACTGGTGCTGGTAGCCGCTGTGCCGCCGATCATGGTGAAGTCGCCGAACAATCCGGGCGGCCTGCCGATCGAGGTGTTCGATGGCTTTCGGAAGAGCCTGGCCGCCAACCGCGCCCAGTTTTATCGCGAGGTCGCTTCCAAACCCTTCTATGGGTTCAACCGGCCGGGTTCGACGCCGCTGGATGGGGTCGTCGACAACTGGTGGCGTCAAGGGATGATGGGCGGTGCCAAGGCCCACTACGACGGTATCAAGGCGTTCTCTGAAACGGACCTCACCGCCGACCTGAGGAGCATCGAAGTGCCGACCCTGTGCATGCAGGGGGACGACGATCAGATCGTTCCGTACAAAGGCGCCGCCGAGCTGCAGGTGAAGCTCCTCAAAAACGCGACCATGAAGCTCTATCCCGGTTTCCCGCACGGCATGCTCACCACCTACGCCGACACCGTCAACCCAGATCTGCTGGCCTTTATCAAAGGATGAGACCCGTCTGCTCTCGTGTTGCCGCGCTCTACGAACTCCCTGGGGAACTGCAATGCCTTGCCACAGCCACCGCGAGGCTCTCCTTGACGAAGCTTGGGCGAAACTTTTCCAGCGAGCGGCCCGATCGCGCCGATGGGCGGTTCGCCGACCGGTCATACTGTAGGAAAGTCAGCAATGGTCCAATTTCACCTCAATATCGCCGAAGAGGTGCGCGACGCTTCCGTCAAGTTGCTGCAAGCGCGCCTTGCGATGGCGATCGATCTCGAGGCGCAGTTGAAGCACGCTCATTGGAACGTCAAAGGGCGTAACTTCTTTCAACTGCACCAGCTCTTCGATCAAATCCACGGCGAGATCGAGGAATTCGTCGACACCATTGCCGAGCGTATCACGGCGCTACACGGAGTTGCCGACGGCCGATTGCAGACCGTCACGCGGATGACGGCGCTCGACGAATATCCGACAAATGCGGCAAGCGGCGAGGAGCACTTGCGCGCGCTCGGCCAGGCATTCGCGCGATTCGCCAAGGCGATGCGTGACGACATAGACGCAAGCGCCTCCAAAGGTGATGCGGATACGGCGGACATCTTCACCGAGATCTCGCGGGCGACAGACAAGCAGCTATGGCTCGTTGAGGCTCATCTCTATGAGCCTGGATGATGCCGCGTGCTCAGCACCGGTGTGGCGCTGTTTCGCCTCGATGCACTGCGCAAGGCGGGTGCACTGACGCTGCGGCCGGGAGCCGCGATATGAGGAGCAATCTTGGGGCAACATTGCGGCAGCGCAAATCCGAACCGGTAGGGTTCCGCGCGTCGCCCATGCGGCGAACCCGCTTGAGCGGGTGCGGGGCCGCTGAACTATTCCAACCAAAGGCGCGGAGCGCGCTGTCTTCGAATTGCTGCCCAGCGCTCGCACGGCCGTCTCGAATACCTCCTTCGCGCCCGGCTGGTCCGAGGCCACGTCTCGCTCTTGCTGGGCCAAGGAAGCGAGCACCTCCCGCTCCAGCTCCACGCCACGCAGTTCATTCGCCAAGCCGAAGCGCCTTCGGATGCGCTCGGCATTCTTCGGGTCTGCGAACAGCCGCTCGCGGATCGCGCCCAGCGGGATCGCCCCTAGTTTTTCCGCCCCGCGAACACTCGCTTCCGGAACGTCCGTTTTGGGGAAGTCGTCATGTCAGCTGAGCGGCTGGAATGGGCGCGAGCGGACCCCCATGCGGCCAACTTCTGCGTCCGCCCTCCACGCAAAGCCGTCCATCCGAGGGAACCCGAACCCACCGGCAATACGGCTGGGCAGCTAGGCTGCGCAACCCGTCAAAACCTCTGTGCAGAGGTATTAGGCATGAACCCACCAACCGGTCACTGTAGCGCGCTGTTGAGCGCCGCCGCCAACCGCACGCCCGCCTTCTCCAGCTGCACGCCCACGACGAGGAGTCCCGCCTGCTCGTAAGATGCCGGCAGCACGCCGGGCCCATGCGGAAACTCGCCATAAATCAGCCGGCTCGCAATACCGTAGCTGTCGTTCGCCCAGTCTGCCGGCGTGCCGCCGCGCCAAGTATCGACCTCGGCCGGCGTGATCGAGCGCGCCAGCGCCAGCGCATAGGCGCGCTCATCGCCGATCGCCGCGGCGGCCAGGATGCCGCTGTCCCACACCTCGTGCAGATTGGTCGGCCGGCCCTCAAACTCGACGTGGTTGTCGTTGCCGCCACGGTCGCCATTGTCCGCAGCGTCGAGCGGTTGGTGCACATCGGCGACGAAGTGCACGACGAATTTGAGCGCCTCGAGCCGATCGCGCGGAGGCGCGGCCTTATCACGCAGCACGGTCTCAAAGTGCTCGATCGCCGCCACGACGCACTCGCCTCGCGGGCAGTCGCGCGCCGCATCATAGCCGGCCGGCGTGCCGGGTTGCGGATGTATCGGGATATCGACGAAATGCCATCGGGCGCTCTCGCGCCGCTGATCACGGATTTCATCCGCCCAAGTCGACACCTCGGCAAGCGTCGTGGCGTTGTCGATCGCCAGCAGCTCGCGGACCTGACGCGCTGTCTCAAGCTCGAGGTATTGCTCGGCGATCTCGGCGACGATGCGGTGGCCTTCGGAGCCCCAGGCAAGCGCTCGGCCAGTGAGAGCAAGGACGACGGCGAGTGCAAAGGCAGCGGCTCCCATCCTACGCATCGACAGCCTCCAGCAGGTCCGGGGCATCATTCTTCACGCTGTTAACCCGCGTGCTGATCGGATAGGCCCTCATCCGCTCCGCCGGGAACGGTGTCAGCAACGCCAGTAGCTCGTCCTTATGCGCCGGCTCCTCACCCAACCACTTCGCCCATGCCTCGCGCGGCAAGATCACAGGCATGCGGTCGTGGATGGGTGCGACGAGTTCGTTAGGCTCGCCGGTAATGATGGCGCACGTCCTGATCCACCCGGCGCCCTCTCCTGCCGACTTGTCGCGCCAGTTCTCCCAGAGCCCAGCGAACGCGAACAGCGGCTCCCTTTCCGGCACGATGGCATAGGGCTGTTTGGCGCCCGTCTTCTTCCACTCGTAAAATCCGCTCGCCGGGACGATGCAGCGCCGCGCCATGAACGCGTCCCGAAAGGTCGGCATCGTCGCCACCGTCTCCGCGCGCGCGTTGATGCAGCGGGAGCCGAAGGAGAGATCCTTGGCCCAGTGCGGCACCAGGCCCCAGCGCAATGCATCTAGCGAACGCTCTTTGGTCTTGGGATCGAGGCGCACCGCGAGCACCGGATCCGTCGGCGCGATGTTGAACCGAGCCGGATAGTTGGACGGTGGGTTGCGCGCGCCGAAGATGTGCGCGATCTCGGCAACTGGCAGGTTGTTCAGGAAGCGGCCGCACATGGCACGACACTGTTGCGACCAGAGCTGCGCCGGTCAAGGCGCCTTCATCTGGGGCAGGGACGAACCGGTCCGCCGATACGCCCTGGCGTTGCGGCCGCGGCTATCGGGAACGACCGGCCAGACGTCCTCGTCCCACAAGTGGATGCCGCCCGTTATGCCGGCGTCGTTCGAGGCGATCCGGACGTCGTCGGGCAGGTCGACGACGATGTTCGCCGCGTTGCCGCCGCCGAGATACAGCACGTCGTAATGCAGCAGCGAATGGACGATGCCGATCGTCTCAAGGACGCGGCGGCTCCACTTCTTGGCGCTGTAAGCGAGGCGAGCCTCGTTGCCGATGTAGTCGTTGTAGGTCTTGCCCTTGTGGATCGGATGTTGCGCCAGCTCCAGGTGCGGCGCCAGACGGCCATTGCTGAACACCGCGCTACCGACGCCCGTCCCGAGCGTAAGCACAACTTCAAGGCCGCGCCCGGCGACGATCCCCAGCCCCTGGACCTCTGCGTCGTTGAGCAGGCGGGCCGGCTTGCCAAAGCGGCGCGCCACCGCCGCCTCAAGCGGATAGTCGCGCCACGCCTCGGTGTCGAAATGCGGCGCCGTGATGACGCGGCCGTCGCGGATGACGCCGGGAAATCCGACGGAGATGCGGTCGAAGGCAGGGAGAGGCGCCGCGAGATCCTTGATCGCGCGCAACAGGATCGCCGGCCGGCACGGATCGGGGGTCGGCACGCGGACCCGTTTCACCGTCATCCGCCCGACGCCGTCGAGGATAGACGCCTTCAGTCCGGTGCCGCCGATATCGATCGCCAAGGTTGCGGGCTCTTTCGAGGACGTTGATGCCGCCTCGCGGTTTGTGTCGTTCATCGCTCGATCAGCTCCACGCTCGTGGGACCGCCGACCGCGATCCCGCATGCCAAGGCGATGAAAGGGCCGCGCTCGACGACGCCAATCATCGTTCACGCCCGGCCCGAGCTGATCCCAGCCGGCACGGCGGGACCGGAATCGGTGGAAAAGCGCAACACCGTCGTGGAGCGAAAGCGCTCGCCGGGCCGCAGCAAGGCTGAAGGAAAGGCGGGTTGGTTCGGCGCATCGGGGAACGCCTGGGTCTCGAAGCACAGCCCGTCGCTCTGCCGATAGGCCCTGCCGGAGGGGCCGACCAGCGCCCCATTCAGGCTGTTCCCGGTATAGAGTTGGAGGGCCGGCTGGTCCGTCAGGACTTCGAGAATGCGCCCCGTCTTGGGATCGAACGCGCGAGCGGCCGGCAGCATCCCGCCGCCGGCCGGCCGGCGCAGAACCCAATTCTGATCGTAGCCCCGCGCCAGCAGAAGCTGCTCGTCGGCGAGCCTGATGCGCTCGCCGATCGCTATGGGCGCGGCGAAGTCGAAGGGAGTGCCGCGGACCGATCGGATTTCACCTGTGGGAATCTGGGTGGCATCAGTCGGCGTGAAGAAATCAGATTCGATCGAGACGACATGGCCGAGAATGTCGCCCGAACCCTCGCCTGCGAGATTGAAATAGCTGTGATTGGTCAGGTTTACGATCGTCGGCTTATCGGTGGTTGCGGCATAGTCGATGCGCAATTCGTTCGTCTCGGCGAGGCTGTAGGTGACGTCCACCGCGAGGTTGCCGGGATAGCCTTCCTCACCGTCGGGACTGAGATAGCTGAGAACCAGCGACCGGCCGGCGCCGCCGGCCGCCCGCCACACGACTTTGTCGAAGCCCTTCCGGCCACCGTGGAGCGCGTTCGGACCGTTGTTGGTTTCCAGCCGATAGTCCGCGCCATCGATGGCGAAACGACCACGAGCGATGCGATTGGCGAAACGGCCCACGACGGCGCCAAAATGCGGGCTGCGGCGGGCATAACCCTCGAGGGAGTCGAGGCCCAGCACGACATTGGCGAGGCGGCCCTGTCGATCCGGCACCTCCAGGCTGGCGATGATGCAGCCGAATGTGAGAATCCCGACCGCCATACCGGCGTCATTCGCCAGACTGTAGGTGTCCACGGCCCGGCCGTCTTCGGTTACTCCATAGTGCTGCTTCTTCATCGCCGCCTCTAGGCTCCTTCGCACTCGCGTGCTGGTTCGGAGGGCTTGAGCGCGTCACCGCGCGATCGAACTTGCGACCGATCAGGACGCGACGGGATCTATCCGTCGCCTGCCGCCGCCCTGTCAGTCGACGGCGATCGTGCGCCCGGCGCTTTCCCCGCGCCGCTCACGGGATCTCGTAGAGCGACATCTCGTCGGCGATGCCGCGCAGCGCCGCGCGCCTGAGCGTCGGCTTCAGCCCGGCGGTCTCCAGCAGGGCCGACGCTTGCGCATTCTCCACCACCTGTCCCGTCGCCACGATCGAGCGTGACGCCGCGAGGCCCTGAACGCGCGATGCGATATTGACGGTCTGGCCGAAATAGTCCTGCTGCTCATTGAGCGTGACCGCGAGGCACGGTCCCTCGTGGATGCCCATCTTCAGGAGCAGGCTCTGGTGCTGGCGCTGGGCGCCGAGAGTGTCCATCGCCTCGCGCATGCGGATGGCGGCAGCGATGGCGCGGTCGGGCGTCGCGAAGGTCGCCATCACGGCATCGCCGATGGTCTTCACTATGGCACCCCTTTCGGACGCGATGATCTCCTGCAGCAGCCGAAAATGCTCGTTGACGAGATCGAAGGCCACGAGGTCGCCGACCAGCTCATAGAGCTCCGTCGAACCCCTGAGATCGCTGAACAGGAAGGTCAGGCTCAAGATCTTGAGGCGCTGGCCGATGGCGAGCGTATCGGTCCGGTAGATGTCGCGGAAGGTCTGATTGGTGAGGAGCCGCTTCGCGGTGAGAACGGGCTTGCGCCGCTTCAGCAGGTCGTCCAGCGCCTGGTTCGCCATCCAGATCGTCGGTAACACGCGGCTATCGGTGCGGTTCTCGAGGGCCAGGCGAAACGGCCCGGGCCGCAAGCCCACGGTATCGACCGGAACCTTCACCTTGTTGAAGACTACGGACAGGTTTTGACGCTCGTGCGTCGCCTCGCCCTTGACGTCGAGGAACTGCGCCGCATGCGTGACCGGATCGAAGACGATCAGTGTGCCTTCCGGCAATTGCAGCGAGAGGATGGCCCGTTCGCCCGGCGGCAAGTCGACGATTTCGAGCGTGACCTCCTGCAGCAGCTTCTCCAAATCGGCCGGAAGATCGATGGCCGAGCTCCAGAAGACCTGGCGGTAATATTCGGCCGCGGGCAACTCGTCAGGGCTGTGGGCCGCGATCTTGCGCAGGCGCCGGCTCACCGTGAATGTCACCTCGACCAGGTTGTCGAGTGTCGTCTCGTAGCCCGCGGCGCAGAAGGCACAATTGTATTGCGCCCGATCCAGGGTCTTCAGGCTCGTATTGGCGGCGAGGACCCCGGCGCAGCTCGGGCACATAACATTCCACGACATCTCGAAGATGCCGAGCCGCACCGCATTCAGCAGCGCGGCGATGACGCGCTCCTCGTCGAGACCCGCCTTTGCCGCGAGATCAAGCGCGTTGATTTTGTTCAGGGCATGATCCGGCGCATCCCGCACCATGCGCTCGAGCATCGCCACCGCATCGGCGTCTTGCGATTGGCGCAAGGCTGAAAACAGAGTCTCAAATTCGCTCACGCGACGATGCTACATGAACGCAGGGCGGGCGAAAAGCCCGCCGACCAATCCCCACTCCAATCCTCCCTTTCAAGGCCGTTCACTTCAAAATCCTTCCTTGGGCTCAAGGCGCGTCTTCGTCTCACGAATTCCTGATCGCCGGCGCCGCAGAACCGTGGATTGCCGGATCGGTGGCCTACCTCGCCCGCGCCGAAGCCGGCTTCATCACCGCCTCCAGCCTGACGATCGATGGCGGGTAGAGTGACGCACTCGTGTTTGCTTTCCAACCTTCTGCGGCGTTCTGATCCGAGCGCGCGATGGCTGCTCGGAAGCGGACCTCGCACGTCAGGCCCTGCGCCTTGAGCAAGTGAAGCGGAGATCCATCATCACCCCAGGATCGCCAGGCTTAGAACCCGAGGGATCGCTGAGCCGGTGGCGGCGGCGCGACATGAACGCCCTCCAGCTCGAGCATGCGGATCTTGGTCGCCGAGCCGCCTGGCGCAGAAAACCCGCCAAGCTTGCCGCCGGCCGCCAAGACCCTGTGGCAGGGGATGATCAGCGCCACCGGATTCTTGGCCATGGCTTCACCGACATCGCGCGCGGCCTCCGGCCCGGCGCCGAGTTCCTTCGCCAGAGTGCCATAGGTGATCGTGTGGCCCCATCCGACCCGCCGCGCCGCAGCATAGATCTGCTTGAAGAACGCGTCCTGCCCACTGAGGTCGAGCTTGAAACCGGAAAAATCCGTTTCCTCGCCGGCGAAATAGCGCTTCACAGCGGCGACTGCCGCGGCCACATCCGGCGTGGGCGCGCCGGATTCGGCGCCGGGCACCCGGCGCAGCAGAAGTCGTTCGGTCGCCGCGGCGCTTCTTGTCGGCAACAGGAAGCGCGTGATGCCCAAATTGTTCCAGGCGATGCCGCAGAAGCCGCCTGCGGCTTCGAAGATGAAATAATGGTGCGCTGTCTGGCCCATCACACGGCCCTCACATGTTCCGTTCTACCTAATATAGGTCAAGCGTTCGGTCAAAAAACTCCGGATCCTGCCTTCTAATTGTCTACACGAAGCACCCATTGCCGCTCGCACGAAGCGCTTTGGTCCCTTCAAACGGCCAAACGGCCAGCCGATTTCAAAACCCGCGCTGTCGAATTCCGGAAGACGGGGCGCCCCCCGCGTCACTGCGACGTCACGAAAATCCCGTAGCATATGCCACCATTCATGGCCGGAGTCGTGCTAGGCTGGATTTGCCCGGTGAAGACAGGTCGTGCCGCACATGGTCCTCATCCCTCGAGGAGACAACAGATGAGCCCGGAGAAACGGGCGGCGGACGGTGGCAAGCCTCGCTATGTGCTGGTGTTGCAGGGCGGCGGGGCGCTCGGCGCCTATCACATCGGCAGCTATCAGGCGAACAATTGCGGTCATCCGAGCGTCCAATCCCGAGAATTCGGTCCAGGTCGCCTCGGCATTCCGGCGGACGCGTGCATCACGCCCTCGACAAAGTCCGCGAACGTCCGGGCTTTTGTGGTGGGCGTCCGACCGGTCGGGAAAATGGCCCATAGGTCCATCGGGGGCAGTTCCCAGTCCTCGAGCACCGCCTTGACGGTGCCGTCGGCGATCTCGGGCGCGAACATCCATTCGGATGTGATGGCGATGCCTGCATTCGCGAACACCGCCGCGCGCACGCCCTCGGCCGCGCTGACGTGCAGTCGGCCGCGCAGGGCGACCGTCAGTTCGAGGCCTTCCCGCCGGAAAGGCCAGACCGCGCCGCCGCCGCGCTGCGCATAGATCACCGCTTCATGCGCGGCGAGATCGCCCGGAGCCTTGGGCAAACCGGCTCGCTCGAAATATGCCGGGGTGCCCAAGACGACATTCCGGCAAGTTGCGATCCGCCGCGCGGTCAGCGATGAGTCCGCCAGCTTGCCCATGCGCAGCGCAACGTCGATGCCTTCGCGAACCAGGTCGATATTCCGGTCGTCGAGCACGACCTCCATCTCCAGCTCGGGATGTCGTGCCAGGAATTCCGGGATGCGTGGCATCAGGTGAATGCGCGCCAAGGTCACGGCCGCGGAGACGCGCAACTTGCCGGCCAGGCCCGCGCCGGCTCCCCGAGCGGCTGATTCCGCCTCGTCTGCCTCGTCGATCGACCGTCGCGCACGCTCATAGAATTTGAGGCCGGCCTCTGTCGGGGTAAGCCCGCGCGTCGTGCGGACGAGTAGTTTCACCCCGAGCCGATCCTCGAGCTGCGCTATGGACTTGGACAGTGCGGGTTGCCCGACATTGAGACGACGGGCGGCGGCGGAAAACGAGCCGGAATCGACCACCTGCACGAAAGCCTGCATGGCCGTCAGCCGATCCATGCATATGCCTCCAAGGAATGGATCTTATCGCCCAAACCTTACTGCCACTTCGCGAATGGAATAGCCATCCTTCCCACCACCGACCAGGATCCCACTATTCCAACGAGGAATAAAGCTTATGAGTTCACCGTGCGTGGCGTTCCCGGCTGCGAAGTCTAACTATCATCGCATCGCTAGCGCGAAACTGCCGTCCCTTGCGTGAAAGGCATGGATTATGGTCAACGCAAGAAAAGCCCCATCGGACACGCACGGAGAGACCGCGCCCTTAGTGGTCTGGAAAATGGGGAAGATCCATCTGAGCGTCACCGTCAACGGGCAAGCGCGCGGGATCGCCGTCGAGCCGGGAACCACTCTGTTGGAAGCGCTTCGTGACGGACTCGGTCTGATCGGGACGAAGAAGGGTTGCGACCGCGGCGAGTGCGGCGCCTGTACCGTCCATGTCGATGACCGCCGAATGCTGTCCTGCATGACCTTGGCGGCGATGCAGGAAGGCAAGCGCATCACGACCATCGAGGGCCTGGAGCAAGAGGGAAACCTCCACCCGCTCCAGGCGGCCTTCATCGAGCGCGACGGCTTCCAATGTGGCTTCTGCACTTCCGGGCAGATCATGTCGGGCGCCGCCGTGATCGAGGAGGTGAAGGCGGGGTGGCCGAGCGCCGCCACGACGGACCTTACCCGGCCGTTCACGATTGCGGATCTGTCGAAGGCGGAAATCCGTGAGCGAATGAGCGGAAATCTCTGCCGCTGCGCTTGCTATCCCAACATCGTCGATGCCGTGGCGGATGCCGCCGGGAGGCGTTGAGTCATGCATGTAGCCGCTCTCGCCAGAACCGACGATCCCGCCAAGGCAATCGCCGTCCATGCTCACGATCCCCAACTCGCCTTCATCGCCGGCGGCACCGATCTCCTCGGGCTGATCAAGGACCGTGCGGCTCTTCCCGAGCGCCTGCTGGACATCAATCATCTTCCCGACATGGCTCGGATAGAGGCGCTTCAGAACGGCGATCTGCGGATCGGCGCGCTCGCCCGCATGAGCGACCTGGCCGCGCATCCGGAAGTGCGCGCACGCTTTCCGGTTGTCGCGGAGGCGCTGTTGTTCGCTGCATCCGGACAGCTGCGCAACATGGCATCGATCGGTGGAAACATCATGCAGCGCACGCGTTGCGCCTATTTCCGCGACGAAGACGGGCTCGCTTGCAACAAGCGGCGCCCTGGCTCGGGCTGCTCGGCTCTCAACGGCATCAATCGCAATCACGCCATCTTCGGGTGGTCGGACGCCTGCGTCGCCACCAACGCTTCCGATGTGGCTGTGGCATTCGCCGCGCTCGATGCCAAGGTCGTCGTGCGCAGCCCGAACGGAGAGCGATCGATTCCGTTCGCCGAATTCCATCGCCTGCCCGGCGACGCGCCGGAGCGAGACAATGTCCTCGGTCGAGGCGACCTGATCGTCGCAGTCGAAGTCCCAGCCAGCCCTGAGGGACGCGCCTCTCACTACCTCAAGGTCCGCGATCGCCAATCTTACGAGTTCGCGCTTGTATCGGCAGCGGCTGCGGTCGCGATGGACGGGCAGCACATAAGTTCGGCCCGGTTGGCTCTGGGCGGCGTCGCGCACAAGCCCTGGCGGCTCACCGACGCCGAGGAGGCGCTTCGGGGAGCGTCGTTGGACGGCGTTGACGCGCTCCAGTCCGCGATCTCCCTGTCATTCGTCGATGCTCGCCCGCTCGCCCACAACGCATTCAAGATCGAGCTTGCGCAACGCGCCGCCTTGCGCGCGTTGCAAATCGCCGGAGCACGCGCATGAACGCCATCGGGCAATCGATCTCGCGCGCCGACGGTCGGCCGAAGGTGACCGGCGGCGCCCGGTACACGGCCGATATTCCGGTCGCCGGCGCCGCGCACGCGGCAATCGTCCACAGCACGATCGCCAATGGCCGGACGGTGTCGATCGACACCGCTGCCGCCGAAAGAGCGCCAGGCGTCATTGCGATCTTCACCTATCGCAACATGCCGCGCATGAATCCGACGCCCAAGCCCTGGAGCCACCTTCGCCCGCACGGACAGGGCTATCTGCCGCTCCAAGACGACTGGATTCATTACGCCGGCCAGCCGATCGCCCTGGTCGTCGCGGACACGCTTGCCCAAGCGTCTCACGCCGGGACGTTGATCGAGGTTCGGTACGAGGTAGGCAAGCCGACGGTATTCGGCCGGCACGTCGTCGACGAGGCGCTCGATCCTCCGCAATTCCTTTGGCCGGTCAACTCGTCGGTCGGCGATGCCCGGAAGGCGCTCGCCGCCGCGGCCGTGAAGATCGAGCAGACCTACACGACCGCCGATCGTCATCACAATCAGATGGAGCCCCATGCGACGACGGCGGTTTGGGAGGCCGATGGCACGCTGACGCTCTACGACGCGACCCAGCACATCTTCGGCGCCAAGGAGCTGGTTGCGGTCGTGCTCGGGATTCCGCCCGAGAGGATCAATGTCGTGTCGCAGTTCCTCGGCGGCGGGTTCGGTGGGAAAGCCTATGTGTGGCCACACACCTTGATGGCCGCGGTTGCCGCCAAGGCGATCGACCGGCCGGTCCGCATGCAGCTTACGCGCGCGCAGATGTATTCGATGGCGGGACACCAGCCAGCGACCATCCAGACGATCGCGCTGGGCGCGGACCGCGACGGCAAGCTCGTGGGAATCGAGCATCAGAGCATTTCGCCGACATCCGTCTTCGACAACTATATCGAATACGCCGCGCTCTCGTCGCGGTCGCTGTGGCCGGCGCGCGGCGGAATATCGACGACCCACAAGATCGTCCACGTCAACCGCAACACGCCGGCGGCAATGCGCTCTCCCCACGAGGCGCTCGGTCACTTCGCGCTCGAGAGCGCGATGGACGAGCTCGCCTATGCGACCGGTGTCGACCCGGTCGCTCTGCGACTGCTCAACGACACCGAGATCGATCCGCATAGCGGTCGGCCCTTCTCGACGCGCGCCCTCGGCGAGTGCCTGACCGAAGGCGCCGCGCGGTTTGGCTGGGACAAGCGGACGCCCGAGCCGCGCTCCATGCGCGACGGCCGCTACTTAATCGGTCAGGGTGTGGCGGCAGCGATCTACACGCACTGGCGCTGGCCGGCGAAGGCGCGCGTTACGCTGAACCGCGACGGGACAGCGCTGGTCGAGACCGGATCGCACGACCTCGGCACAGGCACCTATACCGTCATGCAGCAGGTCGCCGCCGAGGCGCTCGGGCTTGCGCCTGAAAAGGTGACCGTGCGGCTCGGAGATACGAGACTCCCCGCGTCGCACGCATCGATCGGTTCGGCCACGATGGCCAATGCAGGCGCCTCGGTGATGTTGGCGGCCAAGGCCGTCCGCGATCGGGTGGTCGAGCTCGCCCTCAAGGGGAAGGACGCACCTTTCGCCGGAGCGGAGACTGAAGACGTGATCGTTACAGAAGGCACGCTGGCTCTGGCGGGCAAGAATCTGAACGTCACTTATGCCGAGCTGTTGGCGCGCAACGAGCTGCAGACCCTTGTAGGCAACGGCGACTACGATCCCGTCGAGGAGGTGATGGGGCCGAAAGCGATCTTCAGCTTCGGCGCGGTCTTCGCGGAAGTGCGGGTCGATTCGGATTTCGGGACGGTGCGCGTGAACCGCGTCGTCGGCGCCTACGACGCCGGCCGGATCATCAATCCGAAAACTGCGCGCAGCCAGGCGATCGGCGGCATCATTTGGGGCGTGGGCCAAGCCCTGCTCGAACAGTCGGAGACAGATCCGACGACAGGCCGCTTCGTCAACCGCAACTACTCCGGCTATCTCGTGCCGACCAACGCCGACATCCCCGAGCTCGACGTTCTGTTCGTCGGCGCGTTCGACGAAGAGGCGAGCCCGCTCGGCGCCAAAGGCCTCGGCGAGCTGACGGCCGTGTCCGTGGCGCCGGCGATCGCGAACGCCGTCTATCACGCGACCGGCAAGCGAATACGCGATCTACCGATCACGATTGAAAAGCTGTTGTGAAGCGGGCCGCGCCCGCGAGTCCAAGGAGAACGCCCATGTCGGAACCGGAACGCTTCGA
>JBKQTR010000499.1:0-6277 GCA_052143095.1 Allostellaceae bacterium
TCGTCCGCGGCGGCGTCAGCGATTGCGTAGCAATCGCGAAAGCCGCTCGCCCGCAGGGCGCGAGCTCTCGCGGTTGCTGCGCAACCGCTGACGCCCGCTGGCGACGACGCTTTGCGTCGCGCCGCCCCAATGGGGCGGAGAGGGGCGCATCATGGCGTCCGGCGCAGATGTACGAATTCCTTAACGCTTTTTGCGGCGGCGGCGATGGTATTTCCACCTTCCCGGCACCTGCTCTAGAGTGCCGGCGGAGGTGTGCGTGAGGGAACGTTCCGGTGGCGTCCGTCCCATCGTCGAGGCGATGCCGTTCACCAAGATCGGCCAGGTGGCGATGGCGGGGCTCGGCGATCCCGAGGTCATCCCGCTCTGGTTCGGCGAGAGCGACCTGCCGACCCCCGCCTTCATCTGCGAGGCGGCGGCCGCGGCCATGCGCCGGGGCCACACTTTCTATACCTTCAAGCGCGGCATTCCGGAGCTGCGGCAGGCGATCGCGCAGTATCTCACCGGGCTCTACGCCACGCCGGTGGCGGCCGAGCGCGTCATCGTCACCTCCTCGGGGATGAGCGGCATCATGCTGATGGCGCAGACGCTGATCGAGCCCGGCGACAATATGGTCATCGTCTCGCCGGTCTGGCCCAACATCAACGACGCCGTCACCGTGCTCGGCGGCGAGGCGCGGGCGGTGGCGCTCACGCCCACCGAAACCGGCGCCTGGCGGCTCGATCTCGCGCGGTTGATGGAGGCCTGCGACGCACGAACGCGCGCGGTCTTCGTCAACTCCCCGGCCAATCCCACCGGCTGGGTGATGCGGCGCGACGAGCAGCAGGCGCTGCTCGACTTCACGCGCAAGCGCGGCCTCTGGCTGATCGCCGACGAGGTCTATGGCCGCATCCTCTATACCGGCGCGCGCGCCGCGCCCTCGCTGCTCGATGTTGCCGCGCCCGAGGATCGCGTCGTCGTCATCAACAGCTTCTCCAAGGCCTGGGCGATGACCGGCTGGCGGCTTGGCTGGCTGGTGGCGCCGCGCGAGATCCAGGAGGTCGCCGACAAGATCGTCGAGTTCAACACCGGGTGCGCGCCGACCTTCCTGCAGCACGCGGCGGTGGCGGCGATCACCGAGGGCGAGGGCTTCGTCGCCGAGATGGTGGCGCGCTGCCGCGCCGGCCGCGACCTCGTGGTGCCGCGGCTGCAGCGCTTCCCGCGGCTGCGGGTCGCGGCGCCCGACGGCGCCTTCTACGCCTTCGCCGCGGTCGAGGGCGTGAGCGACAGCCTCGCTTTCGCCAAGGAGGTGCTGGCGCGCGTCAAGGTCGGCGTCGCGCCCGGCGTCGCCTTCGGCCTCGGCGGCGAAGGCCATATCCGCTTGTGCTTCGCCAGCGCGCCGGCGCGGCTAGCCCAGGCGCTCGACCGCCTGGCGCCGCTGCTGGAATAGCGCCGCGAAGCGGCTTCTTTACGCTTTTTAACCGATTTCCCGAGATAATCGCGCTTTGGCGAGACCTCGCCGAGACGAGGCTTTTCTGTGGGAGCGTGGTGCGACAATGCCTGATTCAGCGCGCAGTCTGCCGGGGTTGATACCGCTGCCGCGGCGCCGGCAGCCGCTCAAGCCCGGGGTGAAGCATATCAGCTTGGCGCTGCAGGGCGGCGGCTCGCATGGCGCTTTCACCTGGGGCGTTATGCACCGTCTGATCAGCGAGCCGCGCTTCTATATCGACGGGCTCAGCGGCACCAGCGCCGGCGCGATGAACGCGGTCGTCTTCGCCGATGGCTTCATCAAGGGTTCGCGCCAGGGCGCGATCGACGCGCTGAGCGAGTTCTGGAGCCGCATCGCCGACCTCAACCGGCTGCCGCGCAGCTTCATCCGCGGCGTTCCCGGCCTCAGCGAGGGCTGGCAGGTCGATGCCGACCCGACCTTCGTCGCCATCGATTTCATGACGCGCCTCTGGGCGCCAAGCCAGCTCAACCCCTTCAACATGAACCCGCTGCGCGAGGTGCTGTCCGATCTCGTCGATTTCGAGCGGCTGCGGCGGCATCCCGACGTGAAGCTCTTCGTCACCGCCTCCAACGTCCGCACCTGCAAGTCGCGCCTCTTCCGCACGGCCGACCTCACCGTTGACACGCTGCTCGCCTCGGCCTGCCTGCCGCTGATGTTCAAGGCGGTGGAGATCGAGGGCGAGCATTACTGGGATGGCGGCTATCTCGGCAATCCCGCGATCCACCCGCTGATCAACGAGTGCTCCAGCAGCGATGTCGTCATCATCCAGATCAACCCGCTCAACCGTACGGACGTGCCGGTGACGATGCGCGACATCCTGAACCGCATCAACGAGATGACCTTCAACGCCAGCCTCGTGCGCGAGATGTACGGCATCGCCACGGTGTCGAGCCTGATCGAGAGCGGCGCCCTCGAGGACGACCGCTACACCACCGTGCGCTTCCACCAGATCTCCGCCGAAACCGAGCTCGCGAAAATGGGCGCGCTCAGCAAGCTCAACACCGAGCGGCCGTTCCTCGAGCATCTGCACGCGCTCGGCTACGAGACGGCGGATCGCTGGATCAACGAGAATTTCGATCGCGTCGGCTGGGAAAGCACGTTGGACGTGTTGGAGACCTTCGTCTGACGCGACGCCTGGGCACCTCGCCTACTGCATGAACCAGCCATGGCTGACGACCAGCGACTGGCCGGTCAGCGCGTTCGACTCGAAGGCGGCGAAGAACAGCGCCGTCTCCGCGACGTCCTGGACGGTGGTGAACTCGCCGTCGACCGTGTCCTTCAGCATCACCTGCTTGATCACCGCCTCCTCGGAGATGCCGAGCTCCTTGGCCTGTTCGGGGATCTGCTTGTCGACCAGCGGCGTGCGCACGAAGCCCGGACAGATCACATTGGCGCGCACCCCGTGCTTGGCGCCTTCCTTGGCGACGACCTTGGCGAGGCCGATGAGGCCATGCTTGGCGGTGACGTAGGGTGCCTTCAGCACCGAGGCCTCTTTCGAATGCACCGATCCCATATAGATGATGCTGCCGCCGATGCCCTGGCTGTACATCTGCCGCAGCGCGGCGCGCGTCGTCAGGAAGGCGCCGTCGAGATGGATGGAGAGGAGCTGCTTCCATTTGGCGAAGGGAAAATCGTCGAGCGGCGCGACGGTCTGGATGCCGGCGTTGCTGACGAGGATGTCGAGCCGGCCGAAAGCCGCGACCGCCTTGGCCATGCCCGCCTCGACCTGCGCCTCGTTGGTCACATCCATGGCGACGCCGAGCGCGCGACCCGCGCCGCCGAGCTCGGCGGCTGCGGCATCGGCGCCTTTCTGGTCGAGATCGGCGATGACGATCCTGGCGCCTTCGCGCGCGAAGGTGCGGGCGATCTCCTTGCCGATGCCGCTTGCGGCACCGGTGACGACGGCAACCTTGTCCTTGAGGCGCATGGCTTTCTCCCTTGGGATGATCAACCGAGATAGTCGTGGACGACCTTGCCGAGGCCGAGGGTGAGGTCCGACAGGATATGCAGCGCCGAGACCACCTCGAGCACCGGCAGCTCGGCCACCGGCGCCAGAGCATGCGGGTTAAGCGACAGCGCTCCCGGCCCGGTCCAGGCGCCTTTCACCTCGATATCCTCGAGATAGTACTCGACCAGCTCGCAGATGCGCAGGCTGCCGTCGACATGGGGAATGATCTTGAGCAGATAGTTCGGCATCGACAGCGACGCTTTGACCGCCGCCACATCCGCCTCATGGTGCTTGTAGCCCATCGTCCCGGTGACGACGCGCACCGGGCCGTAATCGAGCGTGCCAACGAGCGTGTCGATATCGGCTTGCAAGGTCGGGCTGGCGAGCTTCTTGGGGAAGCCCCAGAGCTCGCGGCCGCCGGCGATCGGCGGGTGATCGTTGAGGAACATGCAATGGGTATAGCCGCCCTTGCGGCCGCGGAACGACACCGGGATGACCTGCCCGGTCTCGGTGTAGTCGCCGAAGCCGGTCGAGTCCGGCATGCGGATGAACTCGTAGCGCACCAGCGGCGCGTCGATCTCGAGCGGCTCCGGCACCACCGCGCGCAGCCGCTCGGGATCGGTTCGATAGGTGATGATCAGGAACTCGCGGTCGCGAAAGCGATAGGGCCCCGGCGGATAGGCCGGGCTGGTCAAGGGCATGGCAAAGGCCCGCTCGCGTATCTCGCTCTCTTTCATTGCGGCTCTCCTGTGGCGCGGCGCGGCGGGATCACTCGCGGCCGTCCTGGGCAAGATCGAAGACCAGGACGCCGTCGGCATTGTCGGGGCGCTCAAGCGCTTCGGGATGACGCAACGTGCGCACCGTATCGTTATAGCCGGAGCGCCAGTGATCCTCCATGCTGAGGCGCGAGAACTCGTAATCCTTGGAATCGCCCTCATACTGCTTCGAGCGATAGATGAGTTGCACGAGGGTGTAGACCTTGGGATCGGCGACGCGGCTCAGCATCTTGGCTTCGGCGCTGGCCTTCATCTCCTCGGGCAGTTGCTTGAGCAGGCTCGAGAGCGCCTTGCGCAGCTCCTGCAACTGCCGGAAGCGGTCCGAGTTGGCGCGGGTGCGGCTCGAAAACTGGATCTCCTTCTGCCGCGTCTGCACCTCGGCGATGGTGCGCGGCAGCTCGCCGCGCGCGCTCCAGAGATCAACCTGAAAGGCGAGCGTGTCGCGCCGCGGCTCGCTCTCCATCACCCATTGCAGGGGCGTGTTCGAGACCAGCCCGCCATCCCAGTAATGCTCGCCCTCGATCTCCACCGACGGGAAGCCCGGCGGCAGCGAGCCGCTCGCCATGACATGCTCGGGCCGGATGAGATGCGTTTCGGTGTCGAAATAGACGAAATTGCCGCTGCGCACATTGACCGCGCCGATGCTGAGCCGAGTCTCGCCGGCATTGATGCGATCGAAATCGACCAGCCGCTCGAGTGTCCCGCGCAGCGCCGCAGTGTCGTAATAGCTCGTCGCCTCCGCCGTGCCGGCCGGCGCCAGCCAGGGCGCCGGTATGCGGGGCGCGAAGAAGCCGGGGGCGCCGCTGGTGAGCGCGACGCCGGCGCTGATCTGGTTCAACAGGCCGCGCGCCGCGTCGCCCTTGGCGAAAAGTGAGCCCGGATGCTCTTTCCCCGTCCACCACGGCGGCGCCGTCACCGCTTGCCAGAACGCGCGCAGCTTGTCGACGCGTGACTCGGGCGGGTTGCCGACAATGAGCGCGGAATTGATCGCGCCGATAGAGATGCCCGCGACCCAATCGGGGTGGAGATCTGCCTCCGCCATCGCCTGGTAGACCCCCGCCTGGTAGGCGCCGAGCGCGCCGCCGCCTTGCAGCAGCAGCGCAATCTGCTCGAAGGGCGGGCGCGGCTGCGCCTTGTGGGTTTTCTTATGGGCCCGCTGCTCAAGGGTGGACATGATGGGGGGCTCCGCGAGGCTGCAGGGCGAGCGGTGCGGCGTGATCTCCGCCCGCGGGCGGAGACGCAGGCAGACCGGTGCTCATATCAGAAAAATGCTGCGGCAGGATGACGCCCGCGCGCCGCCGGCCGCGATCATCGCAACGCGCTCGTCGGCCGGGCATACCCCATCTGCAGCGCGAGCACTTGCAGCGCCAAGTGTTTGCGGCGGGCCTGCTCGCTCGGCTCCACGTCGGCAACCTCCTCCCAGTCGAGCGGGCAGGACACGCGCGCGTCGGGAACCGCCCTCACGGAGTAGGCCGAGGCGACGGTGCGGTCGCGGGCGTTCTGGTTGTAGTCGATGAACACGCCCTGGCGTTCCTCCTTCCACCAGCGGCTGGTCGCCCGCCCGGGCAGGCGCCGCTCGACCTCGCGCGCGAGCGCAAGCGCCGCCCGGCGTACTTCTTCGAAGCTCTCTTGCGGCTCGATGCGCACGTAGACGTGCATGCCGCGCGAGCCGGAGGTCTTGGGAAAGCCGCGCAGCTGATGCTGCTCGAGCACCTCGCGCACACCGAGCGCCACCTGGCGCACCTCGGCGAAGGGGACCTCCGGACCCGGGTCGAGGTCCACGCGTAGCTCGTCGGGATGGTCGAGGTCGGCACGGCGCACCGGCCAGGGGTTCCAGTCGACCACGCCGAGGTTCACGCCCCACACGAGGTGGGCGCCGTCGTTGGGCACCAGCTCGCGCGCATGCCGGCCGCTGGGGAAGGTGACCGTGGCGGTCTGCAGCCACTCCGGAGCTCCATCGGGGACGCGCTTCTGAAAGAAGGGCTTGCCCTCCACCCCGTCCACCCAGCGCTTCATCACCGTCGGGCGCTCGCGCAGGTGGCGCACGACCGCCTGCTGGCACTCCAG
>JBKQTR010000500.1:0-39067 GCA_052143095.1 Allostellaceae bacterium
GGTCGAGGCTTTGTTGACTATCTTCTGCTCCTTGCCGGGGCCCTTGTCGTGGGGCGAGACGTGCTGGATGCGGTTGGCGTCGTTGTCGAAGGTGACCTCGATCTGCGGCATGCCGCGCGGCGCCGGCGGAAGGCCGACCAGATCGAACTGCCCCAACAGCTTGTTGTCGGACGCCATCTCGCGCTCGCCCTGAAACACGCGGATGGTGACCGCGGTCTGGTTGTCCTCGGCGGTCGAGAAGGTTTGGCTCTTCTTGGTCGGGATGGTGGTGTTGCGGTCGATGAGGCGCGTGAACACGCCGCCCAGCGTCTCGATGCCGAGCGACAGCGGCGTCACGTCGAGCAGCAGCACGTCCTTGACTTCGCCCTTGAGCACGCCCGCCTGGATGGCGGCGCCGACGGCGACCACCTCGTCCGGGTTGACCGAGCGGTTGGGCTCCTTGCCGAAGAACTGCTTCACCACCTCGATGACCTTGGGCATGCGCGTCATGCCGCCGACCAGGATCACCTCGTCGATCTCGGAGCCCTTGAGCCCGGCATCCTTCAGCGCGTTGCGGCAGGGGTCGATGGTCTTCTGGATGAGGTCGTCGACCAGCGCCTCGAGCTTGGCCCGGGTCAGCTTGATGTTGAGATGCTTGGGCCCGGTCTGGTCGGCGGTGATGAACGGCAGGTTGACCTCGGTCTGCATCGAGGAGCTGAGCTCGATCTTGGCCTTCTCCGCCGCTTCCTTGAGCCGCTGCAGCGCCAGCCGGTCGTTGCGCAGGTCGATGCCCTGCTCCTTTTTGAACTCGTCGGCGAGATAGTCGATGATGCGCTTGTCGAAATCCTCGCCGCCGAGGAAGGTGTCGCCGTTGGTCGCCTTGACCTCGAAGACGCCGTCGCCGATCTCCAGCACCGAGATGTCGAAGGTGCCGCCGCCGAGGTCATAGACCGCGATCGTGCCGGTGCCTTTGCGCTCCAGCCCATAGGCCAGCGCCGCCGCCGTCGGCTCGTTGATGATGCGCAGCACCTCGAGGCCGGCGATCCGGCCGGCGTCCTTGGTCGCCTGGCGCTGGCTGTCGTTGAAATAGGCGGGAACCGTGATCACCACCTCGCTCACGGGCTCGCCGAGATAGGCTTCCGCCGTCTCCTTCATCTTCTGCAGGATGAAGGCGCTGATCTGGGAGGGCGCGTATTTCTTGCCGCGACTCTCCACCCAGGCGTCGCCATTGTCGCCCTGGACGATCTTGAAGGGGACGAGATCCATCTCCTTCCTGACCATCGGGTCGGTCATGCGCCGGCCGATCAGCCGCTTCACGCCGTAGAAGGTGTTGTCGGGATTGGTCACCGCCTGGCGCTTGGCCGGCTGGCCGACCAGGCGCTCGCCATTCTCGGTGAAGGCGACCATCGAGGGCGTGGTGAGCGCACCCTCGGCGTTCACGATCACCTTCGCGCTCTTGCCCTCCATCACGGCGACGCAGGAATTCGTCGTGCCGAGATCGATACCGATTACTTTCGCCATAGCCACCTCTTGTTGCAGCAGGATCCCGCAGCCCCTGACGGCACCGCGTGGAACCCCCTTAGGTCACACCCATTTCCCTGTGCCGGGCAGGGTTTATATATGGATGGCCGGGCTTTGCTACAACCGCGAAGCCGGCCGATCCGGCAAATGTCACGCTGCGCCGAGATATGGGGAGGGAGGGGGCGAAAATGCAAGGCTTGCCGCGGCGTCCGATCGGGCCTCGATGATCATCTCGGCGAGCTATCGGACCGACATCCCGGCCTATTACACGCACTGGTTGCTGGCCCGGCTCGCCGCCGGCTTCTGCAGCGTCGCCAACCCCTATGGCGGGCCGGCTTACCGGGTTTCGCTCGCGCCCGGCGCGGTCAGCGGCTTTGTCTTCTGGACGCGCAACCTGGGGCCGCTGCTGCCGGAGCTGGCGGGGGTCGCGGCGCTCGCCCCCTTCACCGTCCAGTACACGCTGACCGGATATCCGCGCGCGCTCGAGCCCGGCGTGATCGCCGCCGAGGCGGCGCTGGCCCAGCTCGGCGCGCTGCGCCGGCGCTGGGGGCGGCGCGCGGCGGTGTGGCGCTATGACCCGGTGCTGCTGTCCTCGCTGACACCGCCGGACTGGCACCGCGCCCATTTCGCCGCGCTGGCTGAGGCGCTTGCCGGGGTGGTCGACGAGGTCGTGCTGTCCTTCGTCGAGCCCTATCGCAAGACCGCGCGCGCGCTCGACGCCGCGGCGCGGCGCCACGGCTTCTCCTGGCGCGATCCCGAGGCGGCGGAGAAGCAGGCGCTCGCCGCCGAGCTCGCGGCCGTCGCCGCCGGGCATGGCATGCGGCTCACGCTCTGCACCCAGCCGGCGCTGCTGGCTTCCGGCCTCGCACCGGCGCGCTGCATCGATGCCGAGCGGCTCGGCGACATGGCCGGCCGGCCGGTCGACGCGCGCGAGAAGGGCAACCGCCCGGGCTGCCGCTGCGCCGAAAGCCGCGACATCGGCGCCTATGACAGCTGCGCCCAGGGCTGCGCCTATTGCTACGCGGTGGCGAGCCCGGCAGCCGCGCGCCGCCGCCTCAAGGCGCATGACCGCGACAGCCCCTTCCTGATCGCCCCGACGGATCCCGCCGCGGCATTGACGCGCGCACCATAGATTCTCCGTTTATATTACACTCAATACGTGTATTTGCGGCCAGGCTTCCGAACTCGAACAGGAGATGAAGGCGTTCCTTGGCGAGATGCGCGCGCGTCGCCTGAGGGCGACGCTTATTCCGCCGCCGGTTGCGGCAGCACCGCCTCGATCAGCTCGCTGCCGCTGAACGGCGTCTGCAGCGTGGCATCGGCGCCGAACAGCCGGGCGACGCGGAGATAGCCGCCATCGCCCCTGGGGCCGTCGCCGGAGATGGCGACGATGCGCATGTCGGGAAAGCCGCGCCTGACGATCTCGATCAGCTCCAGCCCCTCGATCTCGGGCATGACGAGATCGGTCACCAGCACTGCCACCGGCTGCTCCGCCAGCCGGCGCAGCGCCAAGCGCCCGTTGCTCTCGATGATCACGGTGAGGCCGGCGAGCTCCAGGAACTGGCGGATGAAGAGCCGGTAGGACAGATCGTCATCGACGACGAGGGCGATCGGTCGTCGCATATCGGCTGTCATGGGACGGGCTCCGCGAGGGTCTGCCGCCTCCTCTTCAAGCTTCGTGCCACAGGCGAAAACCGCTGAATTCCGCGGTTTCTTGAGTTTCGGCCGGCGGGCTCCTGGCGAACCGCCCGGGCAGTTTGCCCGGCGGTTTTGCGGCGGTGGCGGCCGCGCCATGCGCGAAAAATTAACCGCGATCTGGCAGGTTCAGGCTTCCGGGAGAATGACCATGCCCTGGCGCGCCGTCGCCTTCGCCCTGTGCCTCGGCGGCGCGGTCCTGCTCGCCGCCGCGGCGATGCTCGCCTGGCCCGGCGCGGCGGTGGTGCTGGCGCCGGCCGCCATCGGCGTTGCCGGGCTGCTGGCGGCGAAGATCGTCTTCCTCGCGGCCGAGGCCGAGCGGCGCGCACGGTCCCGCGACGCCCTCGCGCGCAGCGCGGCGCGGTTGCGCGCCATCGTCGACAGCGCCCCCGACGCCATCTTCATCGTCGATGACCGCGGCGGGATCGTCGAGTTCAACGCCGCCGCCGAGCGCATCTTCGCCCGCGCCCGCGGCGACGCGCTGGGCCGCGAGATGGCCGAGCTGCTGGTGCCGGAGCGCCACCGCGCGGCGCATCGCGAAGCGATGCGGCGGTATCTCGCCGCGGGCGAGGCCGACCTCTTGGACCGGCGGCTGCAGCTTCCGGCGCTGCGCGCCGACGGCAGCGAATTCCCCGCCGAAGTGACGGTGACGCCGGTCCGGCTCGACGGCCGCATCTGCTTTGCCGCGCATCTGCGCGACATCACCCGGCGCAAGGCGACCGAGGAGCGCCTGGCGCTGCTGCAATCGGCGGTGCGGCACGCGCGCGACTCGGTGCTGATCACCGAGGTCGAGCCGCTGAGCGGCGACGGCCCGCGCATCGTCTATGTCAACGACGCCTTCACGGCGATGACCGGCTATGCCGCCGCGGAGGCGATCGGGCGCACGCCGCGGCTGCTGCAGGGGCCGAAGACCGACCCTGCCAGCCTCGAGCGGCTGCGCACGGGGTTGCAGCACCGCCAGAGCCTGCGCGTCGAGCTGCTCTATTACCGCAAAGACGGCGCGGAATTCTGGGTCGAGGTCGACATCGCGCCGATCGCCGACATCAAGGGCCGGCTGACGCATTTCATCGCGATACAGCGCGAAACCACGGCGCGCCACCGCGACGAGGAGGAGCTGATCCGCGCCAAGGCCGAGGCCGAGCACGCCGGCAAGGTCAAGTCGCAGTTCCTGGCGACGATGAGCCACGAGATGCGCACCCCCTTGAACGGCATCATCGGCACCGCCGAGCTGTTGCTCGACACGCCGCTCGCCGCCGATCAGCGCGAACTCGCCGTGGCGCTCCAGGACTCCGGGAAGTTCCTGCGGCAGCTCGTCGACGGCGTCCTCGACTTCTCCAAGATGGAGACGGCGCGCTTGGAGCTGCGGTCGGTCGCGTTCGACCTGCGCGCGCTGGCCGAGCGCGTCGTCGAGGGGCTGCGCCCGCAAGCGGCGAGGAAAGGGCTGGCACTTGCCTTGACCGCCGACGCCGCGCTGCCGGCACGTCTGGTCGGCGATCCCGACCGTGTGCGCCAGGTGCTGTTCAACCTGGTCAGCAACGGCATCAAATTCACCGATGCCGGCAGCGTCGCCGTCGCCGTCGCGCTCGAGCGGCAGGACGAGGACGCGGCGGTGATCGCGGTCGAGGTGCGCGACACCGGCATCGGCATCGCGCCCGATGCCGTGCCGCTGCTGTTCCGCGAATTCGTCCAGCTCGACGGCTCGATCTCCCGCCGCTTCGGCGGCAGCGGCCTCGGTCTCGCGATCGCCGACCGGCTGGTCAAGCTGATGGGCGGCACGATCGCGGTCGAGAGCGCGCCAGGCAAAGGCAGCCGCTTCTCCGTCACCGTCACCTTTGGCCGCGCCGGCCCGGCGCCGGAACCCGATACCGCCGCTCCCGGCGGCGGGCGCCGCCTGCTGCTGGTCGAGGACGACGACATCAACCGGCTGGTCGCCACCAGCGTGCTGACCAAGCTCGGCTACGTCGTCGACGTCGCGGGCAACGGCCACGAGGCGGTCGCGCGGGCGCGCAGCGGCGGCTACGCGCTGGTGCTGATGGATGTGATGATGCCGGAGATGGACGGGCTGCAGGCGGCACGCGCCATCCGTGCGCTGCCGCCGCCCGCGGGCGCGGTGCCGATCCTGGCGCTGAGCGCCAACAGCGACTATGCCAGGGCCTGCGCCGTGGCGGGGATGGACGGCTTTCTCGCCAAGCCGGTCACGCCGGCGGGCCTCGCATCGGGCGTCGCGCGGGTGCTGTCGCGCGCCATCGCCGCGCCGCCCGGCAGCGCCGAGTTCGAGCCGGCGCGCCTCGGCCTGTTGACGGCGGAGATCGGCACCGGCCCGGCGCGCGAGCTGGTCGAGGTCTTTTTCGGCGATGCGGCGGAGCGCCTGGCGGCGATGCGGCAGCTCATTGGCTCGGGCGAGCGCAAGACGCTGGAGCGCGCCGCGCATTCGGTGAAGAGCTCGGCCGCGACCTTTGGCTTCGAACGCCTCGCCGGGATCGCCCGCGAGATCGAGAGTGCCGCGCAAGCGGCGCCGGAGCCGCAGCTCCTGGCACTGGCGGACGCCGCCGCCACGGCGCTCGACGGCGGCCGCCGCGCCTGGCATGCCGCGGCGGTCGAGACGGCTTAGCCGGCTACTCCGCCGCCTTGGCGGTCCAGCTCTGCCGCTTGCGGTAGATGGTGGAGACGTTGACGCCGAGGCGGATCGCCGCCTCGGTCATGTTGCCGCCGCAGAGCTCGACCGCGCGCTCGATCGCCTGGCGCTCGAGCTGCGCCAGCGGCACGATCTCGTCTGCCGCTGCCGATGCCGGCTTCGGCGCCGGTGCCGCCGGCTTCGCCGCGCGCACCGCCTCGCCTTGACGCTCGCCGTCGATATCGGCCGGCAGCATCGGCTCGGTGACGAGCTCGCCGTCCTGCACGACGACCGCCTGGCGGATGACGTTCTGCAGCTGGCGCACATTGCCGGGCCAGGGCGAGGCGCAGAGCCGCGCCTCCGCCTCCGGGCTGAAGCCCTGGAAGCGGCGCCGCTCCTCCTGGCTGAAGGCAGTGAGGAAATGCCGCGCCAGCAGCAGCACGTCGCCGCCGCGCTCGCGCAGCGGCGGCAGCTGGATGGGAATGACGTGCAGGCGGTAGTAGAGATACTCGCGGAAGCGGCCGGCCTCGACCTCAGCCAGGGGATCGCGGTTGGTGGCGCAGATGATGCGCGCATCGACCTTGCGGCTCTTGTCGCTGCCGACCGGCTGCACCACCCCGGTCTGAACGAAGCGCAGCAGCTTCACTTGCAGCGCCAGATCCATCTCGCAGAGCTCGTCGAGGAAAAGCGTGCCGCCATGGGCGCGGCTCGCCGCACCCTCGCGATCTCCGGTCGCGCCGGTGAAGGCACCCTTCACATGGCCGAAGATCTCGCTTTCCATCAGCTCCTTGGGCACCGCGCCGCAATTGAGCGCGACGAAGGCGCCGTCGCGCCGCGGCCCGCGGCGATGGATCGCCTCGGCGCAGACCTCCTTGCCGGTGCCGCTCTCGCCGGTGATGAAGACGGTGGAGCGGCTCTTGGCGGCGAGGTCGATGACCCGATAGACCGCCTGCATCGACAGATCGGCGCCGATGAAGCCCTCGAAGCTGCTGCCGCCGAGCTCGGTGCCGAGCGTCTCGACGATGCGCGAGAGGCGCCGGCGCTCGAGCGCGTTGCCCAAGGTGGTGACCAACCGCTCGGCATTGAACGGCTTCACCAGGAAGTCCTGCGCGCCGGCGCGCATCGCCTCGACCGCGGCGTTGATCGAGCCATGCGCGGTGATGACGATGAAGGCGGGGTCCAGCCCGGCGCCGCGCGCAAACTCGACGAGATCGAGGCCGTTGCCGTCGGGCAGCTCGAGATCGAGCAGCACCGCCGCCGGGTGCCGCGCTGCCAGCGTCTCCTTGGCCTTGGCCAAGGTCTCGGCGGCGCAGGCCCGCACCGGCGCGCGCTTGAGATATTCGAGATAAAGCTGGGCCAGCGGGGCAGTGTCCTCGACCAGCAGGACCAGCGGCTTGGCGTTTTCCGACACGGGGAGCGGCTTCACGCGCTAGGGGCAGTAAACGCCGAGCTTGCCCCAAAACGGTTAATATTCGCGAAACGGCGCCCTACGCTAAAGCTTCGGGTGGCAGGCCACGCGAAACTTCCGCGTGGGATCCGCCCCAAGCCTTGGCATAGTGGGCGATAAAATTGATCGAACTCGCGATCGAAGCCACTCCGCTCGATCACGCCAGCGAGCCGTTAGAGCTCGTGGCCGTGATCCAGCAGATCGTCCAACCCGCCGGGGAAAAAATCGGCGGTCGCGGACGACTTCAGCGGCTTCGGTCCCATCGCAGAGCACCACGCCGGACTTGACGGCAGGTGCTGATAGCCCTGTACTCGCCGATGCGGAAGCCGGTTTCGACCCCGGCAAGTTCTCGCGTATTTATAACTCTCACAATTCAGACGACGAATGCGACGAGTGCTGGCGTAGATGCGGACATCTGCTACCGTCTCCAAGTGGAGACCTTCAGGCTTCTGAGTTTCGCAGGTGCTGGCGACTGTGCAAAGGAACGCTGCATGAATGACAGGCGATCTGCCGAAGAGCTTCGCGACCTGTCTCTTCAGGCTGTATCGCAGCTTTCGCAGATCTTGAACCATAGCCGCGATCGATGTTCCCAAGAAGAGTTTGAGCGCATGAAGAAGGGCATCGGCTTGGCAATCGGGCAAGTTCAGACGGCTATCTTGGACATGATATATTCACGATACCCGGACTTGGACGACCTGAAGTGAGCTGGCGGGCTCGCCTGCGCGACCAATGATCCTTGCTCCCAGGAATTGGTCCTGCAGAATTTACGGACCGGAGTTGGTTGACCCCTCTTCTGTCGTCTGGCGCGCCGGGACGGCATAGAAGGCGGTCGGCCCGTAGTGGGACGGCAATAACCCAGTTCTCAGCATCATTCCCTCCGGCACCTCGCTCCCTACACCACCTGATCGACCCGCGGCGTGTCCGAAGGCGGCTTCCCCGCCTCGCCCTTGGCGACGCCGACCATGGCGGGCCGCAGCAGCCGGTCGTGCATGACATAGCCGGGCTGCAGCACCTGCACCACCGTGCCCGGCGGCTGGCCGGTATTCTCGACCTCGAAGATCGCCTGGTGCAAATTGTGGTCGAAGCGCTCGCCGGCGGGGTCGACGCGACGGATGCCGTTGCGCTCGAAGGCGGCAAGCAACTCGCGCTCGGTCGCGGCCACGCCCTGCAACAGCGTCCGCGTGCGCTCGTCCACCGCCTGCTCCGCCGGCGCGCTGTCGAGCGCGCGGCGCAGATTGTCGGCGACGTTGAGCAGTTCCTTGGCCAGGCTCGCGCCGCCATACTTCAGCGCGTCGGAGCGCTCGCGCTCGGCGCGACGGCGCACATTCTCGGTCTCGGCCAGCGCGCGCAGCAGCCGGTCCTTGGTCTCGGCCAGCTCCGCCTCGCTGCGGGCGAGCCGCTCGTCGCCGCCGGTTGCCGCCGGCGCGCCGCTGTCGGGCGCCATCTCGGCTTCGTTCCTGTCTTCGCTCATGTCGCTTGTCCCACGCTATCCCAAGAGTTTTCCGATCATCTTCGCGGTGTAATCCACCATCGGGATGATGCGCGCGTAATTCATGCGCGTCGGGCCGATCACGCCGATCGCCCCCACCACCTGCTCGCGGCTGTTGGCGTATGGCGCCACGATCATGGCGCAGCCGGCGACGCCGAAGAGCGGGTTGTCGGAGCCAATGAAGATGTGCACGCCGGCGCCATCGCGCGTCGCGTCGAGCAGCCGCAGCATCGCCTCCTTGGTCTCGAGCATGTCGAAGAGCGCGCGCAGCCGCTCGAGATCGGCGAGCGCGGTCACGTCCTCGAGCAGATTGGCCTGGCCGCGCACGATCAGCGCGCTGCCTTCGCCGCCGCCGCCCCAGGAGGCGAGCCCGGCCTCGACCAGGCGCCGGGTGAGCTCGTCGAGCTGGGCGCGGTTGCTGTCGATATCGGCGGAGATCACCGCCTTGGCCTCGTCGATGGTATGGCCGACAAGGCGCGAGCTCAGGTAGTTGCTCGCCTGCACCATGGTCGAGGGCGGCGTGCCCAGCGGCGCCTCGATCAGGCGGTTCTCGACCAACCCGTCCTCGGTCACCATGACCACCAGCGCACGGCCGGGGGGCAGCGGCACGAATTCGATATGCTTCAAGGCGCGCCGCTCGGTCTTGGGCGCCACCACCAGCCCGGCGCAGCGCGACAGGCCCGAGAGCGCCGTCGTCGCCTCCTCGAGCGCCTGCGGCAGGCTCTTGCCGGCAGCCACCAGCCTGCCGTCGATGCTGGCGCGCTCCGCCTCGCTCAAGCCGCCGAGCTCCAGCAGCCCGTTGACGAAGAGCCGCAAGCCGGCCTCGGTCGGCAGCCGGCCGGCCGAGGTGTGCGGCGCGAACAGCAGCCCGGCCTCCTCGAGATCGGCCATGACGTTACGGATGGTGGCGGGCGAGAGGTCGAGGCCGCCGCGCCGCGAGAGCGTGCGCGAGCCGACCGGCTCGCCGGTCTCGACATAGGCGTCGACGATCTGCCGGAAGATCTCACGGCTGCGCTCGTTGAGCTCCGTGATAACCGGTTTGGGGACGGGCGGCAGCCGTTCCGCGACCATTGCTCTCTCAGACATCCCTGGGGGGCAGAAATGTAGGTAGGGCGCGGGGCAGCGTCAACCGCGGCTATGCTGGACGACGGGCGGCCGCCGCACTAGCCTCCGGGCCCGACACGCAAGAAAGGCACCCTGATGTCGCGCCCCTCCGGCCGCGCTCCGCATGAGCTGCGCCAGATTCGCCTCGAGCCCGGCTTCGCCAAATACGCCGAAGGCTCCTGCCTCGCGCGTTTCGGCGACACCCATGTGCTCTGCACCGCCACGGTCGAGGAAAAGGTGCCGCCCTTCCTGCGCAACACCGGGCGCGGCTGGATCACCGCCGAATACGGCATGCTGCCGCGCTCGACCCATGAGCGCAGCGAGCGCGAGGCGGCGCGCGGGCGCCAGAGCGGCCGCACCCAGGAGATCCAGCGGCTGATCGGCCGCTCGCTGCGCGCGGTGGCCAATCTCAAGGCGCTGGGCGAGCGGCAGATCCGCATCGATTGCGACGTGCTCCAGGCCGATGGCGGCACGCGCACCGCGGCGATCACCGGCAGCTATGTCGCGCTCCACACCGCGCTGCAGAAGCTGGTCGCGGCCGGGACGTTGCCGGCGCTGCCGCTCAGCGACGCGGTGGCGGCGATCTCCTGCGGCATTCATGGCGGCGAGGCGGTGCTCGACCTCGACTATGCCGAGGATTCCAACGCCCAGGCGGACGCCAATTTCGTGCTCACCGGCGCCGGCGGCATCGTCGAGATCCAGGCCACCGCCGAGCACGAGGCCTTCGCCGAGCAACGCTTCGCCGAAATGCTGGCGCTCGCCCGGCTCGGCATCGGCCAGCTCGTGCTGCTGCAGCGCCGTGTGCTCGGGCCCGGCTGATGGCGCGCCGCTTTACCGGCGAGCGTCTGGTCATCGCCACGCACAACCCGGGCAAGCTGGCGGAGATCGCTGCATTGTTGCGCCCGTTCGGCGTCGCGGTGGCGGGCGCCGGCGCACTGGACCTGCCCGAGCCGGAGGAGACCGGCGCCAGTTTCGAGGCCAATGCCGAGCTCAAGGCGCGCGCCGCGGCGCAGGCGAGCGGGCTGCCGGCGCTCGCCGATGACAGCGGCCTCGTCGTGCCGGCGCTGGGCGGCGCGCCCGGCATCTATTCCGCGCGCTGGGCCGGCGCCGATCGCGATTTCGCACGCGCCATGGCCGAGGTCGAGGCGCGGCTTGCCGGCGCGAGCGATCGCCGCGCCAGCTTCGTCGCCTGCCTGACGCTCGCCTGGCCCGACGGCCATGTCGAGACCGTGCGCGGCGAGGCGGCGGGGCATCTGGTGTTTCCGCCGCGCGGCACACGCGGCTTCGGCTACGACCCGATCTTCGTGCCCGAGGGCGGCGGCGAGACCTTCGGCGAGATGGAGCCGGCGGCAAAGCACGCGATCAGCCACCGCGCCGACGCCTTCCGCAAGCTGGTGGCGGCCTGCTTCGCGCGCGAGGCGCAGGCATGACGCCCGCGCCGCTTGCCGGCGCGGGCGAGGCCGAGCTCGCGCTCTATATCCACTGGCCGTTCTGCAAATCGAAATGCCCCTATTGCGACTTCAACAGCCATGTGCGCGACGCCATCGAGCAGCGGCGCTGGCAGCAGGCCCTGCTGGCCGATCTCGACCGCGCCGCCGCCGAGACCGGCGAGCGCCGGCTGGGCTCGATCTTCTTCGGCGGCGGCACGCCCTCGCTGATGGCGCCCGAGACGGTGGCGGCGCTGCTGGCGCGCGCCGCCGAGCGCTGGCGCTTTGCCGACGATATCGAGATCACGCTCGAGGCCAATCCGAACTCGGTCGAGGCGGCGCGCTTCGGCGCGCTCCGCGCCGCCGGCGTCAACCGGCTGTCGCTCGGCGTGCAGGCGCTCGACGAGCGCGCGCTGCGCTTCCTCGGGCGCGGCCATGACGTCGCCGAGGCGCTGGCAGCGATGGCGCTGGCGCGCCGGCATTTCCCGCGTTTCTCCTTCGATCTCATCTATGCGCGACCGGGACAGACGCATGCCGAATGGGCGGCCGAGATCGACCAAGCCGTCGCTCTCGCCGGCGATCATCTCTCGCTCTACCAGCTCACCATCGAATCCGGCACCGCCTTCGCCACGGCCTATGCGCGCGGCGATTTCGCGCTGCCCGAGGACGAGCTCGCCGCGGCGCTCTACGAGGCGACCGCAGAGCGCCTCGCCGCCGCCGGGTTTGCCGGCTACGAGATCTCCAATTACGCGCGACCGGGCGGCGAGAGCCGGCACAACCTCGCCTATTGGCGCTATGGCGATTATGCCGGCATCGGCCCCGGCGCCCATGGCAGGCTGACGCGCGGCGGCGGCAGGATCGCGACGCGGCAATATCGCGCGCCGGAGACCTGGCTCGCTGCCGTCGAGCGCCAAGGCCATGGCCGCGAGGAGAGCCTCGCCCTCTCGCCCGAGGAGCAGCGCCGCGAAGCGCTGATGATGGGGCTGCGGCTCGCCGAAGGGGTCGAGCGCGAGCGCTTCCGCGCCCGCACCGGGGCCGAGCTCGAAGCGGCGCTCGATCTGGGCCGGCTGCCCGATCTCGTCGAGGGCGGGTTCGTCCTGCTCGACGAGCGCGGGTTGCGCGCCACGCCGGCCGGGCGCCAGCGCCTCAACGCCGTGCTGGCGGCGCTGCTGGCAGCCTGAACATGCTTAATCGATCGCTAAACTTGTAATGAAAAATTAAGCGAAATTCGCCGGATTGCCGTAGATTGCCCCGGCACATGCGGCACCCGGAACAAGCGGAACCGCGCGCGGCGGCGGCCGGCGCGCGCGGGCAGGACGAGATGGCGCGCAGCTTCCTTCAGCCCGGCCTGCTCGAGCGGCCGACCGGGACGGTGGCGCTGCTTGCCATCGTCGTCGGCTCGGCGGTGGCGCTGAGCAGCCTGGTCTGGCGGCTGCTGTTCGGCGATCTCCCGGTCAGGGTTCCGATCACCGCGATCATCGTCGCCCCGATCGTGGGATTGCCGCTCATCCTCTATCTCCAGCACGTCATCCACCGCCTGGCGCAATCGCAGCGGGCGCTAACCCTGCTCACCACGCAGCTCTCCGCCGCCACCGAGGAGGCCAAGCTGGCGAGCCGCGCCAAGACCGAGTTCCTGGCGCGCATGAGCCACGAGCTGCGCACGCCGTTGAATGCGGTGATCGGCTATAGCGAGATGCTGCTCGAGGATGTCGATGCCGGGGACCGGCTCGGCGCGGCGCACGCCACCGACCTGAAGCGCATCCACAGCGCCGGGCGCCATCTGTTGTCGATGGTCACCGACGTGCTCGACCTCTCCAAGATCGAGGCCGGGCGGATGGATGTGCGGGCACAGCCGATCGATCTTGCCCGCTTCATCGACGACATCGCCGCGACCTGCCGCCACATCGTCGCCGCGCGGCGGAACGAATTGCAGGTCGAGCGCGCAGCCGATCTCGGCCGCATGATCGGCGATGCGACCAAGCTCAGGCAGGTGACGCTCAACCTGCTCAGCAACGCCGCCAAGTTCACCGAGAACGGCCGCATCACGCTTGCCGTCGCGCGCGAGCGGCGCGACGGCGGCGACTGGATCAGCATCGCCGTCAGCGACACCGGCATCGGCATCGACCGCGACACGCTGGCGAAGCTCTTCACCAACTTCACCCAGGCCGACCCGTCGATCGCCGCGCGCTACGGCGGCACCGGCCTCGGCCTCGCCTTGAGCCGCAAGCTCTGCCGCCTGATGGGCGGCGACATCGCCGCCGAGAGCGAGCCCGGCCGCGGGTCGCGTTTTACGCTTAGGGTGCCGGCGGGATGAAGCGAGCTATCAGCTATCAGCCGTCAGCCACGCTGCGCAACCGACTAACAACTGATAACTGATAACTAATAACTGACAGCTGACGGCTGATAGCTGACAGCTAATTACCAATCGCCTGAAACGTCTCCGGCGCGGGATCGATCACCGCGTTGCCGTCGCGGCGCACTTCGAGCACGGCGAGGCCGCGCTGAACGAGGCCGTCGGCGCGCAAGCGAAAGATGCCGTCGATGCCGGCGAAGCCGCTGGGATTGGTGAGCGCCGCGGCGGAAAAATCCGGGCCCTCGGCGCCATGCGCCAGCACGGCGGCGAGCGCGGTGGCGTCATAGGCGAGCGTCGCCAGCCGCGGCGGCGGATGGCGGTAGAGATCGCGGAAGCGCTTCTCGAAATCGGCGCGCGCGGCGGGCGGCGGCGCCGCATACCAGCCGCCGTCAAGGGCGGTCTCGCCGCCGATCCCGGGCTCGTCCCACAAGCCGGTGCCGAGGAAATGCACCTTGTCGGGATCGATGTTGTAATAGGCGAGCAGCGGCGCCAGTGCCTTGAGCCGCGCGCCGCCCTCGGGCAGCAGCACGGCGTCGGCGCCTTGCGCCGCGGCGGCGAACGCCTTTGCCGCCGGCGTCGGATCCGCCACCGTCGCATCGTAGAAATCGACGCGGTCGAGCGCGGCCGCTTGCGCCGCGACCGCTTTGCGCAGCGCGTCGACCGCGATCTCGCCATAGGGCGTGCGCGGCGCCAGCGCGGCGAAGTGGCCGGCGCCTTTGGCATGGGCGAAGGCGGTGACGCGCTCGATCTCCTCGCGCGGCAGAAAGCCGATGAGATAGGTACCGTCGCCGGCGAGCTGGGTCGAGGTCGAGAACGCCAGCACGGGAACACCGCCGGCGCGCGCGACCGGCTTCACCGCCGCGACCTCGGCGGCGATCAGCGGGCCGATGATCAGTTTCGCGCCGCCGGCGAGCGCGCCCTGCGCCGCGGCGGCGGCGGCTTGCGGGCTGCCCTGCGTGTCCAGCGGCATCAGCTCGAGCGTGTCGTCGGCGACGTCGTAGAGCGCCATCTGCGCCGCATCGAGCATGGCGCCGCCGAGCGCGGCGTTGGCGCCGGACAGCGGCAGCAGCAGCGCCACGCGCGTCTTGGTGCCGGCGACGGGCGCCGCCGGCGGCGCGGGCGCGGGCGTCACCGGCGCCGGCGGCTGCACCGCTTCGCCCGGCGGCAGCGCCGGCGGCGCCGTCGCTTGCGGGCTTCCCGAGAATATCGGTATGGTCTTACCGCAGGCGGATAGCGCCAGCGCCGAGAGGATGAGCAATGCCGCGACGGCAAGGCGCGGGCCGAGCAGACGCCGATAAGACCGGCCGAACACGCGCACCCTCCGTCGCCACAACCGGCGGCGAGCCTAGTCCCGTGCTTGCGGGATGTAAACCGCAGCGCGCGTCCGGCGTGGCACCCGGGCTCTATCTCGTGGCAACGCCGATCGGCAATGCCGAGGACATCACCCTGCGCGCGCTCAAGGCGCTGCGCGCGGCCGATGTCATCGCCTGCGAGGATACGCGGGTCACCGCCAAGCTGCTGGCGCGCCATGGCATCGAGCGGCCGCTGCTCGCCTATCACGACCACAACGCCGAGCGCCTGCGGCCGCTGCTGCTGGAGCGGCTCCGGCGCGGCGAAGTGGTGGCGCTGGTCTCCGACGCCGGCACGCCGCTGGTCTCCGATCCCGGCTTCAAGCTGGTGCGCGCGGCGGCCGGCGCGGGCCTGCCGGTGACCACGCTGCCCGGCCCGTCGGCGGCGCTGGCCGCGCTGGTGCTGTCGGGATTGCCGAGCGACCGCTTCCTCTTCGCAGGATTCCTGCCGCCCAGAGCCGCGGCGCGGCGGCGCGCGCTCGCCGAGCTCGAGACAGTGAGAGCGACGCTGATCTTCTTCGAAAGCGCCAAGCGGCTTGCCGCCGCGCTCGCCGACATGGCGGCGGTGCTGGGGCCGCGGCCGGCGGCGGTGGCGCGCGAGCTGACCAAGCTCTACGAGGAGGTTCGCCGCGGCAGTCTCGCCGAGCTCGCGGCGCAGTACCGCACCGCCGGCCCGCCGCGCGGCGAGGTCACGTTGGTGGTGGCGCCGCCGGAGACGCAGGCGCCGGCGCTGTCGGAAGCGGCGCTCGACGGGCAGATCGCGCAAGCGCTCGCCGCGATGAGCATCCGCGATGCCAGCGCCTGGGTGGCGGCGGCCACCGGCAAGCCGCGCCGCGAGATCTATGCCCGCGCGCTGCTGCTGGCCGGACGCGGCGGATGAGCCTCGCGCGCCGCCGCCAAGCCTTCCGCCTGGGCCATGTCGCGGAGCTCAAATGCCTCTGGCATTTGCGGCTGCACGGCTGGCGTATCCTCGCACGGCGCTTTCGCGTGCCCTCGGGCGAGGTCGATCTCATCGCGCGGCGCGGCCGCATGCTCGCCGCCATCGAGGTGAAGGCGCGTGACAGCCTCGCCACCGCCGCCGCCTCGATCTCGACGCGGCAGCGCCGCCGCATCGCCCGCGCGCTCGACCATTTCCTGGCGCTGCGGCCGGATCTGGCGCGGCTCGACATCCGGTTCGACGTCATGCTGGTGACGCCGGGGCGCTGGCCGCGCCATATCGCCGATGCCTGGCGCAACGAGCGCGAGATGCACTAGGATACTGCCGCTGCGTCATGTCCCGATCGTTCCGCCTGCTCTCCTACAACATCCTCGAAGGCTTCCGCCCGCTCGGTGCGGACGAGGCCGAGCGGCGCTCGATCGACCGCGCCCGGCTCGCCGCGGCGCAACAGCTCTGCGCCGAGCTCGAGCCGGACGTCGTCGTGCTCAACGAGGCGCTCTATTGCGACGCCTATGACGGCGTCACCATCGATTACGGCGCGCTGCTGGGCTTTCCCCACGCCGTCTCGGCGCTCTACGACCGCGAATGGGGCAACGCGATCCTCAGCCGCTTTCCCATCCTCGGCGCCGAGGAGACGCGCATCGCCAATCGCGGCGGCTTGCGCGCCGAGATCGCGCTCGCCGCGGACGCCGCGGTCACGGTCGCGTCCTATCATCCGCATCCGCTGCGCCGGCCCGGCGGCAAGGCCGCCGATTTCGCCGCGCTCATCGACGGCGTCGACGGCGCGCTGGTGCTGTGCGGCGATTTCAACGCCATCAGCCCCGAGGACACGGTCGACGAGGCGCGGCTGCTGCAGGGCTTCCGCCGCTTCTCGTCCGAGCCCGAGGCGGCGCTCGCCCGCGTTCTCGCGAGCGGCCGCGCCGTCTTCTCGCTCCTGGTCGCGCGCGGCCTGCGCGACGCCATCCCGCCGGAGGGCCGGCGCTATTCGATGCCGACCGACCTGCGCTCTCCCGACAAGGACGCGGCGATGCGGCTCGACCACATCTTCGTCAGCCGGCAAATCGCCGTGCGGCGCGGCGAGGTGCTGCACCACGCGCTCTCCGAGATCGCCAGCGACCATCACCCGGTGATCGCCGAGCTCGCGCTCCAGCCGCTTTAGCGGTTGCTTGGGCGGCCCTCGTCTCGCCACAAAGCAACCCTTGCGCCGCCGCGATCGGCCACGACAATAGGCGGCCTTTCCCTGCCAGGAGATCAGCCGCCGTGTCCCATGCCCCTTCCCGCCTCCGCGCCCTTGTCCTCGCCGGCACGATGCTGACCGCGGCGCCGTCGCTGGCCGGTTGCATCCTAGCCGCCGCCGGCGCCGGCGCCGCCGGCGGTTATACCGTGCTCGGCCAGGAGGAGACCCCCGATCAGCAGGTGAAGGACGCGGCGATCCGCGCCGTCATCGGCCAGTCCTGGGGCGAGTACAACCAGGCGCTGCCGGACGACCTCACGGCGACGGTCTATAACGGCCGCGTGCTGCTCACCGGCCGCGTGCCGCAGGCGGAGTGGCGCCAGGAGGCGGTGAAGCGCGCCTGGAAGGCCGACGGCGTCAAGGAGGTCTATGACGAGATCGAGGTCGGGCCCGAAACGCATTTCATGGACGAGGCGCGCGACACCGTGATCTCGACGCGGCTCAAGAACGACATGCTGTTCGACAAGTACATCAAGTCGATCAACTACACCATCCACACCGAGAACGCCGCCGTCTACGTCATGGGCACGGCGCGCAGCCAGCAGGAGCTCAACCGCGTCACCGATTACGCGCGCAACATCCCCAATGTGCGCCGCGTCGTCTCCTATGTCCGCATCCGCACCGGCGAGCCGGCGGCGCCGGCCGAGGCCAGCGCCGCTGCGCCCGCGCCGACCCCGGCCCCGGCAGCGGCGGCAGAAGGCACGCCCGCCGAGGACACGCCGGCCGGCGCGCCGACGCCGCGCGCCGCCATCGAGGTGCAACCGCTGAAGTGAGCAAGACGCCGTTCAACGACCGCGCCGGCGCCGACACCTTCCTGCGCGGTCTCGCCGCGCGCGGCGCGGCGCCTTTGCCGCTTGGCGCGGCGGCGCTGGCGCTCGCCTGTCGCGACCGGCCGCGCGTCGATCTCGCGCGCTATCACCATCACCTCGCGGCCCTCGCCCGCGAGGTCGGCGAGGCCGCGGCCGCGGCGCCGACCGCGGTGGCGCGGCTTGCCGCGCTCACCGACATCATCGTCGGCCGTCATCGCTACACCGGCGACACGCTCACCTATGAGGATCTGCAGAACGCCAATCTGATGCGCGTCATCGACCGCCGCAAAGGCCTGCCGGTGGCGCTCGGCATCCTCTACCTCCATGCCGGGCGGGCCCAGGGATGGGAGATGGCGGGGCTGGCCTTTCCCGGGCATTTCATGGTGCGGCTCGAGCAGCAGGGCGAGCGCCTGGTGTTCGACCCCTTCCATGACGGGCGCGTGCGCGACGCGGCCGAGCTGCGCGACCTGCTGAAGGCGATCGCCGGCACCGCGGCGGAGCTGGAGCCGCGGCATTACGCGGCGGTGAGCGACCGCGACATCCTGCTGCGGCTGCAGAGCAACCTGAAGCTCCGCCTGATCGAGAGCCAGCAGCTCGCGCCGGCGCTGACAGTGATCGAGGGCATGCTGCTCTTCGCGCCCGAGCATGCCGGCCTCTGGCGCGAGGCCGGGCTGATCAGTGCCGAGCTCGGCAATCTCCGCGCCGGCATCGCCGCGCTCGAGCGCTGCCGCGCGCTCGCCGCGGACGAGTCCGGCCGCCGCCACGCGGCGGCGCTGCTGCAGCAGCTCCGGGCGCGGCTGCAATAGGTCGCGCCTCTGAAGGGAGCGGCTTTCGCGCTTGCTGCGCAAGCGCTGGCGCCACCACCCGACGAGCGCTGCGCGCTCGCGAGGGGCTTTCGCGCTTACTGCGCAGGCGCAGGCGCCGCCGCCCGACGAGCGCTGCGCGCTCGCGGGGGGCTCAGGAGCCCGCGCCGCTGATAACCTCGCCGAAGCGTATCCAGGTCTTGCCGTCCCATTTCTGCAGCTGCATCTGCCGGATGGGATGGTAGTTGGTCGGGCTGGTGTTGATCTTGATACCGGGCAGCGAGGTCGGCAGATCGAGATCGTGGAGGTTGGCGGCCTGCTTCATCACGTTCTCGCGCGAGAAGTCGCCGTTGCACTGCTTCAGCACCTGCAGCATCGTCAGGCTCACGCCATAGGCGTAGACGTAGTTGTTGTCCGCCGTGTTGCCGTCGGGAATATATTTCTTCATGAACTCCCGCAGCTGGTTCATGCCGGGATCGTCCTTCCAGGCGGGGTCGGACATGTCCTTGCCGTAATTCGAGGTGATGACGCCGATGCCCTTCTCCGGTCCCGCCGGCTCCATCACCGCGGCGACCGACAGCGACACGTTGGTGAGCAAGTGCAGCGGCTTCCAGCCGATGTCATAGACCTTGCGGATGGTCTGCGCGGCGAATTTCGGCGTCGCGGCGGTGACCAGCGTGTTGAGGCCGGCGCCTTGCAGCGACACGATTTGCGAATCGATGGTCGCGTCCGTCACCTCGTAGGACACTTCCTTGACCATCGCGGCGTATTTGTCGCCCAGCACGTCCTTGAGGCCGGCGATGTAGTCCTTACCGAAATCGTCGTTCTGGTAGAGAATGCCGACCTTGGCGCCGGGCTTCTCCTTGAGGATGTATTTGGCGTAGATCTGCGCCTCGGTGCGATAGCTCGGCTGCCAGCCGATGGTCCAGGGGAACTCCTGGTAGTTGCCCCATTTGTCGGCGCCGGTGGCGACGAAGAGCTGCGGGATCTTCTTCTGGTTGAGGTATTTCTCGATCGCCGTGTTGGGCGGCGTGCCCAGCGTGTTGAAGAGGAACGCGACACCGTCCTGCTCGACCAGCTTGCGCGCCTGCTCGACCGTCTTGGCCGGGTTGTAGCCGTCATCCTCCGAGAGGAACGCGATCTTGTGGCCGTCGACGCCGCCCTGGTCGTTGACCATCGTCCAGAAGGCGCTCTCCGCCTTGCCGATGACGCCGTAGGCCGAGGCCGGCCCGCTATAGGGCATGGTGTTGCCGATCTTGATCTCGGTGGCGGTGACCCCCGGCGTGTCGGCGGCGAAGGCCGGAGCCGCCAGTGCCAGCAGCGCGGCGGCGGCCAGCAACGAATTTCTTACGATCATGCGTTCTTTCTCCTTGCTGATGTCATCCTTGGTAGCGATTGACCGGCGCCGCTCACCGCTTGAGCCGCGCGCCGAGCATCCGGAGGAGGCCGGCGACGCCCGTCGGCATGAAGTAGATGAAGGCGATGAGGACGACGCCGTAGATCGCCCAAGGCGCCGCCTTGGAGATCTGGTCGGCGTAGTTCGGCACGAACTCGATGAAGATGGCGCCGAAGAGCGCGCCGGAGATCGAGGCGACGCCGCCGACGATGATCCCGATGAGGAAGCTGATCGAGGTCGCGAAGAAGGCGAAGCTGTCGGGCGAGACGAACTGCGCCACCAGCGCGCTCAGGCTGCCGGCGATGCCGGTGAACATGGCGGAGACGCCGAAGGTCAGCGATTTGTACATCGCGGTGTCGATGCCCATGGTGGCAGCGGCGATGGGATGGTCGCGGATCGCCACCATGGCGCGGCCGGTGCGCCCGCGCAGCAGGTTCCAGCCGACGATGAACAGCGGCACGGTCCAGGCGAGGCAGAAGAAATAGAGCCATTGGTCGCTGTCGAGCGGCAGGCCGAACGGCGCGTCGGGCTTGTTGATGATGATGCCCTGGACGCCGCCGGTCCAATAGTCCCATTGCTTGTATTTGAGGATCTGCGGCGTCGCCACCGAGAGGGCGAAGGTGGCGAGCGCGAGATAGAGGCCCTCGAGCCTGAGCGCCGGCAGGCCGAAGAGGAAGCCGGCGCCGAGGCAGATCGCGCCCGCCAGCGGGATCGTCGCCCAATAGGGCACGCCGGTCTTGTCGAGCAGGATCGCCGTGGTGTAGGCGCCGATGGCGTAGAAGGCGCCGTGGCCGAGCGAGATCTGGCCGTTATAGCCGGTGAGGATGTTGAGGCCGAGCAGCACGATGGCGTAGACCAGCACCTGCGTCGCCTGGAACAGGTGATAGCTGCTCAAGCCGAACGGCAGCGCGCAGGCGACCACCAGCGCCGCGGCGATGCCGATCGCCCGCCAGCGCGTGAGGCTGAGCCCGGCATAAAGCGCGGCGTCGGCAGGGGGCGAGGTCTCGAGCGTCGCCATGATCAGACCCTCGTCACGAGCATGCGGCCGAAGATGCCCGCGGGCCGGACCACGAGCACGCCGACGATGATGATCAGCGCCACGGTGAGCTTGAGCTCGGTGCCGACGACATAGGCGCCGGCGACGTTCTCGAGCACGCCGACGATGAAGCCGCCGAGCACCGCGCCCCAGGGATTGTCGATGCCGCCGAGCAGCGCCGCGGCGAAGCCGTAGAGCAGGATGCCGCCCATCATGTTGGGATCGAGATAGACGATCGGCGCCGCCATCATGCCGGCGACCGCGCCGATCATCCCGGCCAGCGCCCAGCCGATGCCGAGCATCCAGCCGACGCGCACGCCGACGAGCTGGCTCGACATCGGGTTCTGCGCCGCGGCGCGCATCGCAAGGCCGAGCGGCGTGAAGCGGAAGAAGGCGAAGACCAGCGCCAGCACCGCCAGGGTGACGAAGATCATGCCGACCTCATGCGACGACATGTAGGCGCTGCCGTACCAGGCATCGGAAGGGAAGGGGCTCGGGAACGGCTTGATGGTGTAGCTGAAGATCCAGCCGGCGCAGCTGTTGATGATCACCAGCAGCCCGATGAAGACGCCGACCACCGACAGCACCGGCGCCTGCGCGAAGCGCCGGATGAGCAGGCGCTCGATGGCGAGGCCGAAGAAAAAGGCGAAGAGCAGCGTCAGCGGAAACACCAGCCAGTAGGGCAGGCCTGCATCGAGCATCGTCCAGGCGATGTAGGTGCAGAACATCGCCATCTCGCCCTGGGCGAAGTTCACGTGATGGGTGGCCTGGTAGATCATCACCAGCGCCAGCGCCACGCTGGCATAGATGCCGCCCGTGGCGAGGCCGGAGAGCACTTGATGCAGCAGGGCTTGCATGGCCTCTCCTAGTAGCCGAGATAGGCGCGGCGCACGGCTTCGTCGCCGCCGATCACCGCCGACGGCCCGTGCATGATGATGCGCCCGGTCTCCAGCAGATAGGCCTGGCCGGCGAGCTCGAGCGCGATGTTGGCGTTCTGCTCGACCAGCAGCATGCTGACGCCGTCCTGCTCGTTGATGGTGCGCAAGATGCGAAAGATCTCCTGGACGATGAGCGGCGCCAGGCCGAAGGACGGCTCGTCCAGCAGCAGCAGCTTCGGCCGCAGCATCAGCGCGCGCGAGATCGCGAGCATCTGCTGCTCGCCGCCCGACAGCGTCCCCGCCTGCTGGTGCCGGCGCTCTTTGAGCCGCGGGAAATAGCCGTAGACCCGCTCGAAATCCCGCGCCACGTGCTTGTCGCGCCGGGTATAGGCGCCGAGCCGCAGATTCTCCTCGACGCTGAGGCTGACGAAGGTGCCGCGCCCGTCCGGCACATGGCCGATGCCGAGGCGGACGATATCCTCGGTCGCCTTGCCGTCGATGCGCTGGTCGTTGAAACGGATCTCGCCGCTGAGCCGCACCATCATGTTGCAGACCGCGCGCAGGGTCGTGGTCTTGCCGGCGCCGTTGGCGCCGAGCAGCGTGACGATGCCGCCCTGCTCGACCGCGAGATCCATCGACTGCAGCACGGGCGTCGACCCGTAGCCGGCCGAGAGCCCGCGCGTCTCCAGGATGGCGCTCACAGCTCACCCCCGAGATAGGCCCGGATAACCTCGGGATCGCGCTGCACCTGCTGCGGCGTGCCGTCGGCGATCTTGCGGCCGAAATCGAGCGCCACGACCTTGTCGGAGACCCGCATGACCAGGTTCATGTGGTGCTCGACCAGCAGCACGGTGACGCCGAGCCGGTCGCGGATCGAGCGGATGAGCTCGCGCAGCTCGTCGACCTCCTCGTGATTGAGCCCGCCCGCGGGCTCGTCGAGCAGCAGCAGCTTCGGGTTGCTGGCCAGCGCGCGCGCCAGCTCGACGCGCTTCTGCGTGCCGAAGGAGAGCGCGCTCACCGGCACGCCGGCGAGCTCGGCGAGGCCGAGCGTCTCGATCAGCCGCGCCGCGCGCTCGCCGAGCGCGGCCTCCTCGCGGCCGACGAAGGGCAGGCGCAGCGCGTTGGCGAAGAAGCCGCCGCGCTCGCGGCAATGGCCGCCGATCATGACGTTGTCGCGCACCGTCATGGTGCGGAACAGCGCGAGGTTCTGGAAGGTGCGGCCGATGCCCAAGGGCGCGATGGCATGGCGCGGCCGGTCGAGCAGCGAGCTTCCCTCGAACAGGATGGTGCCGCGATCGGCGTGATAGAGCCGGCTCAGCACGTTGAAGAGGGTGGTCTTGCCGGCGCCGTTGGGGCCGATCAAGCCGCAGATCTGCCCGCTCTCGACGCGGAAGGAGACATCCTCGAGCGCGACGATGCCGCCGAAGCGGACCGACAGCCCGTCGATGCTGAGCAGCGGCGCAGCGCCGCCATTGGCCGGCGCGCCGCTCACCGGCCCGCCCTGCGGGCCGAGCGCGCGGCGCCCGCCTCCTGCGGGCAGGATGCCCCTCTCCCCAAGCCAAACCTCCCGTGTAGCGCTCGTCGTCACTCTGTCAGATCTTGGGTTAGGGGGATGCCCCCAGAGATGGGACAGGCGCCGCCCTACCGCCGATGTCGTCTCGGCGCCAAGGAAAATATCTGCAATCCCCCGGCCGTCAAAGCCTTTTGCGAAAAACTTTTCGCGAGCGGGCGCCAAACGCCGCGGCCGGGGCGGAAGCCGGCGCCGGTATCTCGCATACCAGCGGGGCAGCCTGTTATGATGCGCCGGAGCCGCCGGAGCAGGAAGTGCCGCATGAGCCTTGCCGTCGCCATCCAGATGGACCCGATCGAGGGTATCAACATCGATGCGGATTCGACCTTCGCGTTGGCGCTCGAGGCGCAGGCGCGCGGCCATGCGCTCTATCATTACGTGCCGCGGGCGCTCACGCTGCGCGACGGCCGCCTGACGGCGCGGGCGCGGCCGCTGACGCTGCGGCGCGAGCGCGGCCGGCATTTCACGCTCGGCGCCGAGGCGGTACTGCAGCTTGCCGCCATGGATGTGATCCTGATGCGCCAGGACCCGCCCTTCGACATGGCCTATATCACCGCGACGCATCTCCTGGAGCATGTGCGCGACGAGGTGCTGGTGGTGAACGATCCCGTCAGCGTGCGCAACGCGCCGGAGAAGCTGTTCGCCACGCATTTCGACGGGCTGATGCCGCCCACCCTGATCACCGCCGACCGCGACGCGATCGTCGCCTTCCGCCAGGAGCACGGCGAAATCATCCTCAAGCCGCTGTTCGGCAATGGCGGCGCCGGCGTCTTCCACCTCCTGCCCGCGGACGACAATCTCAATGCGTTGCTGGAGCTCTTCACCCAGCTCTACCGCGAGCCGATCATCGTCCAGCGCTACCTGCCGGAGGTGCGCCAGGGCGACAAGCGCATCATCCTGGTCGAGGGCGAGCCGCTTGGCGCGGTGCTGCGGGTGCCGCCCGCGGGCGAGGCGCGCGCCAATCTGCATGTCGGCGGCAAGGCGGTGAAGACGACGCTCACCCCGCGCGAGCGCGAGATCTGCGCCGCCATCGGCCCGGCGCTGCGCGAGCAGGGGCTGGTGTTCGTCGGCATCGACGTCATCGGCGACTACCTCACCGAGATCAACGTCACCTCGCCCACCGGCATCCAGGAGATCAACCGGCTCGATGGCAGCCGCCTCGAGACGCAGGTCTGGGAGGCGATCGAGGCCCGCGCCCTTGCCCGCGATGCGCGCGCCCGGGCCTGATCAGCATCCTGATTAACTGTATTGATTGATTGAAGTGGCGTGCCGTCCGGGCTACGTTGTTCCGCCAGGAAAGGCGCCCTTTATGGTAGAAAGCGGTACCAGACCATCGGCTAGGGTATTGCGGCGCAAACGCAATATTGACAACGCAATCTGGGAACGGAGGTCTTAAGGCTATGACGCAGACTAAAACCGAGCCGGCCGCGCTCGACGCTCAGCGGCGCAAACCGAGAAAGCGCCGCGCCAACCACGTGGATCTTTCGGTCGGCAGCCGCTTGCGCCAGGCGCGGCTTCTTGCCGGGGCGAGCCAGGAGGATGTCGGCGGCGCCATCGGCGTGAGCTTCCAGGCGGTGCAGAAATACGAGAACGGCGAGAACCGCCTCTCCGCCGGGCGGTTGGCCGCGGCGGCGAAATTCCTCGGCGTGCCGATGTCCTTCTTCTTCCAGGACGACACCGAGCCGCAAACGGCGACGGATACCGCCGGCTTCACCTCCAAAGAGATCGAGCTGGTGCGCCATTTCCGCGCCATCCGCGGCGACGACATGCGCGAGCATCTGCTGCGGCTCACCAAGATCATCAGCGAGCAGAACCTCTCCGGGCGCTGATCCGCCCGATCAACCACGCCGCGCGCTTGCCCGCAAAGCGCGCGTGTGTGCTTGCTTGCCGCGCGGCCGCAAACCGGACAGAGTGCCCAGGGTCCACACGGTGCCGTCGCTACTTTTGGTAGCAGCCTTAACGGGATGGCGATATCATTGCCGCCATCCTCGGTTTCAGGCAGGGCAGGCCTTGGCATGAAGCAGGACAACAGGATCTCGAGCGCCGCCGCGCGAAGCCGCGGGCCGTCGCGGCGTCAGCCGGGCAAGCGGCGCGCGAACCAGGTCGATCTCATGGTCGGAAGGCGGCTGCGCGAGGCGCGGGTGATGGCCGGCGCCAGCCCGCAGCAGCTCGGCGCCGCGCTCGGCGTCAGCGCGCAATCGGTGCAGAAATACGAAAGCGGCGCCCGGCGCATGACCGCCGCGCGCCTCGCCGCGGCGGTGAAATTCCTCGGCGTGCCGATGTCCTTCCTGTTCAAGGAGGAGGTGGCGCCGGCGGTGAGGATGGAGGGCGCCGGCCTGACGCCGCTGGAGATCGAGCTGGTGCTATGCTTTCGCGCGATCGTCAGCAGCGAGCTGCGCGAGCGGGTGTTGCGTGTGGCCAAGGCGGCGAGCGAGGAGGCGTGTACGGCGGACTAGGCGCGCGCCCGCGGGATTGCGGCGCGCTGCACCAGCCGGAGAGAGACGATGGTCGATGGCATCTTGATCGACGAGAAAGGACGGCGCTGGCCCGACCGGTCTTGGGACCTGGTCCGTCGCCTCGGCAGGGTCAGCGGCGATCTTGATCCCGCGAGCTACGCCGTGCGCGAGCGCGGCTTCATCCACATCAGGCCGCAGGAGACCGGCGCGCGCGTCGCCTTGCGCCTCGGCGGCTTCGGCCTCGAGACGCTGGCCGGCGCGCTCTACGAACTCAAGGAGCGGCAGTTCCCGCGCATCATCCTCGCCATGTTCGCCGACGGCGAGTGGTTCTATGAGATGCTCGGCGGCGCCTGGGAGTTCGCCGATCGCGCCGAGCATCTGCTGGCCGGCAGCACGGGCGAGCGTGGCCATCCCTGGCTCGCCGCCGAGCGCACGCTGGCGGCGCTGAGCCTGCCGGATTTCGCGCAGGTGCGGCCGCTGGTCGAGCTATGGCGGGCGTGCCGCGGGCGCATACCGGAGGACCTCGACAGCGCGATACTGCGCTTTGGCCTGCTGCCGCGCATGCTGTTCGTGCGCCAGCCACCGGGTTCATCGCGCCTCGTCTATGCCCATTTCGGTTCGGGCATAGAGTTCATGAAGCCGTGCGAACGCCTTCTCATGATCGGCCGTGACCTCGGCGACCTCCCGGATCGCGCCTATGGCAGCTGGACCGCACGCGCCTACGCGGAAAACCTGGCCAGCCGCCGTCCCCGGCTTCAATCGATACGCGCAACCATCCGCGTGTCGGAGACGACGGCCGCCGAAGGACGCTATGACCGCCTAACCCTGCCCTGGCGTAGCGCGAGCAACGAGCGTTTCCTGATGGGCATATCGCTCACCCGCAAGCATCGTTGTATCGTTGAGGCCCCTCGCCAAATCGGCCAGGAGCGCGCTGGTACTCATCCACACTAGGACAAGCCGAAGATTGCTGCGCCAAGCGAGTCGGACCGTGAGGCCATCGGCGGCTTCATGCGGTCCATAGGCCTGCGAGAGCCCGGCCGCATGCATACGCGGCTCCACGAAGCCCCAGGTGAAGTCGGTATTCCAGCGCGTCAAGGCATAGGCCGCGCAAACTCGGGAGATGATGCGCGTGAGGCCGTTGCGACGCCAATCGCGTCGGACCCAAATGGAGCCGCCGTGCATCGTTCGGCCGCGCACCACCGCTGCGGCTGGCGCGTCGATATCGACGCGCTCGCCGGCGGCAGAATGCGCAGCGGGCTCGGCGAAGAACAGGCGCAATGAGCGGATCTCATCGATCGCGGTCGTATCCCTCAGATCGAAGAATCTCGCGGACTCCGTCACCACGGTGTCGCCGCGATCGTCGATCCCCTCAAGCCAGAATGCCGAATCGATGCGCAGATTGCTGTGAGCGGGATCGAAGATCGGCGACAACGGTGGCCAGGTCTCACTGTGCTCGCGATTGAGTGCCTTGAGGGCGTCGAAGTCGCTGCGCAGCCTCAAGCGAAGGCCCCACTCGCGCGCGGCCCCATCCGCCATCACGAAGTGCCGGCCCAGCAGCTCCGTTGGCCCGTGCACCAGGGTGATCTGATCGAGCAGGCTTCGCGGATTGTCATACATGAGCTCTTCCTCCCTTTGCTGTCGGCCGCCGCAACGGCGGACGTCGGGCAATGATAGAGGGGTGGGGGCAGCCGAGACGCGCCCAAAAGGAAAAGCTTGGATCAATCGGCGGTTACACGCGTCTACTGTCAAGCAACGCAGTAATTGCCGTCGTACGAGAACGGGACGGCGCGTCCCTGCTGTGCGACCCATCCTCACTGGCGTCGCCCGCGACGCTCCCCTAGAGTAACCCCGGGTTGAGCGGGAGGCGGCGTGGTCGCTCGCGTCAGGACGGTGGCGTTCTCCGGCATCGAGGTGCTCGAGGTCGACGCCCAGGTCACCATCACTGCCGGGCTGATCGCCTTCACCGTCGTGGGCTTGCCCGACAAGGCGGTCGGGGAATCGCGCGAGCGCGTGCGCGCGGCGCTCGCCGCGCTCGGGCTCGCGGTGCCGCCGCGGCGCGTCACGGTGAACCTCGCCCCGGCCGATCTGGTCAAGGAAGGCAGCCATTTCGACCTGCCGATCGCGCTGGGATTGCTGGCGGCGATGGAGGTGCTGCCGGGCGACGAGCTCGAGGGCTATGTGGCGCTGGGCGAGCTGGCGCTCGACGGCGCGCTGCTGCCGGTGGCGGGGGTGCTGCCGGCGGCGATGGGCGCCGCCGCTGCCGGGCGCGGCATCATCTGTCCCGCCGCGGCGGGCGGCGAGGCGGCCTGGGCGGGCGGCATCGAGGTGCTGGCGGCGCCGTCGCTGCTGGCGCTGATCAACCACTTCAAGGGCACGCAGGTGCTGGGCCGTCCCGAGCCGCGCATCGCCGAGGCACCGGCTTCGCCGCTCGACCTCAGGGACATCAAGGGCCAGGAGACCGCCAAGCGCGCGCTCGAGGTGGCGGCGGCGGGCGGCCATAATCTGCTGATGATCGGCCCGCCGGGCTCAGGCAAGTCGATGCTGGCGGCGCGGCTGCCGGGGCTGTTGCCGTCGCTCGACCCGGCCGAGGCGCTCGAGGTCAGCATGATCCATTCGGTGGCGGGACAGCTGCGCGAGGGCAAGCTGATGCGCCAGCGGCCGTTCCGCGATCCCCATCACTCGGCCTCGCTGGCGGCGCTGGTCGGCGGCGGCCAGCGCGCGCGGCCGGGCGAGGTGTCCTTGGCGCATCTCGGCGTGCTCTTCCTCGACGAGCTGCCGGAGTTCCAGCGCGCAAGCCTCGAGGCGCTGCGCCAGCCGCTCGAGAGCGGCCGCGCCAGCGTCGCGCGCGTCCACGCGCATGTGACATATCCCGCGCGGGTGCAGCTGGTGGCGGCGATGAACCCTTGCCGCTGCGGGCATCTGGATAATGCCGCACTGGCGTGCGGCAGGGCGCCCAAATGCGCGCAGGACTATCAGTCGAAGATCTCGGGTCCGCTGTTCGACCGCATCGATCTCCACATCGACGTGCCGGCGGTGAGGGCCGCCGATCTCGCGCTGCCGCCGCCGGCGGAGGGCTCGGCCGAGGTGGCGGCGCGCGTCGCGGCGGCGCGGGCGCGGCAAGGCGCGCGCTATGCGCGGCTGCCGGCCGACCGGCGCATCCGCACCAATGCCGAGCTCGACGGGCAATTGCTCGACGAGCTGGCTTCGCCCGATGCCGAGGGCAAGCGCCTGCTGCTGGAAGCGGCCGAGCGGCTGCATCTGTCGGCGCGGGGATATCACCGCGTGCTGCGCGTCGCCCGCACGCTCGCCGATCTCGAATCGTCCGATCAGGTGCGCCGGCTGCACGTGGCGGAGGCGCTCTCCTATCGGCGTCTCCTGCTCGGCGGCGATCTGCGCGGGCGGTGACGGGCGCGCGTGCGTACCCTCTCCGTCTCCTTGCCATCCCCTGCGGTCTTCTGCCGCGTGGGTAACTTTTCTCGGGCGCGGCGCCGGCACTACGCCACCGGTGTACACCGTCGACACAAACTCCGCCTCCGCCGATGACGTAGGGTCGCCGCAGACCGGCTCGGACCCAATGCTATGACTGCACCCCTCAGGCGCCAAGGCTCACGTCGGACCGCCTGCCATGACGATGGCGGCGCTTGTGACCGATGGAGGCTTCGCCGTCAAAAGCCTTCGAACCGAACTATGACGAGCCGCCATTGGCGAGGCGCCGCCAACCCAGCAAGCCGAGCTGCTAATCTACGACTATAGAAGCGGCGCGCCGCGGCGGCACCACGAGGCCGAGGGCGGCGAGTGCACGCTTCAACGTAAGCGCGATCGTTTTCGCGATCACGCTCGCGGCAGGTTGGCGAGACGGGCTACGATCTGCCCTATTTATCGCGATCCGATTGCGCTGGCGCAGCGCCGGGGCCGTCCGCTGTCAGCGGCGCCGACGTTTTGCCGCCTTCGTGGGGCCGTGCGGCAAAAGCTTGCTGCGCTAAGCACAACACTACCTGCGGGGAGGCCTCATGCTGGTTCTTGCGGGCCTGGAGGGTGTCACCGATACGCACGGACGCCTCCGATCGAAACTGAACGTACAGGAGTGAAACTCGCCCAAAATTTCGACCCGTATATTGGAATGGCTGGCCAGCATGCGTGTCATATTGCGAAGTGAAGTCGATCAATTCGCTTTTGAGCTCGACGACCACGTCGGGGTAGACACTCTCTCTCCTCTTCCAACTAAATACGAGATCGACATTTCCGCCGCCGGCCTTTTCGGCCTCTCGGAGTTCGAAAAGGTTTTGACATCTCTCGTCGTGTTCGCAGAAGGCCTTAAGGTGACTTTGGAAGTGCGCTTCGTTTCGCGGCGCCATAGAATCGGCAAAATCCCTGTGCCGATAGTAAGTATGGCAATGGTTCAGAAGAATGGTAAGAACCTGATTGGCTATGAATAGGTGGTCATAGAATGACCGCGACAGGCCGGCATTTGCAATCTGCCCTGCAATGCGCGAACTCGCTTCCGTCCGCTCGGTCGCTTCCAATTTTTGAAGCGCCCGCGCTATCATACTCGGCGTCGGGCGCATGGTGCGCGCGTCTGCCGACGAGGACGTAAGGTTGTTGACAACCGCCGTCAAACTAGCATCGTCGCGCTTACGGATCTCATCGAAGAACGTTGCAATTGCGCGGCGTCCTACTTTGGCGCGGTTAAATGCCTCCTGATGGGCGACAAGATCATAGGCCTCTTGCAGGGCAATAGCTGAGGCCGCCGCCACTTGCGGCACTTGGGCTGGGTCAGCAAACACCCAGGCAACTTGCTTCGTGCTGCGATATGCATTTGATAGCTGCTCGACATTGAAATACGAACTTACGCGCTTGACCGAACTGGCATCGGCCGGATCGCTCACCCAAATATCCGGATCCTCACGGATCGGATTCCCGAGGGGCCAATCCACAATGATGTCCTGGCCGACCGTTAGCCCGGTAAGTTGACAGATACGTGTCTCAAGGCCGTGTGTGTTTTGGCTTAGCTCGTCTTCGGCAGCTTGCCACGGCATGAACTCGGCCGTTTCAATCGCATCCCCTCTGGGTGCGCTTTCTGTCATGGTCGCCGCCGATATAGCTAGCGCACGCATCGGTAGCTGCCGATCGAGAATGCGGCGAGCGAGCTGAGCAAAGTGATCGCCGGCCTCTTCGAGGGATTTCTCCGACGCGAGCAATCCCAACACGTGGTCGTCGCCACCAGGCGCGTATAAGAAATCGAAAATTTGCGGCAGGCCCCATCCTTGTACTTCGCGACCAAATTGGACACGCTGGGCGAGCAACCGCTGCAGTAATCTTTCGGCAGCCCGAACCTTCGGGTGCGCATAGAGACGCTCGAATAGATACGAGCGCGTCATGACGAACATCTCCAGAGCCGAAGCGATCGCCGGGCGAATGCCAAACAGTCTAATTACGTCGGGATTGCCGCCGCCAAAGGGGTACTCCAGCTCCGGCGCGTTCGTGTCCACCCGTACCTCAACAGCAACGAGCTGGGACAACAGCCGATCGATGTCGGTCGCGGTCGGTATGCCAGCGTAGTACGCATCTCTGGCGACATAGTCCACTTTATCGCAATCAAGGTCTCCTGAGATGATGCCTTTGAGGCAATGGTAGTAGGTGTCGCGGTCTATCAGGGTCTTTCTTGGTCGGCCAAGGATCAACCCGCAGATCATCATGACCGCCTCGTGCGGCGCGATCTCGAGATTGAGGCGTATGATGGTCTGTTCGAGTGCTGGCGACAGTGTAATCAGTGCCGAAACAAGTTCGGCGGCCGGCGGTAGCTTCGTCCGCCTAGCTTCAGCTTGACCGCTTGCTTTTCCCTGTTCCAATTCGTCGGGAAAGGCCTCCCGGAGAATTGCTTCTATGGCGTCAAATTCGTCGCGCAGGGCGCGCTGCAAGACGCGCTCGCCAACATGACTGAATACCGGATGGCCGGTGTCGTGCAGTATTGCAGCGGCCAGAACGACGTTTCGCGTGCGCCGGCTGAAGTTCTGTTCCATCTTTGCGCTTAGCGCAAGAGCATCGAACATCTGAGCAGCCGCACACATTGCGCCGAGCGAGTGCTCAAAGCGGCTATGATGCGTTCCGGGATATACAAGATGGACGAGACCGAGCTGCCGAACTCGGCGCAATCGCTGCATGACCGGCAGGTCGATCAGCGGCAACACGGACTGGTTCAGCGTAAATATCTTCCAAATCGGATCGTTGATGACTTTTTCAACACCCGCTGCGAGCGGCTGAGATCCAGTTGGAATAAGCGATGGCGCGAGCACGTCAAAGACGTATTTAGCGAGCCCATTTGTTTTTTCGGCGAGCCGTGCTCTGAGCTGCGTCAGCTCAGCTTCGGCGGCCATTGGCGCTCAATCCGTCTCGCCGGACCCGCTGGCCGCAACCTTGTCTGCCCAGGCGACCACATCCGGAAAATTAAGCGCGTACCCGTCGAGCATGGTGTAAGTCTGCATCAGGTCCGCTTTGATGTGAGTGTAGAGGTTCTGCGGATTTGCGCGGACTAGGAAGCCGGCGTTCTGTGCGCCGATAATAAGACGCGTGATCTCTTCGATCTTGGTGCCGTCGGGTCTGTGCTCGAAATGCAGTATCTCGCCGACGGCACTAGGGGCGGCCGAAAAATTTTTGACGATCAGTTTCGTCAGCTGGTCATGCGACAAGAAGCCCTTGTTCTCCGGATGGGCACGTTTCCATGCTCCGGCAATGATCTTCCCGAGGATCTCCGCAGTTAGCGCGGGCGTCTCCGACGTGCCATAGAAGCGACGCTCGAGATCAGCGAAATTGTATGCCATCTAGTCTCCTCCCCCGTGTCCATCCTATCTGGCGTTCCCATCCTATCTGGCTATCGCCGAGGGCTCAACTCGGCAGGCGGGGCGATGACCGGATTGCCTGCGAGTCTGCTTAGAACGCACAGCTTGCCAGAACGTTCAACGGCTCCTCGAACCGCGCGAGATCCGCACCATCGTGCAAAGGAGCTGGCGCTAGAATATAGGTATGCTATTACCTATTATTATGACCGAATCGAAGCAGCTCGTCCAGTGTGTCGATGCACAGCGCGCCTGCGCTCTGTCTGGTGTGTCGCGGCCCATGCTGGATTATCTCAGTCGCGAGGAGATGTTGTTGCCGTCCGGTTCTAGTGATCGAAAGCGCGGGAAACGGCGTCTCTATACCTTTGGCGATGTCGTGGTATTGCGCGTCATCGGTCGGCTGCTTGCATCGGGTATCGAGGTGAGGCGGCTGCGACGTGGATTGAAGAAACTTCAGCAGCGAACTGCGGCTTCCACCCCAGGTGAGCTTTCGTTTCGTTATCTGGTCACGAACGGGGCAGAGATCTTTCTCAAGGGACCCGACGGTAAATTCGAGACGCTTACCGGCGGCGGCCAACTCGCCTTCGCGTTCCTCATCGACATGCGCCACTCGGAAGCCGAGGTACTCAAGGCCGGACGGCAGTTCGGCGGGTGGGCCGCCGTCGCCGGCCGCGCGACGAAAAATCGGTTCACAGGAACCGTGAATAGAAATCGTAAGTAGATGACGTCCGATAACGCGCGGCTGCATGCGGGGTCATGGTGGCAGGGACTTGTGAACAAAACAAGAACATTCGCTCGGGACGGCAATGGCCGCCGCCTCACCTGTCCGAGCCTTGGAACCTGCGGTAAGAAATTGGGCCCACAATCATTGCCGTCGGATTGCACGGCACGCGGTGGCCGAATCGCGCGTGCGGGTGCGCGCGGCGCTCGCCGCCCTCGGCCTCGCGACTCCGGCAACTCTTCCAGGAAGAGCACGCCGACATGCGCCAAGGACACCTCGCCCGGTCGAGCGCGCTGGCCGCCGCCGATCAGCGCCGCCAGCAAGGCCGAGTGATGGGGGTCGCGAACGGCCGCTGGCGCATGAGCTTGCCCCCGCTCAGCCGTCCCGCTACCGAATGGATCATGCTGACCTCAAGCGCCTCGGCCGGGTCGAGCGGCGGCAAGCGGCATGGTCGGTGCATCGTGATTGAGGAAGGAGGCAAATGATGGGGAAGAAGCCGAGCTTTGAAATCCCATTGGAGGATTCTTACAGGCTTCAAGAGCTGAGCAAAATCTTAAGCCGCATAAGCATAAGGAAAAATCGAAAGCGAGGAGTCGCTATCATTAAGGCCTGGGAGCGCGACGCGACCTATCTCGCATTACTCGGAATCAAGACTGCCCGAATCTAAAGCGATCAGGTGCGGCGGCTGCACGTGGCGGAGGCGCTCTCCTGTCGGCGTCTCCTGCTCGGCGGCGATCTGCGCGGGCGGTGACGGTCGGGCGCGGGTGGTGACACTCGGGCGCAGCTTTGTGATAGGATGGGAATATGAGCAAGGTATTCAAAGACGCCGTCGCCGAGGCGGCAAGGCTGCCGGAGGCCGCGCAAGAGAAGATCGGCCGGGAGCTGCGCGCCTATGTCGAGAAGCTCCGCAGCTTGCGCAGCGATATCGAGCAGGGCGTCGGTTCGCTCGACGCTGGCGCGGGCAAGACTGTCGATATAGAGGACGTCATAAAGCGCGCCCGCGCGCGGCATGACAAAGCCTAGCCTTGCGGTAGTTTGGTCGCCGGAGGCCGAGACCGATATCATCGACATCTGGCGCTACGGCGCGCGCGAATAGTCGCCCAGTGATGCCGACCGGCATCTGCGCGAGCTTCACGCAGCGTGCGCGCGACTGGCGGACTGGCCCAAATCGGGCCGCGCCCGGTCCGAGATTGTGCGCGGCCTCCGGTCTGTCGCTGTGCCGCGGCATGTCGTCTTTTACCGCGTCACAAGCGCTGCCGTTGAAATCGTGCGGGTTCTGCACGGACGACGCGATGTCGAAGCGATCTTCAGCGACGACGACTAGCGGTGAGCGCGCTTCCGCGCGAAAATCAACTCCGATCTCAAATCTTGCGCTTGTTCCTTAACGCGGAGATCAAACGCGCTGACGTGACCAATGAGGAGCTGGCGATCTCGGCGATATTCCTACTGGCGGTTATAGCCGCGCCTGAAATGGAAGGACTTCGGCTGGAAGGCTTGTAATAATGGCCAGCCAGCACCTTTAAAGGATGATGCTCTTGCGGCCGGAAACTCGCGACCTGTTCATCGGAATCGCAAGCATCGTCATCGCCGCGTGTGCGTTCTTCGTGCTGACGTATGTAGTCTTACAACCAGAAACATCGCACGAATATAGCCAAACAAGCGACGACCAGACACGCGCCAACGCCGCTGAGAAGCCATCCGAGGTTGGCGTTTCCATCTTTGAGCTTCTCACCGCCAGCGGCAGCAATCGCGTAGCGGCCTATTGTGCATCCGAGCCCAAAGCTGAACGCCAGAAGTGGCTTCATAAATATTATTGCGACATCCGAATCACTGATTTCTACGTCGCGTATTTCACTGGCGCGCTTGTTCTCGTCACCTTTGGGCTGGCTTTCTTGGGCTGGCGCCAAGTCGGCAGCATGCGTCGTACCATCAAAACGATGGAAACCACTGAGCAGCGTCAATTGCGAGCTTATGTTTTCATCAAACAAATCAGCTATTTCTCTCACTACGACCCGTCGACCAAATCATTTTGGTGGAGTGTACAGCCGATATGGGAAAATAGCGGCGGTACTCAGACACGAGACTTGTTTATAAATGTCAATTCGCGAGTCGATCCCAGCCCTCTCCCTGACAATTTCGATTTTCAAGACGGACCGAAAAATCCCAATATTCCTTGCGTCATGGGGCCACGGTCTACGTTGCGAGGAGCCTCTATCACTATTACCGGCGCCGATTTGCAAGCGGTAAGAGATAGAAAAAAACATTTCCATATTTGGGGATGGGCCAAATATAACGACATTTTTCAAGGAACTAGCGCACATGTCACAAGATTTTGTTGCGATATTTCCTTTCTTGGTGACCCACATGCGCACATCAGTGACAAAAATATAGTGGAAATGATCTTCACCAATTACCGCAAATATAATTGCAGCGACGACGAGTGCGAACGGCAAGATCGCGAGAACACAGAAAAACGATAGCTTCGATCTCCTTGTTGCCATCTTCGGTACTCCGGGGCACTAGGGCAAATTCTTGAGGGGATTTTTAGAAAGCCCCTCAGGTGAGATTGCTACCTAATGCCGGAGTTCCAGCGCGCCGCCTTGGAGGCGCCGCGCCAACCGCTCGAGAGCGGCCGCGCCAGCGTCGCACGCGTCCATACGCATGTGACATAGTCCCGCGCGCGCGTGGAGCTGGTGGCGGCGATGAACCCCTGCCGCTTCGGGCATCGGGACAATGCTGTGGCGTGCGGCAGGGCGCCAAAATGCTCGGGCCCGCTCTTCGACGGCATTGATCCCCACATCGACGTGCCGGCGGTGAAGCCTGCCGATCTCGCGCTGCCGCTGCCGGCGGAGGGCTCGGCCGAGGTGGCGGCGCGCGTCGCGGGAGGGGCCGCCTGCAGCGTGGTCCGTCGGCACCCCCTCTGCTAACCGAAGTTAAACCTTTTCGCGGTTGGATCATACCGGGGTCTGTCAGCGCTGAGCTTGGGGGACGGTCACGGGAGGCGGGCGGCTCGCCTGCTGCGATCGCCGTCGACGACACCGGTAGTCATTGGAAAGCGGAGCACCCGGCAATGCTTCTCGACCCGATCGGCCTCAATCGGCTGAAGATCTCGACCCGGATCTTCGGCGGCTTCGCCTCCGTTCTCGTGCTGGTGCTCGCGATGGGCGCCGCGAGCGCCCTCACCTCCGCATGGACGCTCGGCCGCTTCGACGATTACGGGCGGGAAACGACGATCACCACCCAGGTTCTGCAGATCGAAAACGACATCGGCGAGTTCGACCGCAACGCCCGCCAGCTCATCGCGAGCGGCAGCGATGGCGATGCCCGCGGCGCCGCAGCGGCCAAGGAGCGGCTGGCGAAGGAGATCGGCGAGCTTCTCGCCGTGCTCACCGCGCCCGAGCGGCGGCAGACGGTGAGCGAGCTTGAACAGAGCGTAACGGCCTATGGCGCGCTGGTCGACCAGGTAATGCAGCTGCGTCGCCAACGGCAGCATCTCGTCACCGAGGCGCTGCCCGCGACCGATGCCGAGCTGGCGAAGGCGGTCGCCGCCGCCATCGCCGCCGCGAAGAAGGCAAGCGAGCTGAGCGGCGCCGCCTTCGTGGAAGCGGCGCAGGATCAGCTCGGCGCGCTCAGGGACCAGGTCGGAAAATACATCTCCCGGTCGGATGGCGCCCTCCTGCCGCCTCTGGTCGAACTCGAAAAGAAGGTGAAATCCACCCTAGAGGACGCGGCCGAGCAGGTCGACGATGCCGGCGTCAAGTCGCAGCTTCAAGATCTGGCCAAACCTTATGCGGCCTACACGCAGGACGTCACCGAGCTCCTGACGGCCACGTCCAAGGCCGATGACGCGGTCCGCACCGCGCTGCAGCCGGCCGGGCAGACCATGGCGCGGGCGGCGCAACGCATCCGCGATGAAGCGGTGAAGAACCAGACCCAAGCGCAGGAGGCGTCCAGGGCGGGGATGTCGCGGTCGCGGCTGCTGATGCTCGGTCTTGCCGGCGGCTGCATCCTGCTCGGCATGAGCCTCGCCTGGTGGATCGGGCGCAGCATCACGCTGCCGATGAGCGCGATGAGCGCGGTCATGCGGCGGCTGGCCGAAGGCGACACCGGCGTCACGGTTGACGGCGCCGACAGCCAGGACGAAATCGGCGAGATGGCGCGGGCGGTCGCCGTGTTCAAGGAGAACGCACTTGAAAATCAGCGCCTCCAAGAAGAGCAGCGCTCGGCATCAGCGCGCCGACAGGAAGAGCGCCGCCAGCTTGCCAACAGCTTCGAGGCGGCGGTGAGGAATGTGGTCGAGAACCTCTCGATCGCCGCGAACGAGATGCGGGACACGGCGACCTCGATGGCGGCGACGGCCGAGGAGACGACGCGTCAGTCGACCGCCGTCGCCGGCGCCTCGCAGCAGACCACCAACCACGTGCAGACGGTCGCCTCCTCGGCGGGCGAGCTGTCGGGTTCGGTGAGCGACATCGGCAAGCACGCCACGCAATCGACCGATATCGCCGGCAAGGCGGTCGAAGAAGCGCGCGGGACCAGCGAGACGGTGCGGAGCCTCGCCGAGGCGGCAGAGAAGGTCGGCGAGGTGATCGAGATCATCGGCACAATCGCCGCCCAGACCAACCTGCTGGCGCTCAATGCCACGATCGAGGCGGCGCGTGCCGGCGAAGCCGGCAAGGGCTTCGCCGTGGTTGCCAGCGAGGTCAAGGCGCTGGCCAATCAAACCGCGAAGGCGACCAAGGACATCGAAGCGCAGATCGCCGGAATGCGGGAGGTAACCGACCGCACCGTTGCAGCCATCGACCGCATCGCCGCGACAATTCAGGAGATCAGCGCGATCGCCTCCGGTATTGCCGCGGCCGTCGCGAAGCAGGGCACCGCCGCCCAGGAGATTACGCGCACCGTGCAGCAGGCCGCATCCGGCACGCAAGAGGTCGCCATGAACATCGCCGGCGTGATGCGTGCGGCGTCCGACACCGGCTCCGCCGCTCATCAGGTGCTGAATTCGGCCGCCGCGCTCGCGACCCAGTCCGACAATCTGCGCCGCGAGGTCCATCAATTCGTGACGCAGATCCGGGCCGCGTGAGCGCCTGCGATCACGGAGCTTCGTCGGACGGAGACATGCTCGACGGATGAGGGCCGCGCCCTGTCGACGCCGCGGTAGACGCGGCGGCGCGGTGGTGTTAACAGCTCCTGCCATGCCTGACGCCGATCCGCGCCCGACGCTCGCGGCGCCTGATGACGATCCCTATCGCTGGCTCGAGGAGGTCGAGGGCGGGCAAGCGCTTGCCTGGGTCGAGGCGCAGAACCGGGCGACGCTGAGCCGCTTCGGCGATGCGCGCTTTGCCGCCGACCGCGACCTGCTCGCCGCCATTCTCGACCGGCCCGACAACATCCCCGGCGTCGCGCGGCGCGG
>JBKQTR010000501.1:0-3554 GCA_052143095.1 Allostellaceae bacterium
CGCCCCCCAGCGCCTTTGGCGCCTATGTCGAGACCGTGAAGATCGGCAATCTGCTCTTTCTGAGCGGCATGCTGCCGGTCGTCGGGCACGAGCCGCAATACGTCGGACGCGTCGGTGGCGCGCTGTCGGCGGAGGACGGGCGAAAGGCGGCGGAGATTGCTTGCCTCAGCGCCTTATCCGCGGCCAAGGCGTATCTCGGCGCGCTCGACAAGCGTGGCGAAGCTCGGCGTCTATATCGCGACGGAAGGCGACTTCCGGGACCATCCGAAAGTCGCCGACGGAGCGTCCGAGCTCCTCGTCAAGGTCTTCGGCACCGGGATGCTCTCGGGCCGCATCGTCCTCGGCGTCGCCAGCCTGCCCCTCGGCGTGCCGATCGAAATCGAGCTCGTTTTTGAAATCGCGGCCTAGCTTAGCTAGTGGTAGACGGCCTGCATCAACCCTGGTTAGCCATCACCTGTCAATGTTCGCCCGCTACCTGGATGGTTATGCGAAACAACTGGCGAAATGAAACACCTTGAGACTCAAATGTCAATACTGCGAAATACTTCGGCGATTGCCCTCATGATTGCCATGGGTGGCACGATGGCTCACGCCGAGACGAATCCGGCTGCGAAGGACATTGTCATTGTTCATGGCGCACTGGTGGATGGTTCAGGCTGGCGCGCCGTCCACGACATCCTGACCAAGGATGGCTTCCATGTGACTATCGTGCAGGAGCCGCTCACCGGCCTCGCCGAGGACGTGGATGCCACCAAGCGCGTCATCGATCAGCAGACGGGGCCCGTCGTGCTGGTCGGTCACAGCTATGGCGGCTCGGTGATCACGGAAGCGGGCACCGACCCCAAGGTCAGCGCCCTCGTCTATGTGGCCGCCCTGCAGCCCGATGCGGGGGAGGCCAGCGGCCAGCTTATGTCGAAGTTCGCCGCGCCAAACGATGCCATGCGGGCGGCCACTAATCGGGCCACGCCGGACAGGTATTTCTTCATCCCCCCGGCGAAGTTCCGGGAAACCTATGCCGCGGACGTCTCGGCGCCGGAAGCTCAGTTCATGGCGGACTCGGAGCAGCAGCTTGCCGAGAAGGCCATGGGCGCGCATATCTCCGCGGCCGCATGGCGCACCACGCCCAGCTACGCCATCCTGACCACCCAGGATCACGTAGTGAGCCCTGAGCTTCAGCGCTGGATGTATCAGCGTTCGGGCGACAAGGTCACCGAAGTGAGCGCAAGCCACGCTGTCTTTGTCTCTCAGCCGGACGCGGTCGCTCGAGTGATTGAGGCTGCCGCAAAGCTCATTCGTCTAAGAGCGCGCATACTTCGCTGTTCACCAACACGCAAAGTATGTGCGCCTAGCCGGCAGCGCGCCCGAACCGCCGGAGCATGATATGGCCGCCGTGCCCACCCCCGATTCGCCTGTCGCCGAGCGCTGGTACCGCCGTCATGCCGGGCTGGTGCGTGTCACGCATTGGATCAATGTCGTCTGCTTCACGCTCCTCCTGATGAGCGGACTGCAGATCTTCAACGCCCATCCGGCGCTCTATGTCGGCGAGCGCTCCGATTTCGACCATCCAACCATGTCGATCCTGGCACACCAGTCGGAGCGCGGCATCGTCGGAGAAACGGTGATCCTCGGCCATTCCTTCGAAACGACAGGCGTGCTCGGCGCCTCGAGCGAGGACGGGCAAATCTCGCCGCGTGCCTTCCCGAGCTGGATCACTATCCCGAGCTCCCAGGATCTCGCGACCGGGCGGCGCTGGCATTTCTTCTTCGCCTGGCTATTGGTGCTGAATGCTCTCGTCTATCTCGTCTGGGGCATCGCCAGCCGGCATTTCGGCAGGGATCTTCTCTCCAGCCGCGTGGAGCTTAGCCGTATCGGGAGGGAGGTCCTCGAACATCTGGTTTTACGGTTGTATGGTGACACGTGCTGTATGACCCTATTACGTCCATCCTGGCTACAATCCTGGAGCGCCCAGCCATGGCCCGCATCGCCCGCTTTGTCGTCCCCGGTCTGCCGCATCACGTCACGCAGCGCGGCAACCGGCGCGAACGCGTCTTTTTCAGCGACGACGATTACCGCGTTTATCGGGATCTGTTGCGGGAGGCCTGCGACAAGGCGGGCGTCAGCGTCTGGGCCTATTGCCTGATGCCCAACCACGTCCATCTCATCCTGACGCCGACCACGGTCGACGGTCTGGCGCGTGCGCTCGGCAAGGCGCATCGGCGCTACAGCGCCTTCGTCAACGCGCGGCTGCGCGTGACCGGACATCTGTTCCAGTCGCGCTTCGGCTCCGTCGTCATGGACGAGGACCATCTGATGGCGGCGGGGCGCTATGTCGCGCTCAATCCGGTGAGGGCGCGGCTCGCCGAGCGCGCGCAGGACTGGCCATGGTCCAGCGTGCGAGCGCATCTCGAGGGGCGCAACGACAGCCTCGTGGAGGTAGCGCCGCTCCTCGCGCGCGCGGCCGGCCGCTTCGCCGACCTTCTTGACGACGAACCCGACGCCGAAAAGGTGGCTGCGCTTCGGGTGGCCGAAGGCATCGGCCGACCGCTCGGCTCGGAGGCCTTCCTCGACCGTGTGGCTGGACTGATGAGCCGTAACCCGCGGCGCGGCAAGCCGGGACGTAAGCCAAAACCCGCGGCGGCCGAAGTAATTTGAAATTGAAGCAAGTGTCACTGTATCCCCGGCCGGTTCTGTGCGGGGGGCGCTCAGCAATGAGCGTCCCTACCGCGATCGCCCCTCTTTCCCCTAACATTTTCGTCAGCCACGCCCTCGCCCCGCGGTTTCCGGCCGCGTTTGCCCGGGGCGAGCGCGCGGCCGAGACTTCTCTCGATCGCCGCGACGAACGCCGCCGAGCCCAACGGGCGGCCGATCAGCTCGGCTCGCGCCTGATGAGGGTGAAGGCGGCCACGTCGGGGTCGCCCTCGATAAGGTCGGCGAAATGCGGCGCGCGGTCTTTTGAGCGGCTTGACGCTGACGAGCCCATCGTCGCGCATGGGCCGGATGGGCGCGCACGCTCGAATGCGGCCAGTCCTCCGCCCCCGGCGCGAGCCCCGCCGGCGCCGGGTTCAGCGCAACGTAGCGGGCCGCGTTCATGAGATGATCCTCGTCGAGCGCGACCGAGCCGAACCGGCCCTGAGACAGATGGCCGGTCTGGCGCGCGGGCGTTGACGAACCCGGCATAGAGGCGGCGCCTCCGCGAGAGCGCCAGCGCCAGGCCCTCGCCGTCCTCGGGCGTCAGGATCACGCGACGTGGCCGAAGCGCCGGCAGGATTGGCCGAGCCAATCGCGATAGAACGCGTAGTCGCCGTCCTCGAAGAAGACCCGGTCGCGCCGGGCGCCGCGCTCATGTGACATGATGCGGCAGGCCGGGAACGACGACGCGGGCGACGCGGATCATTGGCGACGCGCATCGCAGATTGCAATTCGGTAGACAGTCGTGGACTGCAATTTCAATCGCTCTTATGTCGAATTCTGTTGGTATGGACCCAATCCGGCGGCGCCCATTATCCAGGCGTCCGGGACCGAGTCTGTTGAGAGGGCCTCGATCGTTCGCCGCC
>JBKQTR010000502.1:0-10192 GCA_052143095.1 Allostellaceae bacterium
GATCTGACGGGGATGTCGCCCTACGATCCCGCCAAGGCCAAGGCGCTGCTCCAGGAAGCGGGGGTGAGCCTGCCGCTGGCGGTGACGCTGAAGCTGCCGCCGCCGCCCTATGCGCGCCAGGGCGGCCAGATCGTCGCCGCCGAGCTCGCCGAGATCGGCATCAACGCCCGGATCGAGACGGTCGAATGGGCGCAATGGCTCGACGGCGTCTATAAGAACAGGAATTACGACCTCACCCTCATCAGCCATGTCGAGCCGCGCGACCTCGCGATCTACGCCAATCCCGACTACTACTTCCAATACGATTCGCAGGATTTCCGCGAGATCATGGACAAGGTGAGCACCGCCGCCGATGCGGTCGAGCGCGGCCATTGGCTCGAAGCCGCCCAGCGCCGCCTCGCCGAGGATGCGGTGAACGCCTTCCTCTATGTCCTGCCGCAGGTGACGGTGGCGAAGAAGGGCGTCACCGGGCTGTGGCGGAACTCGCCGATCTTCGCCAACGATCTCGCGGCGGTGTCCTGGCAGTGACCGGCGGCGCGTGTTCTGTCACGGGCAGCGCGCGAGCCGCGCCGCCCTTGTCGAGGTGACGGGCATGGCGGCCACGAAGAAGCATCCGCAGCACGGGCGCAAGTATTGGTCCGGCGATGTCACGCGCACCAGCGACGCCTTGGATCTGGAGCAGGGCGTCTTCGCCTGGCGCGACCCCAAGCGCATCGCGCGCTCGCTGAAGCGCGCGGGCGAGCGCAGCCGGCGGCGCACGGCCGAGCCCTACCGCTCGGCCATGTCCATGCTGACCTTCTACGTCAATCGCGCCGGGCGCAACCTTACCGCGGAGCGGCGGCGGGTGCTCGATCAGGCCAAGAACGAGTTGCGGCGTCTCTTCGGGAAGGACTGAGTACCGCCTATCTTCCCTTGAAGGCGGGCTTGCGCTTGGCGTGGAAGGCCTCGACGCCTTCGCGGAAATCCTCGGAGCTGCGCAGGCGGCTGTAGCCATGGCCTTCGAGCTCGATGGCGGTGGAGAGCGTCGCGTCCTCGGTGTCGTTCAGCAGCTTCTTGGCGGTGCGCTGCGCCAGCGGCGCAAATGAGCGCAGCTCCTCGACCAGCGCGTCGGTCGCGGCTTCGAGCGTGGCATCGGCGACGCAGTCGGTAGCGACGCCCCAGTCATAGGCCTGGCGGCCGGAGATGCGGCGCGAGCGCATGACGATGTCCTTGGTGCGGGTGATGCCGACCATCTTCTGCAGCCGCGCCGAGCCGCCGGAGCCGGGGATCTGGCCGAGGCGCTGCTCGGGCAGCGCGTAGAGGCAGGTCTCCGAGGCGAGCCGGAAATCGCAGGCGAGCGAGATCTCGAAGCCGACGCCGAAGCAATAGCCGCGATTGGCGGCAATCACCGGCTTGCTGCAGCGCGCCGGCGCCGCGATGTTCCAGGCGAGCTTCGCGACATGCTCGGGCGAGGCCTCGAGAAAGCCCTTGATGTCGCCGCCGCTGGAGAAATGCTCGCCGACCGCGCGCAGCACGATGACGCGCACGCGCCGGTCGGCGTCGAGCGCCTCGAAGGTGGCGCGCAGCTGGTCGCGCTCGGGCATGACGATGATGTTGAGCGGCGGCCGGTCGAGGATGATGTCGGCGCGCTCGCGCCCGGCGTCGATCTCGACGCGGAAGCCGTCGGGGCTCGCCGGGATCTCCGGCGCGATGGTGTAGCTCTCGCTCATGCGTGGGTTCCTTTCTGGCGATCAATCGGTCTCGTACTCGCCGGCGACGAGCCTGCGGCGCAGGATCTTGCCGACCGGCGATTTCGGCACCTCGCGCACGAAGACGTAGTCGCGCGGGCGCTTGAAATTGGCGAGGCCGGAGCGGCGGCACCAGGCGTCGAGCTCCGGCGCCTCGACCGCAGCGGCGCGCTTGACGAAGGCGGCGACGCGCTGGCCCCAGCGCTCGTCGGCGAGCCCCGCCACCGCCACCTCAGCGACGGCGGGATGGAGCGACAGCACGCTCTCGATCTCGCCCGGCGAGACGTTCTCGCCGCCGGTGATGATCATGTCGTCGACGCGGCCGGTGACGAAGAGATCGCCCGCCGCGTCGCGATAGCCGGTGTCGCCGGTGAAGTACCAGCCGCGCCGCAGCGCCTTGGCATCGGCGTCGGGACGGCGCCAGTAGCCCTCGAAGGCCTCGTCGCCGGCGGCGTCGGCGATGATCTCGCCCTCCTCGCCGGGCGCTGCGATGGCGTCGGGATCGCCGGCGCCGAGCCGCACCACGCGGATGCGCTGATTCAATCCGGCCTTGCCGGCCGAGCCCGGCTTCAGCGCCGCCTCGGGCTCGATGGTGAAGGTGTAGATCTCCGACGAGCCGTAATGATTGACGAAGAGCTCCGGCTTGAACGCCGCCGCGACGCGCTGCAGCAGCCCGTCGGGCATCGCCGCGCCGGCAAAGCCGAGCTTGCGCACGGAGCCGGTGTCGGTGAGCGCGAAGCGCTCATGGCTGACGAGGTCGTGATAGAGCGTCGGCACGAGGTAGAGGTTGGTGACGCGTTCGCGCTCGATGAGGGCGAGCGCCTCCGCCCCGTCGAAGCGCGGCAGGCAGATGAAGCAGCCGTCGACCAGCGCCATGGCGAGCAGCGAGCGCACGCCCATGGTGTGGTAGAGCGGCATGACGCCGAGCGTGCGCTCGCCGCGGCCATAGAGGTTCTGCGCGACATGCGCTAGCGCCGCGGCGCGCTCCTGCCGGTGGCGGCGCGGCACGCCCTTGGGCCGCCCGGTGGTGCCGGAGGTGTAGAGCATCAGCGAGACATCCTCCGCGCCGGCGGCAGGCTCGCCCGGCGCGAGCTGGCCGTCGCCCAGCGCCGCGAAGCCGACCGTGCCGCCGGCGGCGCCGCCGATGGCGATGCGCGGCAATCGTTGTGCCGCGGGCGAGCCCGCGACCGCCTCGGCGGTTACGTCCTGGAAGGCGATGGCGCGGGCCTCGGCGTCGCGCGCGCAATAATCGAGCTCGTCGGCTTTGGCGCGCCAGTTGAGCGGCGTCATGATCACCCCCGAGAGCTGGCAGGCCCAATAGAGGCTCGCCATCTCGACGCGGTTCTGCAGCGCCGCCAGCAGGTGGTCGCCATGCCTGAGGCCGAGCGCGTTAAAGCCGGCGAGCACGCGGCGGATCTCGTGATGCCACTCGGCGTAGCTCGACCGCGTCGCGCCATCGACGATGGCGATGGCGTCGGGGCTGCGCTCGACGCTGGCGAGAAAGCCGCGGCCGAGGTCAAACATCGCGCGGCACCTTTTCCCGATCGCGCGCCATCTCCGCCGCCACCTCGAGCGCGGCGCGGACGATGCCGGCATAGCCGGTGCAGCGACAGAGATGACCGCTCAGCATCTCGCGCACCTGCTGCTCGCTCGGCCGCGGCGTGCGCGCGAGCCAGTCGCTCAGCGACATCAAGATGCCCGGCGTGCAGAAGGCGCATTGCAGTGCGTGGTGGCGGCGGAAGGCGCGCTGCAGCGCGCTCAGCGCGCCGTCGGCGCCGGCGAGGCTCTCGACGGTATCGACGCGCCTGCCCTCGGCCTGCACCGCGAGCATCAGGCAGGAGCGCACCGCCAGCCCGTCGACCTGCACGGTGCAGGCGCCGCAGACGCCGTGCTCGCAGCCGACATGCGTGCCGGTGGCGCCGAGGACATGGCGCAGGAAATCGCTCAGCAGGAGGCGCGGCTCGGCCTCGCCCGCCACGGCGCGCCCGTTGAGCGTGAAGCCCACGCGATAACGCTCCGCCGCTTTCAGCCGCGCCGGCATTTGGCCTCCTCCAGCGCGGCACGGCCGAGCTTCCGCACCAGCGAGCGGCGGTAGCGCGCGCTGGCATGGGCGTCGTCGCCGCCGCCGAGCGCCCAGGCGAAATCGTTGAGCGCATCGTCGAGCGCGCCGCCGTCGAGCAGCGGGAAATCGCGCGCCACCGGCCGGTCGGCGACGCCGCCGACGGCAAGCCTGAGACCGTTCGCGTCGGCGATGGCGGCGACCGCGCAGAGCGCGAAATCGCCGTGCCGCAGCGCCACCTCGCGAAAGGCGTAGCCGGCGCCGGCGCGGCGGCGCGGAAAGCGCACCGCCTCGACCATCTCGTCGTTGCGCCGCGCGGTCGTCAGCATGCCGGCGAAGAAATCGCCGGCGGCGAGCGTGCGGCGGCGTTTTGCCGAGCGCAGCGTCACCGTGCCGCCCAACGCCACCAGCGCCAGCGGCAGCTCGGCGCTGGGATCGGCATGGGCGATCGAGCCGCAGACCGTGCCGCGGTTGCGCGTCTGGTAATGGCCGAGCCAGGGCAGCGCCAGCGCCAGCAGCGGCACCTCGTCGGCGAGGCTGGCGCGACGCTCCAGCGCCGCCTGCGTCACCGCCGCGCCGATGGTGAGCGCATCGCCTTCGAGGCGGACCACATCAAGCGCCGCGAGCCCGCCGATATCGATCAGCAGCGCCGGCTGCAGCAGCCGCATGTTGAGCATCGCCATCAGCGACTGGCCGCCGGCCAGCAGCCGCGCCTCCTCGCCCGCTTCCGCCAGCGCTGCCAGCGCCTCTTCGGGGCTTGCCGGGCGGAGATAGTCGAACGCCGCCGGCTTCATCGCGCGACCCCGATGAGACGCAGCAGCCGGCGCCACAGCGACGGCGCCGCCGCGCCGCCGCTGCGCGCCAGCAGCCGCTCTAGGAACTGCGCGATGAGAATCTTTGCGGCGCCGTCGAGCATACGGCCGCCGACCGCCGCCACCTTGCCGGCGATGGCGACGGAATAGCGATAGGCGATGCGCGTGCCAGCGCCTTCCGGCTGCAGCTCCACCGCGCCCTCGCCGCTGGCCGAGCCGAGCGCGCCGATACCCTCGCCGCCAAGCCTCAGCGAATGCGGCGGGTCGAGATCGAAGAGCCGGACATGCGCCTCGTAGCGCCCGCGCACGGGGCCGATGCCGATGCTGAGCCGGGCGCGGTATTCGTTCTCGGCGATGCGCTCGAGCGCCTCGCAGCCCGGCAGCAACGTCCGGAGCGCCTCGGGATCGAGCAGCACTGCCCAGACCTGCTCCGGCGGCGCCGGCACCGACATGGCACCCGCGCCGGACAAGCCTTTGCCGGTGGCGGCCGGCGCGGCGGCGCGCGGCGGCGGCGGCTCCTCGCGCTCGATCAGCGCGGCGAGGCTGGCCGGCGTCATCGGCAAGGCGATGTCGGCGACGCCCAGCGCATCGGCCACCGCATTGGTGAGGCAGACCGGCGTGCTCATGCAATTGCCCTCGCCGACGCCCTTGGCGCCGAGCGGCGTCACCGGCGACAGCGTCTCCAGATGCAGGATCAGCGGCTCCGGCACCTCGCAGGCGGTAGGCACGAGGTAATCGGCAAAGGTGCCGGAGAGGAAGCTGCCATCCTCGCCATAGGCGAAATGCTCGGAGAGCGCCGCGCCCACCGCATTGGCGAAGCCGCCGCGCACCTGGCCGTCGACCAGCGCCGGGTTCAGCAGCCGGCCGGCATCATGCATGGTGACGTATTTGTCGATGCGGACCTGGCCGGTGTCGCGCTCGATCTCGACGCCGCAGAAATCGAAGATGAAGCCGTATGCGGCGGAGCTGTTGATCTCGTCCGCCGCGTTCGGCGCCTCGAGCACCGGCGGCGTCCAGAAGACAGTCTCGCGCAAGGCGGGCGCCACGCCGTCCCCTAGGGTCTGCGGCGCCCAATGGCTCGCGCCGGCGACGCGGCTGAAGGAGAGCGCGTTGTCGGGATTGGCGGCGGCGAAGATCCGGCCCTTGGCGAAGGCGATCTCGCCCGGCGCGACGTTGAGCAGCGGGGCGGCGATGCGCTGGAGCTTCTCCCGGAGCTGCATCGCCGCCAGATGCGCCGTGCCGGCAACCGCGCCGGCAAAGCGGCTGGAGTAATTGCCGGCGGCGATCGACCAGGCGTCCTTGCCGGTGTCGAGCTCGCCGATGACGCGGATCTCTGCCGGTGCCAAGCCCAGCGCGTCGCCCACCACCTGCGCCAGCGCCGTGCGATGGCCTTGCCCCTGCGGCACCGAGGCGACATGGACGCTGACGCCGCCCAGGGGATCGAGCGCCACGGTAGCGGTCGCCTGCGCGCCGCTTTTGGGGCCGGCCTTGCGCCGCTCCTCCGGCGTCAGCACGGTGGTGATGTAGCCCATATTGGAGATCGAGGGCTCCACCACCGCGGCGTAGCCGATGCCGTAAAGCCGCCCCGCCGCGCGCGCCGCCTGTTGCCGGCGCTTCAGCTCGTCGAGGCCGCCTTCAGCCACGGCGATGTCGAGCGCGCGCTGGAAATCGCCGGAATCGAGCAGCGCGCCCGCCGGGCAGCGATAGGGGAACGCGCCTGCCGGCACAAGGTTGCGGCGGATCACCTCGAGCGGATCGAGATCGAGCGTAACGGCGATGCGCTGCATCAGCCGCTCGAGCGGGAAATAGACCTGCGGCCCGCCGAAGCCGCGCACCAGCCCCGACGGCGTCTTGTTGGTCAGCACGACGCGATTGCGGATGGCGATATGGCGCAGCTTGTAGGCGCCGCTCATATTGCCGTGCATGCGATAGAGCGTCGCCGGCTCCGGCGCGCGCAGATATGCCCCGCAATCCTCGAGCTGGTCCCAGCGGAGCGCCGCGATCTCGCCCGTGGCGCTCACCGCCGCCTCAAGCGTGGTGACGCGGTTGGTCGCCGAGGTCGCGGCCGCGAGATGCTCGAGCCGGTCCTCGATCCATTTGACCGGCCGCCCTGCGGCCCGCGCGGCGACGCTCATCAGCACGACATAGGGGAAGACCGATTGCCGGACGCCGAAGCTGCCGCCGGACTCCGGTGGCGTCTTGAGGCGGAGCCGGTTCGCCGGCACCTTGAGCGCCAGCGCCATCACCGGATGGAGCGCGAAGGGCCCCATGAAGCTCGAGGTCGCCTCGTAGACGTCGTCGGCGGGAAAATACTGCGCGAGGACGCCGAGGCACTCGATCGGCGTCACCGCGTTGCGGGGATAGTCGATGGTGATGGCGATCCGGTGCGCCGCGGCATCGAAGGCGGCGTCGGGATCGCCGTAGCGGAAGCGCCGGTCGCTGACGATATTGCTGCCGACCGCCGGGTGCAGCACCGGCGCCGCGGCGCCGGCGGCGGCACGCGGGTCGACCACCGCGGCCAGGGGCCGGTACTCGACCTTGATCCGCTCCAGCGCGTCCTCGGCGCTGTAGCGGTCCTCGGCCAGCACCACCGCGACGGGCTCGCCGACATAGCGCACGCGGTCGACCGCGAGGCACCAATGCTCCATCGGCTGCTTGACGCCGACTGTGAAGGGCCGTGTCCAGCGCCGGACCTCCTCGCGCGTCACCACCGCGGCGATGCCGGGTAGCGCCAGCGCTGCCGCCGCATCGATGGCGACGAGCTCGGCATGGGCGCGCGGCGAGCGCAGGATCGCCGCGTGCAGCGTGCCCGGCGCCAGCGGCAGATCGTCCATGTAACGGCCGGCGCCGGCCAGCAGCGCCGCATCCTCGAGCCGCTCGATCGCCTGGCCGATGAGCGCGTCCTCGCCGCGGGGACCGCTGTCCATGCTCAGCGTCCCAGCGCCTTGCGCCAATCGCCGCCGCGCGCCGCGTCGATCACCCGGTCGAGCGCCACCTCGGCCTCGCCGGGCACGCGGATGCGGGTGAAGCGCATCGCCGGCGCGGCGAGCGGAATGGTGGCGTCGATGCCGAGCTTCGATCCCACGCCGTTCTCGGCCGAGGGGTCGAGCCGCGAGACCTGGGCGTTCGCGACGATGACGAGGTCGCGGTCGGGCTGGCAGCGCGTCGCCACCGCCCATTCGACCTCGGTGGCATCGTGGATGTCGACATCCTCGTCGACGACGACCACCTGCTTGATGTCGTAATGCCCGGCAAAGGCGCCGAGGATGACGTTCTTCGCCTCGCCCTCGTTGCGCTTCTTGAGCTGGACATGGAGGTGGTAGCGGCAGACGCCGCCCAGCGAGAGATGCACGTCGCGCACGTTGGGGAAGCTGCGCCGAAGATGCGCCAAGAGGCTCGCCTCGCGCGGGATGGCGCCGAGCAGCAGATGCTCGAGCCCGCCGCCGACGATGGTGTGGAAGATCGCGTCTGCGCGCATGGTGACAGCGTCGATCTCGACCACGTGGCGGTCGGCGCGTTCGCCGTAATATTGCGGGAACTCGCCGAAGGGGCCTTCGGGCGCGCGGACATTTGGGAGCAGCCGGCCTTCGATGACGATCTCCGCCGCGGCCGGCACGCGCACCTCGTTGGTGAGGCATTTCACCACCTCGAGCGGGCTTCCTTGCAGCGCGCCGGCGATCTCGAGCTCGTCATGGTCGACCGGCACCACCGCCTGCGAGGCGAGCAAGGTCAGGGGATCGACGCCGATGACGATCGCCACCTCGAGCGCCTCGCCGGCGGCTTCGGCCGCGTCGAAATAGAGATTGGTGTGGCGCGGCAGCAACAGCGCGCCGAGCCGCCGGGGACCGCTGAGCTGCAGGCGATGGATGGCGACGTTCTGGACACCGCTCTGTGGGTTGCGGGCGATGAGCAATCCTGCGGTGATGTAGGGGCCGCTGTCGAGCTCGTTATGCGTCGGCAAGGGCAGCAGCGCCGCGAGATCGACATCGCGATGGACGCGCTCCTGCACCGGCGCCGATGCCACCTCGCGCCAGGGCAGCGGGTTGAGCGCGGCATCGAGGAAGCGCTGCAGCACCTCGCGCGGGCTCACGCCCATCGCCTCGGCGATCCAGTCGCGGTTCGAGACGAGGCCCGAGACCACCGGCACGGCATGGCCGTCCGGCGCCGGGAAGAGGGTCGCCTTGACGCCGTCGAGGCGCTTGGCGATAGCGGCGAGCTCGAAGCGCAACCCGACGCCGGGCCGCGCCACCGCCAGCAGATCGCGCGCCGCGAGATGGTCGAGCCAGTCGCGCAGGCTCGGTGCCGGCGCATTCCTCGCCGCCTCGCCGCTCCGCGCCGGATCGCTCATTGTCCTCCTCCCATCGCCCGGTCTGGCCGCGGCTTCGCCGGCATCATAGCAGCTTGGCCGCAATGCCAGGAGCCGTCGGGCGTACGTCGCCGGTGTACACCGGCGACAAAAAATTCGCGTGCGCCGATGACGTAGCGTTCGCCGAAGACTGGCGCGGTCGTCATGGTAGGGGTGCACCCCTTAGCCGCCAAGGCTCACCTCAGGTTAGCCTTGCGAGATGCCGGGAGCGCCGGCGTTCGCGACGGATCGCGTCCCGGCTAGAGTCCCAGCAACCCAGCAGGAGGGATCATACGGGGTGGATTACTCGTCTTCGTTCATTCCTTGATTCTAGAGATCTTCGTTCCTTCAATGCTGATTCCGAGCATCAGCCCTTCCTGATCGAAAATGAAAGCGTAAGCGTCATCCTTCAGCGTCGACGTGGATAGATTCTTGGCAACGCCTTCATTCACGATCACGACCGTCGGCCCCACGCCGATTTCCCATCCGTGGGTACGGTGGATGTAGCTTTCTGCTTTCCTGGTCATCAGGAACACGGCGTATCCGTAGGATTGGGCGCCGGCCTGCAGACCCCAGGATCCCGTAAAGGAATTGTAATAGCCGTCGACCTTCGATCCTTGTTTCAGCACGCCTTCGCCATAGGCGGCACCGAAAATCAGCCCAGCTTTGATGATGCTGGGGAAAACGAGTACGGCCCTCGCCTTTTTCGAAAGTTCCTCCGCGAGGGGATTGGCTCTGTAAAGCATTTGCAGCGCGTGATCAGCGTCCGTTCTGAGATCCTCCGCTGTTGCCGCATTTGCGTGGTCACGCAAACTCATTGATACCATGGCTGCCATGGCGACCGAAATCGCTACAAAAAAACCTCGGATGTTCATCATCGTGACACTTCTCCTTTCAGGGTTACGCAAGTCCGGGACCGCCGGTTCCATGGGAGACAAGCGAGGGCAAAACAGCTTTTGCAACGCCGGAAAATCGCATCGGAACGCCCCAATGGGGATCCCTTAGTCAACGCCCGCCGCGGCAAGAAAGCGCCGCTGCCGTCACCGACGGGTGACAAACGTAACGTGGGCGACCGCGGATCCAAGGAGAGAAAACGAAACAGAGCACGCCATTCCAACCACTGAATGTCGTTGCCTCGATCGAGTCAAACCCTAGCGCGCAGCGGCGCGGCGCTGCAGAAGCTCGGGCCGTACAAGCTTGGAGCCCGCTCCGTTCAGCGGGACATGTCCCTCTCCGCGCGCAGCGGGGA
>JBKQTR010000503.1:0-5870 GCA_052143095.1 Allostellaceae bacterium
GTCAATTCCGTGATGAAGCCGTAATCGACCGGACACACCACCCTGGTGAGCGGCTTTTCGGGCTTGAAGCACAGCGGCATCAGCAGCAGGAAGCGCGCCGCAAGGCAGTCGGGGCTCAGCCGCCAGAAGAATTGATGGTAGTGCTCGCACAAGATGTGCTTGGTTTCGTTCAGAGTGCGCGCTTGCACGGTGCCGTGCAGGTGGTCGAAGACCACGGACATGAGCTCGCGGCCTGAAAAGCGAAGCACATCATTGTCCCCTCCCTTTGCGGCGAGGACGGGATACGCCGTTTCCTCGACGGCTCGGATGCTTGGGCCGGTGACGATCGTATATCCCTGGGCTATCCGGTCGTGCACGCTGCGCAAGGATCCGTCGGAAAAGACAAAATCGGCATTGAGCAGAATCACGTAAGTGCTCGTCGCCAGCGCGCCCAAATCCTCGATGCCGCGGGCATAGGCCAGCGTCAGCGGAATCGCGTAGTGGCTGGGCCGCGGCGGAAAGAGATCGTCGATCTCGACGAATTTGACGACGAAGCCCTGCATGATCCTAAGAAACCGCTGGTCGGTGGCCAGCGCTTCGCGATATGCGCGCTTCGTCAGGATGACGATCTCGAGCGTGCTGTGATCGCGCAAGTAGGGCAGGTTGTTTTCGGATTTGAGCGACGGCAGCGGAATCTGCAGCCAGCGCTTGAGATACTTCTCGCCCCAGACCGGTATGAGGACGCGAATGCGAGGCTTTGCCTCGGGCAAGGGCGGCGTGCTCGCCATAAATCCTCCGGCTTCAGCTCGAGATTTCGGCTTCTGGCCGGCGCATCACCGCACCTCTTCCGACGCGGTGCTGACATTCGCGTCCAACGGCGCGCTCCAGGCCATGGTCGCAGCCCGGTTGAAATACTCATCGCAGATGCGGCTGCACACCGATTCCAGCGACCTGAATGCATGGCCTGTCGCCGCGGCAAATTTCCTGTTCGACAGCGAGCAATTCTTCGGTCGGCGCTCGAGGAAGACAAAGTCATCCAATGAGCAGACTTCGACTCTCGCGCTTTCGCGGAACACGGTATCGGTGAAGGAAAGCAGCATGGTGACCAGCTCTGTTCGGGACAGCGCCTGAGACCCCGCGACATGATAGAGGCCGCTAAAGTCCGGTTTGGTGGAGTAGTTTATCGCGTCGATGACATCTTCGAGATCGACGGGCGTCAGGATCTGGTCGAAGGCCGCGCGGATGACCTCGCCCTGAGAAATGCGAAAAAGCAAGTCGTAAAGCAGATTTCGCCGGTCGAGGCATGCACTGACGACTTTGGTCAAACGCAGGGCCGCCCACTCGCTGCGGAGCGCGGCAAGATATGTCTCGACGGCGAGCTTTTGCCGGCCGTAGACCAGCATGGGCAGCGCTTTGTCGCTCTCGGCGCGAAGCCCGCCACTGCCGTCGAACACGCCGTCGCTGGAAATGAAGATCGGCTTTACGCCGGCGTCCACGAGATCATCGATGACGCGCGTGATCGCTGCGACGTTCGCCGCGGCAGCCTCGTCTGGGTGGCGCGCGCAGTAATCGAGATTCGTTATCCCTTGCAGCAGCACGGCAGATTTGAAGGCGTGATCGCCCGTCAACAGCGTATCGGCGAGGCGCATGCTCGCACTGTCGAAGTGGACGCCACCTGGAAACGGCCGGCGGGCATAAGTCGCGATCGCCCGCTTCGGTCCCAACTTCTGATAAAGACGTGTCCCGATATATCCCGATCCGCCGATAACAAGAATGTCCGCCATCAATCTGCTCTCCGTGGCCGGTCGTGCGGCGGTTGCACTCTAATTCCTATGCCGCTTCGAGCAGCCGATCGCGAAGAGATAATGCGCCATCTTGTGATAGCCGGTATGTACGACTTCATCGTTCATCGAAAACATAAAAACGTTGTGAAAGTAGCCTCGCATCAGCGCCTTCAGGTCCGGCATGGACTTGCAGTTCACATGACCGCGCTTGCTGATCTCCGAGGCATAGGCTTGGCTCTCGAGCGACGGCATGCCGATGATCGCTATGCCATGCGGCTCCAGCGAGGCGAGGATTGCAGCCACGAAGGCGCCCTCACGTTCCTGCGGCACGTGCTCCAGCACGTCGAGCGCATAGATAGCATCGTAAGGTAGTGGGAAAGGCCCAGCGGAAAAGTCATGCACGACCACCGAGAAATTCCAGGGGTCCGCACTGCGCTGCCGTGCTTCCTCGACGAAAACCGGATCGAAGTCGGTGGCGGTGAGCGATTTTACCTCTTGCCGAACGATCCTGGAGCCAAACGCATCGCCGCAGCCGACTTCGAGGACGCGTTCCGTCCCGGCCAGCATTTTCGCGACGAACTTGTAGCGCGATAGATTGAAGACGAGATGCTTCGGATCCTTGCGCCAGCTCTCGCTGCTCTGCAGACCCAGGGTCTCAAAGCCGTATCGTCGAGCGTCTTCGATGCAGGCTTGATACTGCCCCTCTCGGGTCTTCTGATCCATTTAACAAGTCCCCTAGATCAAAGGCATAACATGGAACGGGCGGTTTGGATAGGTCGTTTTCCTGTCCGCCACAACCTGTACTCGCGCCTGCGAAAGACCAAATCTACTATAGCAAACCGTGGCTTAACCTGCGCACGCCGTCCATGCTCCGCTTGCACTCCCCGTCGCTCCGCCGCTGGTCTTGTGGACCAGCGGTAATTCGGCCATCTTGCTGCCGCAACGCCCGCGGATGAAGCAAGTTTGGCAAGCATGATCTGCGACGAAGTATACAACGATCGGCTCGAGGACATGAAATCTGAGCCCATCGTACTGTCCGCGCGCTGCCGGCGATCCGAAGTCACGGCCGGCGAGGGCGCGGCGATCGATGCCGGCTCGATGGCGACCAGCGATCTCGGCCCTTATACCATCCCCGCCCGCCTGCCTTGGCGTGCGGTGGGAAGTTCCCTCGACCTCATCGAGGAGATCGGCGCGCGCCAGGTGCGGACGGGTTCATGATCGGCATCGAAGCCCGCGAAAAGGCAGCCTTGCCTGAACTCTTGCGGGAAGCTCGCGTGCCGCGCGACGGCGTGCTTTTCGTGCATTGCGCTTTCCGCAACCTCGCCACGGACGGCTTTCGGGTCGATGGTGTTATCGCGGCCCTGCTCGATTACATGGCGCCCGGCACGCTAGTCATGCCGACCATGTCATGGCGTCTTGTCACACCCGGAAACCCGGTTTTCGACGAGCTCGCGACGCCCTCCCATGTGGGGGTGTTGGCAGAGCTCTTTCGGACGCGCTATGCGACCCATCGCAGCCTGCATCCCACTCATTCCGTCGCGGCGTACGGCAGGCTCGCCGCCGAGCTGACCTCCGGACATCACCTCGACGATACGCCGTGCTCGCTCGATAGCCCCTATGGAAGGGCCACGCGGGAGGATGCCCATGTCCTGCTGCTCGGCGTCGGCCTCGAGCGGTGCACGGCCATCCACCACGCCGAAGAGATGGTCGCGCCCGATGTCTATTTGAAACCTCCGTCCGAAGCCGAGCGCTACCAATGCCGCAGCCGCCAGGGCGTCGTTTACGACGTTCGCTTGCGCCGACATATCAAGCTAAACCGGGATTTCCCCCAGTTCACCGCACCGCTTCTTGCCAAGGACCGCTTGCGGAAGGGCGCTCTCGGCGGCACAGCGTGGACGGCGATGGCGCAGCGCGACCTGCTGCGCGAGGTGACCGAGGCCCTCGAGGAGAATCCCCGCGCCATAATCGCGCCGCCGGGCGCCTCCATCATTCCCTGAGGGATGCAATGACCAGCAATCCTCTCCTTGCGGGCGGCGAGCGCTTGCGGCCTGGCGATGCCGTTGCGGCGCTCATCCTGGTCGAGTCGGACGGCTATCTCATGCAGCTTCGCGATCCTCGCACCGACATCTGGTATCCCGGTCATTGGGGCCTGTTCGGCGGCGGCGTCGAAGCGGGCGAGGAACCGCGGGACGCTCTCGCCCGCGAACTCAAGGAGGAGCTGGAGCTGGAACAGGAGGATGCGGAGTTCTTCGCGCGTTTCGACTTCGACCTCGCCGGCCTGCGCCTGCCGCGCTATTTCCGCAGCTATTACCTTGTTCCGATCACACGCGCCGTTCAGCGTCGCCTGGTTTTGCACGAGGGCGCCGAAATGCGCGTCTTCTCTGGTGAACAAATTCTTCAGGAATCTCGTGTAACTCCTTATGATAGTTTCGCTTTGTTCTTGCATTACGCGCGCGTGCGCGTGGCCGCGCCGGGCTAGAAGGGGATTGCTCCTTACCGGGAAATCCTTGCCGAATCGAAGACTTAGCCCCTATATACTCGCCGTGAAGGAGCAGTCCCCGATGCGTGATTGGTCGAAAGCCGATTGGGTCGACCCCGCCTATGACTGGAAGCCGCTGCCGGTGCCCGACCTGCCGGACCGGCTGCTGGTCGACTTTGCCACGCGCTGCAACCTGCGCTGCCCGATGTGCCCGGTCTGGGGGCTCGAGGATGACGCTCAGATCGAGCCGCTGAAGGGCGTCATGGCGCTCGATCAGGCGCGCAAGCTGCTCGACGAGTTCACCACCCAGAAACCAATGGTGGCGCCCAGCATCTATGGCGAGCCGCTGCTTATCCCGAATATGCGCGAGGTCTTGAGCGAGGTGAAGAAGCGCGGCATGGCGCTGGCGCTCAATACCAACGGCCTGACGCTGACCGAAAGCATCGCGGAGTTCTTCTGCGAGATCAACGTCGACTCCGTCATGTTCAGCATTGACGCGGTCACCAAGGAAACCCTGAAGAAGGTGCGCAGCGTCGACAAGCTCGAGAAGATCGAAAGCGCGGTCTTCCGCCTGATGAAGGTGCGCGGCGACCGCGAGTACCCGCGCATCGGCGTCTCCTTCACGCGCCAGGATGACAACCGCCACGAGGAGGAGGCCTTCATCGCCCGGTGGGTCGGCGTGGTCGACGTCGTGCGCATGGGCATCGTCTTCGAGGACGGCAAATTCCCCGAGATGGCCGCGCCGCCGAAGCGGGTCGCCTGTCCCGTGATTTACAAGACCCTGCCGGTGCATCATGACGGCAGCGTCAGGCTCTGCTGTCTCGACGGGCTGCGGGCGACGGATATGGGGAACGTGTTCAAGGACGGCGTCCGCGCGGTCTGGCACGGCGAGGAATTTGCCAAGGCGCGCTATTACCACGAGACCGAGCAGTGGGATAAGGTGCCGTTCTGCAAGCCCTGCAACGGCTGGGCGCAATACGAGTATGAAGAGGAAGTGCGCGACGGGCTGCTGATCCGCCGCTCGCCCGAATACGTCTATTACAACACCGTCAATCGGATCGGGAATTGGAAGGGCAATCTTCTCGGCGGGCACAAGCCGCCGCCGGCGGAGTTGCGCCCCGACGCCGCCTGATCCGGCTTGGCAAGGGCCATGGCGCGCGACATTCCGATCTCCGGCCTGCCGCTGCTCCTCTATAAGCTGCGCACCGACGGCTTGCCGTGGCTGGCAAGGCGCCTGCGGCGCGAATGGGAGCTGCCGACCACCGGGCCGGGCCAGGCGCTCTTCCGCGCGGCGCGCCGGGTAGGGGGCGGCTTCCGCCGCGATGATCGCGCGGCGGTGCTGCCGGAAGGGATGCTCTACGCCTTCTACGACCTCGCCGTCGCGCCGATCACCTTCGACTTCCTCTGGTTCCTGGTCGGCGCCGAGCTGGCGCGGCAGCGCGCCGGGCTGGGCTCGGTCCACGCCGTGATCGTGCCGGGACGCGAGGCGGGCGTGCGCGAGGAGGACCGGCAATATGAGCAGGTCGTCGACGCCGCGGCGCGGCGTGCACGCATCGGCACGATGCTCCTGCCGGCTTGCGCCTTGCTTCCCAGCATGGCCGGCATGACGCTGGCTGCCTCGCGCGCGG
>JBKQTR010000504.1:0-78308 GCA_052143095.1 Allostellaceae bacterium
GACGAGAGCGTTACGATGACGAAGCCGCGTACCCTCTACGAGAAGATCTGGGACGACCATTTGGTCGCCGAGCAGCCGGACGGCACCTGCCTGATCTACATCGACCGCCATCTTGTGCATGAGGTGACGAGCCCGCAGGCCTTCGAGGGCCTGCGCGCCAACGGCCGCACGGTGCGCCGCCCCGAGCTCACCATCGCCGTGGCCGATCACAACGTGCCGACCACCGATCGCAGCCGCGGCATCGCCGAGCCCGAGAGCCGGCTCCAGGTCGAGACGCTCGAGCGCAACGTCAAGGAGTTCGGCGTTCCCTATTTCGCCATCGACGACATTCGCCAGGGCATCGTCCACATCATCGGTCCCGAGCAGGGCATGAGCCAGCCCGGCATGACCATCGTCTGCGGCGACAGCCACACCGCGACGCACGGCGCCTTCGGCTCGCTCGCCTTCGGCATCGGCACCTCGGAGGTGGAGCATGTGCTGGCGACGCAGACGCTGATCCAGCAGCCGGCCAAGAACATGCGCATCAGCGTCGAGGGCGAGCTCCCCTTCGGCGTCGGCGCCAAGGACCTGGTTCTCGCCATCATCGGCAAGATCGGCACCGCCGGCGGCACCGGCCATGTCGTCGAATATGCCGGCAGCACCGTGCGCAAGCTCTCGATGGAAGGGCGGATGACGGTCTGCAACATGACGATCGAGGCCGGCGCGCGCGCCGGGCTGATCGCGCCGGACTAGACCACCTTCGACTATCTGAGGGGCCGGCCGCACGCGCCCAAGGGCGCCGCTTGGGAGCAGGCGCTGGCGTTCTGGCGGACGCTGCCGTCGGATCCGGGCGCGCGCTACGACACCGAAGTGTCGCTCGCCGCCGCCGAGATCGCGCCGCAGGTCACCTGGGGCACCAGCCCGCAGGACGTGCTGCCGATCACCGGTCGCATCCCCGACCCCGCCGATCTCGACGATGAGGGCCGGCGCGCGGCGATGGAGCGCTCGCTGCAGTATATGGGGCTGACGCCAGGCACCCGGCTGGTCGACCTGCCGGTGCAGCGCGTCTTCATCGGCTCCTGCACCAACGGCCGCATCGAGGATCTGCGCGCCGCCGCCGCGGTGGCCAAGGGCCGCACAGTGGCGGCGGGCGTCAACGCCATGGTGGTGCCGGGCTCCGGCCTGGTGAAGCATCAGGCGGAAGAGGAAGGGCTCGACCGCGTCTTCCTCGCGGCGGGATTCGAGTGGCGCGAGCCCGGCTGCTCGATGTGCCTCGCGATGAACCCGGACAAGCTCGAGCCCGGCGAGCGCTGCGCCTCGACCTCGAACCGCAATTTCGAAGGCAGGCAGGGCCGCGGCGGGCGCACGCATCTCGTCAGCCCCGCCATGGCCGCGGCGGCGGCAATCGCCGGCCGGCTCGCCGACGTCCGCGATCTCGGCTGAGGGAGGCAACGATGGACAAGTTCACCACGCTCGACGGCATCGCAGCACCCCTGCCGATGATCAATGTCGACACCGACAAGATCATCCCCAAGCAGCATCTGAAGACGATCAAGCGCAGCGGGCTCGGCAAGGTCCTGTTCGACGAGATGCGCTATCGCGACGACGGCTCGGAGAATCCCGACTTCATCCTCAACAAGCCCGCCTACCGCAACGCCAAGCTGCTGGTCGCCGGCGAGAATTTCGGCTGCGGCAGCTCGCGCGAGCACGCGCCCTGGGCGTTGATGGATTTCGGCATCCGCTGCGTCATCGCGTCGAGCTTCGCCGACATCTTCTACAACAACTGCTTCAAGAACGGCATGCTGCCGATCAAGCTGCCGCAGGCGATCGTCGATCAGCTGATGGAGGACGCGCGCAAGGGCGCCAATGCGCGGCTCACCGTCGATCTCGAGAAGCAGACCATCACCCGGCCCGACGGCGGCGTGGTCAAATTCGAGATCGATCCCTTCCGCAAGCATTGCCTGCTGAACGGGCTCGACGATGTCGGCCTCACCTTGCAGAAGGCGCCGTCGATCGCGTCTTTCGAGGAGAAGACCCGGCTGAGCCAGCCTTGGCTCTGGTCCTGAGCCGCGCGCGCGGAGAGAACAGACATATGGCGTCCAACAGAAAGCTGCTGATGCTGCCCGGCGACGGCATCGGGCCCGAGGTGATGCGGCAGGTCTACCGCGTCGTCGACTGGTTCGACCGCAAGCGCATCGCCAGCTTCGAGCTCAGCGAGGATCTCGTCGGCGGCGCCGCCTATGATGCCCATGGCACGCCCTTGGCCGAGAGCACCATGCAGGCGGCGATGGCGGCCGATGCCGTGCTGTTCGGCGCGGTCGGCGGGCCGAAATGGGATGCGTTGCCGTTCGCGCTGAAGCCGGAGCGCGGGCTGCTGCGGTTGCGCAAGGAGATGGAGCTCTTCGCCAATCTGCGGCCGGCGCTGGTGTTCGAGCCGCTGATCGGCGCCTCGACCTTGCGGCCCGAGGTGATCCGCGATCTCGATCTCATGATCGTGCGCGAGCTCACCGGCGGCGTCTATTTCGGCGAGCCGCGCGGCATCGAGACGCTGCCCGACGGCACCAGGCGCGGCGTCAACACCCAGGTCTACACCACGCCCGAGATCATCCGCGTCGGCCGCGTCGCCTTCGAGCTCGCGCGCAAGCGCGGCCGCCGCGTCACCTCGGTCGAGAAGGCCAATGTGATGGAATCCGGCGTGCTCTGGCGCGAGGAGATGCAGAAGCTGCGCGACAGCGACTACCAGGACGTCGAGCTCGCGCATATGTATGCCGACAACTGCGCCATGCAGCTGGTGCGCAACCCCAAGCAGTTCGACGTCATCGTCACCGACAACCTCTTCGGCGATCTGCTGTCGGATTGCGCCGCGATGCTGACGGGCTCGCTCGGCATGCTGCCCTCGGCCTCGCTTGGCGCCGCGGATCGGAGCGGGCGGCGCAAGGCGCTTTACGAGCCGGTCCATGGCAGCGCGCCCGACATCGCCGGCAAGGACATGGCGAACCCGCTCGCCTGCGTCCTCTCCTTCGCCATGATGCTGCGCTATTCCTTCGATCTCGCCGAGGAAGCGACGCTGGTCGAGCGCGCGGTGCAGAGCGCGCTGAAGGGCGGCGTGCGTACCAGCGACATCATGCAGGCCGGCACCGCGCGGGTCTCGACGACGGTGATGGGCGACACGCTGCTGCGCGAGCTCGACAAGCTCGCCTGATCCAGCGCCCTCCGAGGGCGAACTCGGACGCGGTCCTATGCCGCTCTCTATTGCGCGGGGACCGCGACGTCCTCGCGATGCAGCGGCGGCGCCATCTCGGGCCCGAAGACCCGCTCGCGGTTGAGCCAGCGATCGACCAGCGTTGGATCCTCGAGGATGGCGGCCACCGCCTGGGTGAGCTCGACCAGATCGTCCTGCAGCCCCATGTCGCGCAGGATGCCGCGCAGCGCGGCCTGGTCGCCGAGGATGAAGTATTGCGCGTAGAGGAAGACCTCGATCGGCCCGTCCTGGCCGTGGAGTGCTGCGAGATGCGCCTTGTGGCAGCTTTCGGCATCGCTCGCCATCATCGCCCGGCACATCAGCGGCCGGTCATCATAGACCGAGCAGCAGTTGTCCTCGCCGAGCAGCGCGCAGGGCTTGCCGGTGCGGCGGCGCTCGCGCTCGCTCAAGCCGCGCAGCCAAGCGGCGTTCTGCAGCACGCGGCGGCGGCGAGGGTCGCCGGGATCGGCGAGCTGGGCGGCAACCAGGATCGCTTCGGGGATGGTCGCCTCGACGCTCTGATAGCAGCACCAGGCGCAGCCGCTCTTGCAGCCGAGCTTGGGTGCGGTCGCGGTGACCTCGTCGATCGTCTGCTGCGCGCGGCCGAACACCAAGAGCTTCAGCAGCCCCAGCACGGTGCGCAGCGCGCTCGAGGGGTCGGCGGCGATCTCGTTCGCCGCCATGACGAGGCCGGCGCCGCGGGTGATGCCGGCCATGTGCTTTACGATCGTCCTGAGCTCGTCGTTGACCGGCAGCGGCATACCGAAAGGCAGGCGCACGCCGACATCGTCGACGGCGCGGAACGGGGTCTGGTCGGCGTCTTCCATGGCGGGTTCCATGCTCTGGCGGGCTGAGCCAGCGGGTAGAGCCTAAGAGAACGGTCCTAAGGAATTATTAACCACAAGTTGCGGGGTGCCAGGGCTTGCGCGCGGGCGCCGGGGATGCTCGGATGGCGGCCATGGAAGCCGGCTATGCCGCGGTGGCGCGGCTCTATCATGCCTGGGTCACCGGGCTCATCCTGACGGTGGTGACGCAGGCCGGCGCGGCGCCCGCCGCCGAGCTGGCGTTCCGCCTGTTCCGCCGCCAGCAGCGCGAGAAATTTCTGCCGGGCCTCGCCAAGCTCGGCCTTGCCGGCTTGCCCGACGCCGTCGCCTCGGCGCGCTACCACTACCTCTCCAACCGCATCGGCGGCGTGCGCGTCGAGTATATCGAGGAGAGCCCGCGCAAGGCCTGGATCCGCTACCCGCCGCCGCGCTGGATGTGGCAGGGCACGGCGATCTGCGCGGTGCCGAGCGAGGTGTCGCGAGCGATGCTGCGCGGCTGGCATGCCGAGAACGGCGTGGCGCTCGGCAATCCCGGCCTCGGCTTCGTCTGCACCAAGCAGACGGTCGACGAGCAGGACGCGCTCGAAGGCTATTTCCTGGATTACGGCCGCGCGCTCTTGCCCGAGGAGCGGCTGCGCTTTTCCCCGGGAGAGGCGGCGCCGCTCTTCGATCCCGCGACGGCGCCGCGCCTACCCGAGGGCGACTGGTCGCCCGAGCGCCTCGCCAAGGCGGCGCGCAATTACGCGATCGAATATTTGCGCAGCGCGCTGCCGGAGCTCTACGGCCTCTTCGGCGCGGCGCAGGCCGACGCGCTTGCCGGCCGCGCGGCCTATCTCGTGGGGATGCAGCTCTGCGAGGAGATCAAGGCGCTGCTCGGGGTGACGGAAGGCGGCGCCGCGGGCTTTGCCGAGCTCTTCCGCCGGCTCGCCGCGGCGCAGGGCGAGGCGGCGGTCGTCGCGCGCGACGGCGAGGCGATCCTCATCCGCCAGCGTGGCTGGCGGCTGCTGCCGCGCGCCGCCGAGGGCGAGGCGGACGGCTTTCAGCCATGGAACCGGCTCTGGGAGGGCTGCCTCGCCGCCCATGACCGCAGCCTGCGCTGGAGCGTGGCGGGACGCGGCGAGGGCGAGATCGTGTGGCGGCTGGCGCGGGGGTGAGCGGCGCCTACTGCGCCGGCAGGGCGCGCGCCTCTGCGGTGTAAATCGGCATCCAATTTTGACCCCCTTTCGGCGTCCCATCGTGACTCCCGCGGGCGGCGCAAAAATTCAATCCCCAGAGCATGTTGGAAGAGGCCGATTGATTTTATTGGAGCGGGTGAAGGGAATCGAACCCTCGTCGCAAGCTTGGGAAGCTGTTTTGCGGCGTTCGATATCATTGGGGTTTTCGGAATAGACCAGACTCGTCAGCGTCTTGGAAGTCCCTGGCGATTCTCGGACGTTCCCCGAAATTGCCAACGCGTGTGCCAAATTGCGCCAAGCCGTTCGAGCGGTACTGCGCGCTATGAGCGGCGTGCAAGAGCCGTCACGCGGCCGCCCGCCGCGCCAGCCGCTTTAGCGCCTTCTCGCCGAATTCGTCGACGAGGAGCAGAAAAGCCCGCGCCGCCGCGGAGGGCTTCTTGCGGCCTCGCTCCCAATCCGAAATCAGGCGATGCGGCACGCCGGTCGCGGCCGCGAAGGCGGCCTGCGTCAGACCGAGGCTCGACCAGATGCGCGCGACATCGACATCCTCCGGTCGTATGGCGACGAGCCGCGCGGGATCCGCCTCGAACGTGTCGGCGTCGTTCGCAATCGCGCGCATCACGTCTTCGTCCGTGCGCCGTGCCGCGACTTTGACGGCCTGTTCGGCGGCGCGGCGAATCTCTTTCGTTCTCGGGCGCCGGAGTGCTCTACGGGCCGGCGCGGCCCTACGCACAGTCTTGGCGGCCGGCTTCTTACGGATAGGCTTGCGCATAGGCTTAACGCTCCTTTCGGCTCGCGCGCCGCAGGCTGATGACCTGCCCTCCGTACGACTTCGGGAGGCGGGTCCGATACACCCAGCCGCGCATGGTGTAGCAGGCGGTGAAGACCTGATCGCCGAACGCTTAAGGCGTATATAGGAGTGGCATCCGATCGGATCCCGCTCGCCGCGCGCCGGCCGGGCCGTGCCTCGGTCACTGCGGCGCCAGGCGCGCCTCGAGATTGTAGAGCGCGACGACGTTGTACCGCAGGATCCAGCGCTTCTCGTCGGGGCTGAGCTCGCTTGTGTGCTTCTCGAGCATCTCCTGGCTCCGCGGCCAGGTCGAATCGCTGTGCGGGAAGTCGTTGGCCCACATCAGCCGATGCGGATTGCAGCGTTTCACCGCGTCGAATGCGGTCCAATCGTCCTGGAAGGTGAGATAGACGTTCTCGGCGAAATACTCGCTCGGCAGCCGCTCCATCTCCTCGCATTTCAGCCAATAGCGGTGGCGCTTGTAGGCGTGGTCCATGCGATACATGAAATGCGGCGCCCAGCCCGCATCGGCTTCGACGCAGACGAGCTTCAGGCCCGGGTGGCGCTCGAACACGCGGCCGAAGATGAAGGTGCCGATGATGTCCTGGCAGCCGCGGATCACCGCCTGGAAGCTGTTGATGCGCGGGCCCCGCCGTGTCATCAGCCGGTCGGCTTTCGAGGTCAGGATGTGGAAGGAGAGCGGCAGGTCGAGCGCGACTGCCGCCGCGTAGAAGGGATCATAGATCGGGTGGTCGTAATCCTCGAGGAGGGGATCGCCCGGCATCATCATGCCGACGAAGCCCATCGCCTTGGCCCGCTCGAGATCGGCAATGCCCTCCTCGACCGAGCGCATCGCCGTCTGGGCGTGACCGAAGAGCCGGTCGGGCGCCGCCGCGCAATAAGCTTGCAGCCAGCGGTTATAGGCCTCGAAGCAGGCCTGCTTGTAATCGAAATCCGGATGATTGCAGAGCATCAGGCCGACCGTCGGGTAGAGCAGCTCGGCGGCGATGCCGTCGCGGTCCTGGTCGGCGAGGCGAGCGGTCGGGTCCCAGCCGCCGCGATGCAGCTCCGCGAATTTGGCGCCGTTCATGCGGAGCTCCCGGGGATCCTTGCCGGCGGCGGCCACCAGGCCCATGGGAATGTGCTGCTCGAGGCCCTCGATGACGAAGATGTCGCCATGCTGCTGCGAATGCACCAGGTGCGGCGCGCGCTCGCGGAACCGGGGGTCGATGTGATCGATATAACAGTTCGGCGGCTCCGTGACATGAGAGTCGGCCGAGATCGGCTTGAAGTTCATCGCGTCCCTCTACCCTCTTGTCGGGTGGCTGCGCCCGGCGGGCGGACCCCTCCGCATGCCGGCTCTTTCCGGTCGGTTGCTCAAGCCTACCCTTTCCGGCGCCTCCCGTCTCGGCGCGGATGCGCTGCGGGCCCTTCTAATCGCGCTTGCGATCCGCTTATGATGCAGGTTTGAGGAAGCCGGCTGCCCGCGCGGCGCCGGCCCCCGGGGAGGATCGGGGATGCTGCACCAGGATCAGGTGGAACAGGCCCGCAAGCTGCTCGCCCATCTCCAAGGCCGCACCACGGCCTTGGCCCAGGGCGTCTATCGCAACGCGGTGAGCGACTACACCTGCCCGGAACAGGCGGCGCGCGAGCGCGATCTCTTCTTCCGCCGCGGCCCCCTGTGCATCGGGTTGAGCTGCCTGCTGCCGGCCGCCGGCGACTTCCTTACGCACGACTATGCCGGGGTGCCGATTCTGCTGGTGCGGCAGAGGGACGGTTCGCTGCGCGCCTTCCTCAATGTCTGCCGTCACCGCGGTGCGCGCCTGGCCGAGGGACGGGGCGCCGACGCGCGGGATTTCTCGTGCCCCTATCACGGCTGGTGCTATGGGCCCGATGGTGCCTTGCTGTCGCGCCCGGACGAGGGCTCCTTCGCCGAGATCGTCAAGGCCACGCGCGGCCTGCGCGAGCTGCCGCTGGTCGAGAAATACGGCATGGTCTGGCTCAGCCCGAGGCCGGGAGCGAGCTTCGACGTCGACACGATGCTGGGCGGGCTGGAGCGGGACCTCGCCGCCTATAGCCTTGACCGCTATCATCATTACGAGACGCGCGTGCTGCAGCGGCGCATCAACTGGAAGGTCGCCGTCGACACCTTCCTCGAGCTCTATCATCTGAACGTACTGCACCCGCGGACGGTGGGTCCGATCCTCTACAGCAACCTCGCGACCTTCGACGCATTCGGACGGAACCTGCGCATGATCGGCGCGCGCCGCACGATCGGCGAGCTGCGCGAAACACCCGAGGCGGATTGGGATCTCATCCGCTACAGCGCGGTCATCTGCGTGCTCTTTCCCAACACCGTCTTCATCATGCAGGGCGACCATCTCGAGACTTGGCACGTGTTCCCTGCGGGGAACGGCGTCGACGAGAGCGTGATGTACGCCTCGCTCTACACGCCACAGCCGGCACTCACCGAAAGCGCACGGCGGCATTGGGACCGCAACATGGACCTGTTGATGGCGACGGTCGAGAAGGAGGACTTCCCGCTGTCGGAAGGCATGCAGCGCGGCTTCTACTCGGGCGCGCAGCAAGAGGTCATCTTTGGCCGGAACGAGCCATCGCTGCAGCACTTCCACAAATCGGTGAAGGCCGCGCTCGCCGCTTCCGGCGGCGCGATCGGCTAGCGCCGCCGGGGAAAGAGCTCGGGCACGCCATGAGGCTCCGCAACGTCTCACTTCTGGACATCATCCGACGCAACGCAGTCGTCTTTGGCGAGCGCACTGCCTTCCTCTGCCAGGGCAGGCGCGTCAGCCACCGCGACCATCTCCGCCGGGTAGAGCGGCTCGCGGCGGGGCTCGCGCGAGCCGGCGTCGAGGCCGGCGACCGCGTCGCGGTGCTGGCGCGCAACTCGCTCGAGTTCGTCGATCTCTACGGCGCCGCTGCCTGGCTCGGGGCCGTGCTGCTGCCGGTGAACTGGCGGCTCGCGCCCGACGAGATCGCCTATATCCTCGCCGACGGCGCGCCGAGGCTGGTGATCGCCGATGCCGAGGATCAGCCCGGCATCGCCGCCCTCGCGGCGTCGCTGCCGTCAGTCCGCGGATATTACGGGCTCGGCGGCCACGTCGCGCCGTTCAGGCCCTTCGCCGAGCTTGCCGATTGCGCCGCCGAGCCGCCCGCGGCCGCGCCCGGCGGCGATGACGGTGCCGTCATCATCCACACCGCGGCCGTCGACGGGCACCCGCGCGGCGCGCTCCTCTCGCAGGCGAATCTCGTCGCCGCCGCCGGCCAGATGCTGGCGTGCTGGCAGCTCGACGAGCGCGATGTCGGCTTGGTCGCGCTGCCGCTCTTTCACATTGCCGGGCTCGGCCTCCTCCTCGGCGTCCAGCTCGCCGGCGGCGCCTCGATCATCTTGCCGAAATTCGAGCCCGAAAGCGCGGCGCGCCTCGTCGCGGCGGAACGGGCGACAGTCTTCGCTGAGTTTGCACCGATGCTGGGCGGGCTGCTCGACAAGGCGACGGAGATCGGGGCCAGCCTCGCCAGTCTGCGCGCGGTAACGGGCCTCGACACGCAAGAGACCATCGCCCGCTTCGAGGCGGCCTGCCCGGCGGCGCGCTTCTGGGCAGGCTACGGCCAGTCGGAAGTCTGCGGCTTCGTCACGCTGTCGCCCTGGCGCGAGCGGCCGGGCTCGGCCGGACGCGCCACATTTCTCAATCTGGTGGCAGTGGTGGACGAGCTCGACCGTGCGCTGCCGGCGAACGAGATCGGCGAGATCGTCGTGCGCGGTCCGCTGGTCTTTCGCGGCTACTGGCGGCGCGATGCCGACAACGCCGTCGCCTGGCGCAATGATTGGCACCACACCGGCGATCTCGGTCGCTTCGATGCGGATGGCTATCTCTGGTATGCCGGCCGCTCGCCGGCCAAGGAGCTGATCAAGCCCGGCGGCGAGAACGTCTATCCCGCCGAGGTCGAGCGGACCATCCGCGAGCACGAGGCGATCGCCGATGTCGCCGTCATCGGCGTGCCCGATGCGCAATGGGGCGAGGCGGTCAAGGCGGTTTGCGTCTGCCGCCCCGAAAGGTCGGTGACCGCCGCGGCGCTGATCGACTTCGTTGGCGGCCGCATCGCCCGCTACAAGAAGCCGAAGCACGTGGTCTTCGTCGCCACGCTGCCGCGGACCGCAAGCGGGCTGGTCGACCGCGCCAAGGTGAAGGAAGAGCATGGCCGCGCCTGAGGCGGGGACGCGGCGGAACCAGAGCTGAGGAGGCATCGCATGCTGGAAGGCAACGTCGCCATCGTCACCGGAGCGGCGCGCGGTCTGGGGCGCGAGTATGTCCGCGTCCTCGCGGCGGCCGGGGCAAAGGTCGTCGCCGCCGATCTCAGGGATTGCGCCGAGACGGTGGCACTGGCCGGTGCCAACGCAGCCGCCGCCGCCGCCGATGTCGCCGACATGGAATCGGTGCAGGCCATGGTCGGGCGGACGGTCGAGCGCTTCGGCCGCATCGACATCCTGGTCAACAACGCGGCGCTCTACGCCACGCTCAAGGGCGGCCGCTTCGACGCCATCGACGAGGCGGCGTGGGACGACGCCATGCGCGTCAACGTCAAGGGCATCTGGCAGTGCTGCAAGGCGGCGGTGCCGCAAATGCGCAAGACCGGCGGCGGCAGCATCGTCAACATGGCGTCGCTGGCCGCTCTCTACGGCACGCCCTTCGCGTTGCACTACACCGTGTCGAAGGCGGCGGTGATCGGCCTGACCCGCGGCCTCGCGCGCGAGCTCGGACGCGACAACATCCGCGTCAACTGCATCGCCCCCTCGGCGGTGCTGACCGAAGGCACCCGCGAGTTCTTCGGCGAGAAGCACGAGCGCGCGCTCCAGGTCATCGCCGGCGGCCAGGCGATCCAGCGCAATCTGCAGCCGAAGGACGTCGCCGGCGCGATGCTGTGGCTCGCTTCCGACCAATCCGCCTTCGTCACCGGCCAGACCATCGCCGTCGACGGCGGCACGGTGATGCTGTAGCGCGCGCCGCCGGCTCACCGTTGCGACACTTGGCGCGCAGCCGTCGTTGCAACGTCGCTCGACCAGATGGTTTCAATGTGCCTGGGCGGTGAGCGGTGTCGAGGGCTTCGCGTTAGGCGGCGGCAAGGTTGATTCCAAGCGATTGCAGGCTGGGCGCGATCCGCGCGCTAAGCAGTCCAACTTTGCGCAAGTTGCGCACCAGGCCGCCATGCAGATCGCGGCGAAAGTACTTGCGGAAGGCGGTCTCGTCGCCGCCGGCTGCGCGCTCGCGCCGGAAGCGCTTGATCTCGCCGATCTCTGCTTGGCCGAACCCCATTTCCTCATAGGCAGCGAGTGGAAAAATGCCGGTCAGCGTGCGGTTCAGCGCCCACACGGCGAAATCCTCCATTTCGCGGTGTTCCGGCTCGGTCGCCTCGCGGATGATGTCTGGCAGCGACAGCATGGCGAAGCCCATATGGCGCGCCTCGTCCTGCACGATCCGCCGGCAGACCTGGCGCAGCACGTCGTCTTTCGAGGATTCCGCCAGCATTCGGAACAACGATACCGCGAAGGTCTCGGCGACCAGCTGCAGCCCGATGGTCTTCAGGTGCCAAGACGAGGTCGTGAGCAGCGTGTCGAAGATCTCCTTGACGTTGCCGGCGATCGGATAGGCGTAGCCGTCGAGCCGGAGCTCAAGATAGCGCTGCAGCACCTCGTTGTGACGCGCTTCGTCGGCCACCTGGGTCGCCTGAAACAGCTTGGCATCCTGGCCATGCACATGCTCCACCAGCTGGCTGCAGAGCAGCATGGCGCCGTGCTCGCCGTGCACCAGGGTGGAGATGCGCCAGCGGCTGACGCGGCGGTTGAGCTCAACGCGTTGGCCTTCCGAGAGCCGGTCCCAGAAACGCGTGCCGTGGATGTCGACAAGATCGTCGGAAATCAGCCCGCCGTCGCCGTTGAGCGGCGTCGTCCAGTCGATGTCCTTGGCAGCATTCCATTGGTCGATCTTCGCTTGTTCATAGAGTCGGCGCATGTCGACATGATCGCTGTCATAGGCGTGGCGAAAATACGCCGTGTTTCGCGTCTCGATCTGATGGCCCTTCTCCATGATGGTGTCCTCCCGTGAAATAGAAGGTCGCCAGTGCCGCTGCGGCCCTGCTATCGCGGCGGCATCGCGTCCGATGCGCAGCGGCGCTTCATTGCGCTGGGCCTCCTTCCCGCAAAGTCTCGCTCACCCTGCCGATCAACGCAAGGCGGCGCGCGTGCGACGTGCCCGGAAGGCATGCTCCGCCTCTGTCGGATGGACTCGAGAGCCCCGGTGGCGCATCATGATTTCGGGCGGCCCAAGCGAGGGAGACCAGCGATGAAGGTCGGCATGGCGCTCAACATGTTGTCCCAGACGGGACGGCCCGACGCGGCCGTGGTGTCGGAGCACATGGCGCTCGGCGACCTGGTCGAGCCGCTCGGTTTCGATTCACTTTTCGCGCTGGAACATCATTTCACCGGTTACGCCATGTCGCCATCGCCGTGCCAGCTGCTCGCCTATTACGCCGGCCGGACCGAGCGGATCATGCTCGGCAGCGCGGTGATCGTGCTGCCATGGCACGACCCGATCCGCGTTGCCGAGGAGATCGCGCTGCTCGACATCATGTGCGGCGGACGCTGCCTCTTCGGGTTCGGTCGCGGAGCCGCCAGCGTCGAATATGAGGGCTTCCGCATCGATCAGGGCGAGGCGCGGCCCCGTTTCGTCGAGGCGGCGCGGATCATCCAATTGGCGCTGAGCCAGGAGAGCTTCGAGTTCCGCGGCGACTATTTCCGGATTCCGCGCACGGCGATCCGACCGCGGCCGATCTCGCACCCGGAGCAACGCTTCTACGGCACCGCCGTAAGCCCGGATTCCGTCGAGGTGATGGCTAAGCTCGGTCTTTCCATGCTCGTCATCATGCAGAACGAGTGGCCGAAGGCGGCCGCCGACATCCATCGCTTCAACGCGCTCGCCGCCGCCGAGGGCTACCGGCCGCGCCCGCCCATGATCCTCACCAACGTTTCGGTCGCCGAAAGCCGCGCTGAGGCGCAGGAGCGGGCGATCGAATTTCTCGGACGGAAGTGGGACTCGATCGACAACCACTACCGCTTCTCCGACGGCCACCTCAATAGCGTCAAGGGCTACGAGGCCTATGACAAGGTCGGGCAGACCTACGCCAAGATGAAGGATCCGACGCGCCGCGCGAAGGCAACCGAGTTCTATGTAAGCATTCAACTGGTCGGCACGCCTGACGACTGCGTGCAGAGGCTCGAGGAGCTGCAGAGCCTGACCGGCCTCGATCATTTGATCACCGAGTTCGCGTTCGGCGGCCTGCCGCACGCGCAAGCCGAACGCGGCATGCGCCTGTTCGCCGAAACGGTATTGCCCGTGCTGCACCATGACCTGCGCTTCGCCAAGCCGCCGGAGATTCTGCGCTCGGCCAGCGGCACCACCAACGACGGCCTGGTGGCGCCGGCTTGACGCTACCGCCCAGCGTTGACCGAGCGACGTGCTCCGTGGCTGCGGTCACGGCCGGCGGCGACGGACCGGCCACGGGAGGAGACCTGGTATGAAGATCACTAATGTCAGCATGACGCCGTTCGCCTGGGACGAGGTCCACCATGGCGGCAACTCGCTCAATAACCTCGCGAATCTCCATCTGATCGCTTCTATCCCGAACTGCGAGTATTTCGAAGTGCGGCTGCCCGACGGCGCGCAGCAATACGGCATGCGCAACGACATCGAAGTCGACGGCAAGGGACTGGTTCATGTCCCCGACCGGCCGGGCCTGGGTGCCGACATCGATTTCGATCTGATCAAGCGCAAGCAGATCGCGGTCTTGCGCTGACGGCGGCGGAGCCGGCGCAGATGAGCGACGATCTTTGCTTTCTCTCGGCCGCCGAGCTTCGCTCTCGGATCGCGCGGCGCGAGCTGTCGCCGGTGGAAGTGACGCGCGCCGTGCTCGACCGCATCGAGCGCCTCCAGCCCGAACTCAATTGCTTCATTACGGTACGCACCGACGACGCGATACGCGAGAGCCGGCGGGCGGAGCAGGCGCAGATGCGCGGCGGCGAGCTTGGGTTGCTGCACGGCATACCCTACTCCGCGAAGGACCTCGTCGACACGCAAGGCGTGCGCACGACCTACGGTTCGCTGATCTTCCGCGACAGTGTTCCGAGCGAAGATGCGGTTGCCATCGCGCGGCTGCGTCGGCACGGCGCCATTCTCGTCGGCAAGACGACGACGCCTGAATTCGGCACGAAAGGCCTTACCGACGCGCCGCTCTTCGGGCGTACACGCAACGCCTGGAGCGCCCGCCACAGCTGCGGCGGATCGAGCGGCGGCGCGGCGGTTGCTGTCGCCGCCGGTCTTGCCCCGATTGCCGTGGCGACCGACGGCGGCGGCTCGACGCGCATCCCTGCCGCTTGCAACGGTGTGACAGGGCTGAAGCAGAGCAACGGTGTCATCCCCCACAGCCAAGCTCCTGATGCCTTCGGAAACTACACCTACGTGACGCCGATGACGCGCACGGTGATGGATACGGCTCTGATGCTTCAGGTGATGGCGGGACCCGATGAGAGCGATCCCTGGTCAATCGGCCTGCCGGTCCCCGACTATCTCGCTGCCGCGCGCCCGGAGGGCGATCTGAGCGGCGAGAGGATCCTCTTTTGCCTGGCGCCCTCCGGTCGGCCGGTGGCCGGCGCAGTCAAAGCGGCGTTTGATGCGGCGCTGCAGCGATTGGCGGCGATCGGGGCGGTTCTCGAAGAAATTCCCGGCGACGGGTTCGATATCGAGCCGCTGTGGCGCGTGATCAACCACACGACCTGGCGCTCGCGTTTTGCCGAGATGGTGGCGCGATCGGGCGACCTGATGAGCCCTTCCCTCGTTCGCCAGGTGAATTCCGCGGCGCACATCACCGGAGCCGAGTACCAGTCGGCCATGTTCGCGCGCGCGGCGCTCTTCCGACGCGTTCAGTCGCTCTTCCGGCACGGAGACCTCCTCGCCACGCCGACCTTGCTGCGCCCGGCCCTCCCGATCGACCAGGATTTGTTCGAGCCGATCGAGATCGACGGCGTCGCGGTGCCGGATTTGCGCCCGAGCTGGTTTCCTTGGACGATGCCCTTCAATCTGACTGGACACCCGGCGATCAGCGTCAATTGCGGCTTCTCGCCGGAGGGGCTGCCGATCGGGCTGCAGCTCGTCGGCCATTTCCGCGGCGAGACGTCTCTGTTGCGAGCGGCCGCGTTGTTCGAGGCCGCGTCCGGTCTGCTGGAACGATGGCCGCCGGGCTTCTAGAGCGCGTCCCGAGCAGATAGAATCGTCATCATCATCGCCTTCCCCGCGCAAGCGGGGAACCAGGGCAAGCGATGTGCGGTTGCTCCTGGGCTCCCGCTTTCGCGGGAGCGGCGGGGTTGGTTCCACCTCTCCCGAACACGCTCTAGACTTAGCGCGCCGCGCGCTCACCCGTTCCGGCACTTGATCAGGCGCAGCGGGTTGTAGGTGAGCGCCAGGCTGCCGTCCTGCTTCACCACCTTGTTGACAGTGCGCACCAGGCCGCGGCCGGGCCGGTTGCGGCTCAGCCTCGCCTCGACCACCGCGCATTCGACATGGATGGTGTCGCCGGCGAAGACCGGGGCCTTGACGTCGAGCTCCATGTGCAGGAAGGCGAGGCCGGTGTGCTGCATCGTCGCCTGCACCAGCAGGCCCTCGGCGAGGCAATAGGTCAGCGCCGCCGGCGCCAGGCGCTGCTTGATGTCGGATTCCTCGCGCAGGAACTCGAGGTTGGTGAACAGCACCTCCACCATGCCGGTGCAATTGACGAAGGCGGTGATATCGGCCTCGGTCACGGTGCGGCCGATGGTGCGGAACGTCCTGCCGACAGGCAGATCCTCGAAAAAAAAGCCCAATCCCACGGTTTCCATGGCGTTGCTCCGGTCGTGCGACGCCGCTCAGGATAGCCAGCGCTTGCGGCGCCGATAGCGCTTCACGTCCCGATAGGAGCGGCGCGTGCCGAGCTCGTTGAGGCCGAGATAGAACTCGCGGACGTCGGAATTCTGCCGCAGGCTCGCGGCGGTGCCGTCGAGGACGATGCGGCCGTTCTCCATGACATAGCCGTCATCGGCGATGTCGAGCGCGAGCGCCGCATTCTGCTCGACCAGCAGCACGGTCATGCCGCGCTCCTCCTTGAGCCGGCGCACGGCGCCGAAGATATGCTCGACGAAGCGCGGCGCCAGGCCGAGCGACGGCTCGTCGAGCAGGATGAGCTTGGGGTTGCTCATCAGCGCCCGGCCGATCGCCAGCATCTGCTGCTCGCCGCCGGAAAGATAGCCCGCGAGGTGATGCCGGCGCTCGCGCAACGGCGGAAACAGCTCGTAGGTGCGCTCGATGTCCTGCCGCAGCCGGGCAGGCTCGGGCTGCACATGGCCGCCGGCAACGAGATTCTCCTCGGCGGTGAGGTTGTCGAAGACCCGCCGCCCTTCCAAAACCTGGGCGACGCCGTGGCGAACCGCCTCGTGCGGCGGCAGATGGTCGAGCCTGGCCCCGTTGAACTCGATGCTGCCCTTGGTGACCTCGCCGCGCTCGGTGCGCAACAGGCCCGAGATCGCCTTGAGCGTCGTCGTCTTGCCGGCGCCGTTGGCGCCGAGCAGCGCCGTCACCGCGGCCTCCTTGGCGACGAGCGAGACGCCCTTCAGCACCAGGATGACGCCGTCATAGACGACCTCGATGTTGTTGAGCGTCAGCATCGCCTTTGCCCGGAAGCCGGAAGATCCGGCCGGCGCCGACGGGCGCCGGCCGGAATCCCCGCCGTCCCCCCTCTACTCGGCTGCCTTGAGCTCCTTCGCCAGCACCTCCGGATAGGCCTTGAACCAGTCGGTCTCCTTGACGAACCCGCCGCCCTTCACCTGGAAGACCTGCACCCAGCCGCCGCCTTCGTGATCGGCGGCGCTGAGCTCCATCGGCGGGACAAGACCGCCCAAGGTCACGTCGTGAATGGCTTCGAAGCCCTTCTTCACATCCTCGCCCGTCGGCGCCGCGCCGTTCGTGGCTTTGATGGCGTTGCGGATGGCCTCGACATGCACCGCCGCTATCAGCAGGCCGCGGTTGTAGTAGACCGTGTTCGCCATCTCCTTGGGCGGCTCCTTGCCCTGCGCCTTGTACATGGCGACGATTTCCTTGCGCACGGGGTAGTTGTCGCCGACGCCGGCGAACTGGACGGTGTGGTAGCCCTCTGCGACCGACCAGCCGCCGGCCGCTGCGATGTCCGGTTCGGCCGACGCCCAGACCAGGCCGATCACCTTCGACAAGGGATAGCCGGCACCTTTCAGCTCCTTGATCGCCACCGAGGGCGAGCGGCCGAAAAGATGCGCGATGACAAAATCGGGCCGATAGCGCTGCGCGATGTCCAGGACCTGCGCGCCCATTTCCACGCCGGGCGGCGGCACCGCGAAGGTCTTGAGCTCGAATTTCTCGGCTTTCTGCAGATCCTCGAGGATGACCAGCGGCTCATGCCCGGCGGGGTTGTCGTAATAGAGATAAGCGATCTTCTTGCCTTCGAGGCCGCCGAGCTTGTCCTTGATGAACTTCACCGCCGCGGCGCCCTGCGACCAGTAGGATGCCGCGATCGGGAAGACGTAGGGATAGCGCGCGCCGTTCGCCGCCGCCGCGGTCCCGAAGCCCGGCGACGTGCCGGGGATCTTGTCCTCGTTCAGCTTCTGCGTCAGCGCCTGCGTCTGCGGCGTGCCGTAGAGCATGATCGACACCGCGCCCTCGGCCTTCTCCCGCTCATAGGCCTCGACCGCTGGCGGCACCTTGTACTCGTTGTCGATCTCGTCGAGCTTGATCGTGTAGCCCTCGACCCCGCCCTTCGAGTTGACGAGATCGATGTAGTCCCGGATCGCCGGGCAGAGATTGACGCCGACGATCTGCGTCGGCCCGGTGCGATCGCATTGCTCGCCGATCACCACGTCCTTTTGCGCGCCGGCGGCCCAGGCCGCGCTTGCCGCCACGGCGGCCAGCGCCACCGTGCTTACCGTTATGCCCTTCATGACCAACCTCCCTTGCTGTTGTCGTCTCAGTACGAAAACGGCCAGAAACGGAAATAATTGACGATGTTGCGCCACAACCGGTTCAGCCCCTCGGGCTCAAGCGCCAGGAAGAGGATGATCAGCGCGCCGAACATCGTCAGGCGCAGATTCGGGATGATGTTCGCCAGATCCGCCTGCGAGAAGATCAGGCCGCCGAGCCCTTCGAGGCCCCAGCGGGTGGCGATCGGCAGCAGCGTGACGAAGATCGCGCCGAGGATCGCGCCGAGCACCGATCCCAGCCCGCCGATGATGATCATGGCGAGGTAGTCGATCGACACGGTGATCTGGAACTGCTCGTAATTGGCGATGCCGAGATAATAGGTGTAGAGCACGCCGGTGACGCCGGCGTAGAAAGACGAAATGGCGAAGGCCAGCAGCTTGTAGCGGAAGATGTCGATGCCGATGATCTCGGCGGCGATATCCTGATCACGGATGGCGACGAAGGCGCGGCCGATGCGGCTGCGCGCCAGGTTGAGCGCGCCGGTGATGCCGATCGCGGCGAAGAACAGCAGGAAGAGGCAAAGCTGCGCCTGCGTCTTGAGCTGGATGCCGAGGAACGACGGGCGCGGCACCTCGATCGACGCCTGCACGCCACCGGAGATCCAGGGGACGTGGTTGATCGTCCATTCGATGATGAGCTGGCCGGCCAGCGTGGCGATGGCGAGATAGAGCCCTTTGATGCGCAGCGACGGTATGCCGATCACCGCGCCGATCGCCGCCGCCATCGCGCCGCCGGCCGGCAGCGCGATCCAGAACGGCGCGGCGAGGCGCGTGATAAGATTGGCGGCGGTGTAGGCGCCGACCGACATCAAGGCGCCGTGGCCGATCGAGATCTGCCCGGTATTGCCGACGAGGATGTTGAGGCCGATGGCGCCGACGACGGCGATGAGGATGAGATTGAGGATCGAGAGGTAGTACTCGCTGAGCGCCAACGGCAGCAGCACGACGAAGAGGGCGGCGAGGCCGGCCACCGTCCAGCGCGCGATCGGCAACGGGTAAAGCGCCATGTCCGCGGCATAGCTGGTCTTGAAGACGCCGGACTCGCGATGAAACATGCCAACCTCGCGCCTCCCGGCGCCGCTCTCGGAAGCTCACACGCGCTCGATCCGCCGCCGCCCGAAAATGCCGTAGGGCCGGATCATCAAGGCGAGAATCATCAGGATATAAGGGACGAAGTCCTTAGTGCCGCCGCCGACGACGGGATCGAGATAGCCCGCCGCCAGATTCTCGACGACGCCGACGATCAAGCCGCCGACGACGGCGCCGATGACGGAATCGAGGCCGCCGAGGATGACCACCGGAAACACCTTGAGCCCGACCACCGCAAGCTGGTTGTCGACTCCGAGCATCGCCCCCCAGACGATGCCGCCCAGCGCCGCGACGATGCCGGCCATCGCCCAGGCGAGCGCGAAATAGCGCTGCACGTTGATCCCCATGGCCATCGCCACTTGCTGGCTGTCGGCGACGGCGCGCATCGCCACGCCCATGCGGCTGCGCAGGAAGAACCAGGTGAAGCCCGCGAGGAACACCAGGCTGACGCCGGCGCCCACCAGCTCGACCGGCGGCAGCATGACCGGACCAAGGAAGATCGGCTCGTCGCCGATCGGCATGACGATGGCACGCGTTCCCGCGCCGAAGACCAGCGTGCAGAAGCCGCGCAGCAGCGCCGCGACGCCGATCGTCGCCATGATCACCGCGACCACCGGGCGGCCGATGAGCGGTCGCAGCACGACCCGCTCGAGCGCGAAGCCGAAACCGACCATCACGGCAATCGCGATCAGCGCTGTGGCCCAGAACGGCAGACCCGCGAAAAAGGCGGCCGCCGCGGCGACGAAGCCGCCGAACATGACGAACTCGCCCTGAGCGAAGTTTATGGCGTCCGTCGCCTTGTAGACCAGCACGAAGCCGAGCGCGATGAGCGTGTACATCAGGCCGATCATCACCCCGTTGGTGATCAGCAGCAGCGTGAACTGCCAGTCGATGTCAGGCATGCGCCGGCTCCATCTGCGCCGGCGGCGCCGTGTCGGAACTCTCGATCGCGACGTTCGAGCGGATCGTCGATTTGCGCCCGTCCTCGTAAGTGATGTCGGCGATGAGCTCGACGTCGCTCTGGCCGCCATAGAGCGCGTCGACGACCGCCTTGTATTTCTCAGCGACGTAGCGGCGGCGGATCTTGCGCGTGCGGGTGATCTCGTTGTCGTCGGCCTCGAGCTCCTTGTTGAGGAGCAGGAAGCGGCGGATGCGTGCCGCCGGCGGCAGGCTGGCGTTGCACTTGCCGATCTCGTCGCGGATGAGCTGGCGCACCCCGGCGTTGGCGCTGAGATCCTGGAACGAGGCGTAGGCAATGCCGCGGCGCTCCGCCCATTTGGCAGTCGTCTCGGGGTTGATCGCGACCATAGCGGCGACAAAGGGCCGACCGTCGCCGAAAGCCACCGCCTCGTTGATGAAGGGGCTGAATTTGAGCTTGTTCTCGAGGAACTGCGGCGCGAAGGGCGAGCCGTCGCTGAGCTTGCCGACATCCTTGGCGCGGTCGATGATGACGAGGTGACCGGAGTGATCGACGAACCCGGCGTCGCCGGTGCGCAGCCAGCCGTCTTCCGTCATCGTTTCACGCGTCGCCTCGGGCTGCTTGTAGTAGCCCCTGAACATGCCAGGAGAGCGGATCAGCACCTCGCCGCGATCGTCGATGCGCAGCTCCATGCCGGGACAGAGCCGGCCGACGGTGTCGGCGCGGGCTTCGCCGTCGCGCTGCAGCGCAACCAGGCCGGCGAGCTCGGTGGCGCCGTAGATCTGCTTCAGGTTGACGCCGAAAGCGCGGAAGAAGCGGAAGGTGTCCGGGCCGAGCGGCGCGCCGCCGGTATAGGCCCAGCGCACGCGGCGCAGCCCCAGCTGGTCGCGCACGGGGCCGTAGATGAGAACCTCGCCCAGCGCCAGCAGGAGGCGTAGCGGCAGCGGCGGCATCCTGCCCTCGCCGCGCAGCCGCTCTGCCCGGTCGGCCAGTCGACGGAAGAGCTCGAAGACGCCGCGCTTCAGTGGACTCGCATCCGCCGCCTTGATCTGCACCGAGGTGAGCAGGTTCTCCCAAACGCGCGGCGCCGCCAGTAGCGCGGTCGGGCCGAGCTCGCGCAGGTCGCGCAGCACCGTCTGCGGATTTTCCGGGCAGTTGCAGGCGAAGCCGATGAGCAGGCTCATCACCGTCGAGTAGAGCGCGTCGCCGACCCAGGCCATCGGCAGGTAGCACAGCCATTCGTCGCTGGGCCGGATGTCTTCCGCCGCGGCGAAAGCGCGGGCGGCGCCGATGAGATTGGCGTGCGACAGCATCACGCCCTTGGGATTTCCGGTCGTGCCCGAGGTGTAGGCGAGGAGCGCGAGATCGTCGGGCGAGCCTTGCTCGATCGCCGCCTCGAGATATCCCGGGTGCTTGGCGCCGAAGGCGCGCCCCGCCTCCTGGACCTCATCGAAGGATTTGAGCAGCGTGTCCTGGTAGGCACGCATCCCCAGCGGATCGTCATAGACGAGCAGCCTGAGGCTCGGCAGCCGCTCGCGCAGCGACAGGATCTTGTCGACCTGCTCCTGGTCCTCGGCGACGATCACCGAGACTTCGGCGTGCTCGAGAACAAAGACGAGCTCCGCGGCGATCGAGTCCTGATAGACCGGCACGGCGACGCCGCCGAGGCTCTGCGCTGCCAGCTGCGCCCAATAGAGCCGCGGGCGGTTGTCGCCGATCACCGACAGCTTCTCGCCGCGGCGGAAGCCCGCAGCGGCGAGGCCGAGGGCGAACTCCCCCACCTCCCACCGATACTGCCGCCAGGTGACGGTCTGCCAGATGCCGTGATGCTTCTCGCGCATCGCCGGGCGATCCGCCATGGTCTCGGCTTTTTGCCGCAGCAGCAACGGCAGCGTCGCCGCGTCGCTCACGCGCTTGCTCCCTGCCGGTGCCGGTCGCTGCCGAGATAGGCGCGGATGACGGCGGGGTCGCGCTGCACCGTGTCGGGCGTGCCATCGGCGATCTTGCGGCCGCGGTCGAACACGGCGACGCGGTCGGAGATGTCCATTACCACCGCCATGTCGTGCTCGATGAGGATGATCGTCGTACCCCATTCGGTATTGATGTCGAGGATGAACCGCGCCATGTCCTCCTTTTCCTCCTGGTTCATGCCGGCCATCGGCTCGTCGAGCAGCAGCACCGTGGGCTCGAGCGCCAGCGCGCGCCCGAGCTCGACGCGCTTGCGCAAGCCATAGGGGAGCGCGCCCGTCGGCTGCTTGCGGATGTCCTCGAGCTTCAGGAACTCGATCAGCTCCTCGACCCGGGCGCGGTGCGCCACCTGCTCGCGCTGCGCCGGGCCCCAGTAGAGCAGCGAGGCGAAGACGCCGGCACGCATATGCACGTGCCGGCCGAGCAGGATGTTGTCGAGCACGGTCATGCCGCCGAACAAGGCGATGTTCTGGAAGGTGCGGGCGACGCCGAGCCGGGCGATCTCTGAGGGCCGCGCCCGGGTGATGTCGCGATCCCCCAGCGTGATCGTGCCGCTGTTCGGCCGGTAGAAGCCGCTGATCATGTTGAGCAGCGAGGTCTTGCCGGCGCCGTTCGGGCCGATGATCGAGACGATCTCGCCCTTGCCGACGGCGATCGAGACGTCCTCGACCGCGCGCACGCCGCCGAAATGCTTGTTCAACCCGCTCGCGGCAAGCTGCGGCCGGCAAGCCGCAACATCGGCGCTGATGGTCGCCTGTGACCTCATGCTGGCCGTGCTTCCTCCCCGGCGTATGCGTCGCCGTTATGGCTGGTATGATGCACGCGCAAAACGCGGAACGCAACCCGCCGTGAGCGGGCGGAGAGGGCTGCCCCGTGCCGGGCAGCGTGGCTTAATAGCGCCGCGTTACTTCCACCGGGCCGTCCGGCCGCAAGGAGCCAGCGACATGACGACACGCCGTCCTCCGCCGTTTGCGCCGAGCATGTCGGCAGCCTGCTGCGTCCGCCAGAGCTGCGCCAGGCCTTTCGCGCCTTCAGCGAGGGCAAGCTCGACGCAGAGGGCTTCCGCGCGGTCCAGGATCGCGGCTGCGCTGGAGCGTGGCGGCTCGCTCCGAGGCCGAGATCGTCTGGCGGCCGGCGCGAGCGTGAGCGGCGCTTTGAGCATCTTCCGTTCAGCAGGAATCGCTGGGGGTTGATGGCTCTCGCCGCGCCCAAGCGGTTATCGCAGTCACACATCTCCCGGTCCCTCCGCGGCCCCTCCCGACCGCTCTACAACGCCGGCCGTCCGAGATAGGCTTCGAGGACGCGCTCGTCCGCCAATACCTCGGCCGGCGTGCCGCGCATCATGGTCTCGCCATAGCTCAAGACATGAATGCTGTCGGCGAGATCGGCCACCATCTGCATGTCATGCTCCACCCAAATCATGGTGATGCCAAGCTCGTGCTTGATGCGCAGGAGGAAACGCGCGAGATGCTCCTTCTCCTCGCGGTTCAAGCCGGCCGAGGGCTCGTCGAGCAACAGCAGCGTCGGCTCCATAGCGAGCGCCCGGCCGACGCCGACGAGCTTTTGCAGCCCGAAAGGCAAGCTCCCTGCGGGCTCGCCGCGGTAGCGCTCCATCTCGATGAAATCGAGGATCTCTTCGACCCGATGCCGCTGCTCGATCTCCTGGCGGCGGATGCCGCCCCAATACCAACCCTCGCGCAGCAGACTGCGCCGGACCAAGCGATGGCGTCCGAGCAGGAGATTCTCCAGCACGCTCATCTGCGGCAGCACTTCGCCATGCTGGAAGGTGCGCGCCACCCCGGCTTCCGCCACCTCATGCGGCGGCAACGCGGTGATGTCGCGCTCGCCGAGCAGCACTTGGCCGCGCCCGGGCCGGTAAATGCCGCTGACGCAGTTGAGCACGCTGGTCTTCCCGGCGCCGTTCGGTCCGATCAAGGCGAACAATTCGCCCGGCATCGCCTCGATCGAAACGCCACGCAGGACGTTCAAGCCGCCGAAGTCGAGTGCGAGGCCTTCAGTCCGAAGTCGCGCGCCCTCAGCCATACCACCTCCGGGTCCGGCGATATTGCTTCACTTCGCGGTAGCTTCGCCGGCCTTCCCCGGAGCCCTGGCCGAGATAGAACTCGCGCACATCCTGATGCGCTCTGAGACGCGCCGCATCGCCATCGAGGACGATCCGCCCATTCTCGATGACGTAGCCGTAATCGGCGATGGCAAGCGCGGCGTGGGCGTTCTGCTCGACGAGCAGGATGGTAAGACCGAGCGCATCGCGGACGGCGCGCAGCCGCGCCATCAGCTCCTCGACGAGAAGCGGCGAGAGACCCAAGGAGAGCTCGTCGATCAACAGCAGCTCGGGCCCGCAGGCCAGCGCCGAGGCGATCGCGAGCATCTGCCGCTCGCCGCCGCTCAAATAGCCGGCGAGCCGCGCGCGCACGCGCGCCAGCGCCGGGAAATGCGCCAAGATCTCGTCGATCGCGGCTCGGCTTGCGCGGCCGCGCGCACGGCGCGGCACGCTGACCTCGAGATTTTCAGCGACGCTGAGGGTCTCAAAGATCTTGTCGCGCTCAGGCACCAGCGCGATGCCGAGCGCCGTGACGCGGTGCGGCAACAGGTTCTCGATGCGCCGTCCCTTATAGGCGATGCTGCCTTCGGTCACGCGGGCATCGTCGAGGCCGAGGAAGCCGGAGATGGCGCGAAGCGTCGTGGTCTTGCCGGCGCCGTTGGTGCCCAGGAGGGCGACGACCTGCCCCGCCCGCAGCTCCAGCGAGACGCCTTGCACCGCCGTGATCACCTTGTGATAGGCGACCTCGACCTTGTCGAGCCGCAGCAGCGGTGTCGCGGCGACGCTCATCTCAGGCTCGCGGCCCGATTGGCCGGCGCCGGAACGGCCAGAGCAGGAAGTAATCGCGCAGCCGGCGCCAGATCCCGACCAGGCCTTGCGGCTCGAACAGCAGGAAGAGGATCATGATCGCGCCGAAAGCAGCGGCGTTGACGGCGAAGAGCTGGTTCGAAAGGCTGCTCGACGACGCCAGCAGCTTCAGCGACTCCTCGATGAGATAAGGCAGCAGCACGACCAGCCCGGCGCCGAGAACGGCGCCGAGGATCGAGCCCAGGCCGCCGATGATCACCATGGCGACATATTGCACCGAGAGAAACAGCGAGAAGGCCTCGATCGAGACGAAGCCGCGGTAATAGGCGAAGAGCGTGCCCGCCACCGCCGTCAGGACCGAGCTGGTCACGAAGACCGAGAGCTTGGCGCGGCGGACCGAGATGCCGAGGGCTTCGGCGACGATTTCGCGGCCGCGCAAGGCGCGCCAGGCGCGGCCGGTGGGCGCGCGCAATAGGTTGAGGGCGAAGAGGATGACGGCGATGTCGATCGCGAGCAGGAGGAAATACCAGCCGCGGCCGTCGAGCCGCAGCGATGCGATGCGCGGCGCCTCGAGCAGGATGCCGGTCGAGAAGCCGCGCCGCGTCTCGTACTCGCCGCCGAGTAAAGCGACGACGAAATAGAGCGCGAGCGTGCTGATCGCGAGATAGAGCCCCCTGAGGCGCAGCGACGGCAGCCCGAACAAGAGACCGAGCCCGGCGCCCACCAGCGCCGATGCCGGCAGCGCAATCCAGAATCCGGCAGCGAGCTCGTTCGACAAGATCCCGGCGGTGAAGGCGCCCGCCGCGAGCAATCCGGCATGGCCGAGCGAGACCTGGCCGGCATAGCCGGTCAGCAGCATGAGCGCCACGCTGCCGACCACCGCCAGGAACAGCTGGTTGGCGAGATCGACCAGGAACGGGGTCACGGCGAAGGGAAAAGCAGCGAGGAGGAGGAGCAGAAGGGCAAGGCTGGCGCGTTGCAGGCGGGTCTCGACGAGGCGCAACTCGGCGGCATAGCTCGTCTTGAAATAGCCGCTCGCCCGCGCCATGGCCTACACCCGCTCGAGCTCTTCCGGCGTCCCGAACAAGCCCCAGGGCCTGATCATCAGCATGCCGAGGAGCACCAGGAACGGCACGACGTCGCTGAGCAGTGGATCGACATACTGAATGACCAGCACCTCGGCCGCCGCCACCAGAAGCGAGCCCGCCACGGCGCCGAGCAGGCTGTCGAGCCCGCCCACCAGAGCGGCGGGAAAGGCCTTGAGCCCGATGACCGCCATAGTGGAATCGAGACCCTGGTCGGCGGCAAGCAACATGCCCACCATGCCGCCGGTCAAGGTCGCCATGGCCCAGGCGCAGGCATAGACGAGATGAAGCTCGATGCCGCGCTGCGCCGCGAGCAGCGGATTCTCGCCGACGGCGCGCATGCGGATGCCCCACCGCGTCGCGCGAAAGAAGCCGAAAAGGCCGAGATAGACGGCGACGGCCAGCACGACGGTCAAGAGACCGACGCCGGAGATGACGGCCGAGCCCGGCAGCGCGATCGAGGCATTGCGCCAGCCGAGCGCCTCGAGCGGATGCCGCTCGCTGCCGGTCCAGATGAGCGCGATGACGCCGCGCACCAGGATGCCGAGCGCGATGGTGACCAGGACCGCGGCGAAGACCCTCTCGCCGGCCATCTTCCGCATCAGCGCGAGATAGACGAGGAGCCCGACGAGAAGGCTGAGAGCGAGCGCCACCGCGATCGCCAGCCACGGCCATTTGCCAAAGAGCGACGCCGTGGTGAACAGCAGATAGGCGCCCAGCATCATCAGCTCGCCATGCGCCAGGCTGAGCACCCGGCTCACCCGGTAGATCAGCACATAGCCGCAGCCGATCAGCGCGTAGATCGACGCGAGCACCAGGATATTGACGACAAGCTGCATCGGACCCGCCGTCGCTTAGCGTCCAAGCCGCGCTGGTCGGCGCGCTCCCATCACTTTACGTCGAGCCCCGTCCAATCCTTGACCTGCACCACCTGCTGCTTGCCGCTGTCCCAACGATAGACGCGATAATAGGTCTTGGTGCGGAAATGATTGTCCTTGGTCCAGGCGAGCGGCCCGCCGCGCAGTCCGCGCGTGTCGACAGTCACCGCGTCCATCGCCGCCAGCACCTTCTCGCGCGTCGGCGGCCAGGGAACGAGCTTGAAGACATCATCGAGCACCGTGGCGGCGACCCACCCCTCCGCGAGCTGCGTCACGGGATATTGGGTCTTGCCTTCCGCCGCCGCGCGGATCTCCTGATGGATGGGCAAATTGTCCTGAAAGAAGGCGTTCGCGCCGAAGACGAGGAACTTGTCGTCCTTGACGCGCGCCAGCTCGTCCTCGGCATTGATATGCGCATAGGCGATGTAGGTGCCCGACCAGCCCAGCCGCCGCAGCGCCTCCAGCGTCTTCACCTGGGTGACCCAAGGCCCCCAGGCATAGATCCAGTTCGGGTCGGCTGATTTGAGCTTGGTGGCGAAGGGCGTGTAATCGGCCGTGGGCGGCGGGATGACCTCCTTGTCGACGGGTTCCATCCCCAGCGTCTTCGAGAGATCCTCGGCAAAGTCGATCTCGGCGCGCGAGATCGGGATCGCCATGGCGACGAGGCCAAGCTTGACCGGCGCGCCCGCCACGCCCTTGACGAAATCGAGCGCGAAGCGGCTGTCATAATGGGCGCCGAACGCCGTCGAGCAGAACTCGAGCGGCGCGGCGGGGGGATAGACCTCGCTCGGGCATACCGAGCCGGCAAAGAACAGCCCCATTCCGGCCGCTTTGGTGTCGTTGATCATCGGCGCGTAGGTGCTCGACAGGCTGACGTTCAAGGCCAGCATCACCTTGCCGTCCTCGACGAACGATTTTATGTCGGCGGCGGCTTTCGACGGCTCCGCCTGGTCATCCTCCACCAGGATTTGCAGGGGATGGCCGTTGACGCCGCCCTTGGCGTTGAGCCGATCGACGTAAAGCTTGATCGCATCGACCACCGGCGCATAGGTCTCGGAGCCGCGGCCGGTGATCGCGCCGCTGAGCCCGATGGTGTAGCCATCCTCGGCGATCGCCGGCCGAGCCCCCTGCATCAGCGCCGTGCCGGTCAGGACCAGAGCCCCGAGCACGCCGATCAGAAAATTCGTCCCTCGCATCGACTCCTCCCGCTGCCGTCTTTGTTTTCCGTGTCGACCTCGCCCCGTCGCTAGCCGCTCGCGTCGTGCGCCAGGACGTCGCCCACGCCTTCGGCCAGGAGGCGCTCCTCATCATCCGCATACATCGACTCAACCAGGTCGCGAAACCGCTCGTGCATCTGCCGGCGCTTCACTTTGCGCGTGGGCGTGACCGGCTCGCCCTCCTCCTCGGGATCGAGCAGCTTGGGCAGGATGCGGAAGGCCTTGATCTGCTCCACCCGTCCGAGCCGCGCATTCGCCGTGTCCACCTCTTGCCCGATGAGGCGTTGGACGGCATCGAGCGCGATCAGGCTGGCGAAGCCGGTATAGGCGACGCCCTGTCGACGGGCCCAGTCGGCGACCGTCTCCGCATCGATCTCGATGAGCGCCGTCACGTATTTCCGGTTGTGGCCGAAGACGACGGCCTCGCTGACATAGGCGCTGGCGCGCAAGGCGTTCTCGATCGCGGTCGGGCTCAGCGTCTTGCCGCCGGAGGTGACGATGAAATCGCGCGCGCGATCGACGATCCGCAGCTGTCCGTCGCGAAAAGCCCCGACATCGCCTGTATGCAGGCGGCCGGCGGAGGCCATGATCTGACGCGTCGCCTCGGGATCCTGCCAATAGCCCTCGAAGATATCGGGGCCGTCGACCAGGATCTCGGCCTCCTCGCCGAGCTCGACCTTCCAGCCCACGGGCGGGCGGCCGACATCGCCGGGGCGCGGGAAGCCGGATGGCTGGCTCGCGATGACGGCGCCCGCGACTTCCGTCTGGCCATAGACCTCGACCACGTCGACACCGTGGATCTGCCAGAAGGCCGTGGTCTCCGGCGGCATCGCAGCACCTCCGACCACCACCAGCCCGAGCTGGTCGAAGCCGAGCTTGTTGAGCACCGGCCGGAAGGCCACGGCATGGGCCAGGCGATAAACCAGGCGCCCGGCAGGACCGGCCTGCCCGTCCCACAGACGGCGCAGATGGGCGCGGCCAATAGCGAGGGCGAGGGCGTAGATCCCGGCTTTCAGCGGCGAGGTGTTGTGCATGCCGACGAGGATCTGCGAGGCGAATTTCTGCAGATAGCGCGGCACGGTGAACAGCACCGTCGGCGCCACCTCGAAGAAGCTCGCCGCGAGATCCTCGACGCTCTCGCCGTAATGGGGGATCAGGCCGGTCATCAGCGGCAAGGTGATGGCGACATCGCGCCCGAGCACATGGCAGAGCGGCAGATAGATCACGGTGCGCTGCGTCTGCTGCAGCGGGGGATGACGATCGACCAGGCTGTATGCGGCGGCCAAGTGCTTGCCGTGGGCGATCACGGCGCCCTTCGGCTGGCTGGTGGTGCCGGAGGTATAGACGATAAAGGCGGGCGAGCGCGGGTCTAGCGCGTCGACCAGCGCCCGGAAGCTCGCGCCATCGGCACCGGCCTCCTCGCCCAGGCGCAGCAGCCGATCGAACGGCGTGAGCTTGGGATGGCGGACCATGAACATCGCGGAGACATCGACGACGATCACCCAGCGCAAGGCCGGCAGCTCGTCGATCAGCGGCAGGATCTTGTCGACATATTCCTGATCCTCGGCGACGAAGAAAGCGGCCCCGCCACTCTTCATCTGATAGGCCAGCTCGGAGACCGAGCTGGTGGGATAGATGCCGTAGGTGATGGCGCCGGCGGCCTGCGCCGCGAGATCGGCGATGACCCATTCCTCGCAAGCCTCGCCCATGATCGCCACCCTCTCGCCGTGCGCGAGACCGAGACGGCGCAAGCCCTCGGCGCAACGCGCCACGCGATCGCGGAAGTCGCGCCAGGAACGCTCGTGATAGATCCCGAGATGCTTGGCGCGGTAGGCGATCGTGTCCGGCTCGCGCTCGGCCCGCTCGGCAAGGAGCAGCGGTGCCGTCTTGCCGCGCAGCCCGGCATAGGCCGCGAGCGTCCGTTCCGCGGCTGCGTCGGCATCTTCATGTCGGATGTCGCTCGCCACCGATGCGTGCCTCTCGCCGTGCCGGGCCGGGGCGCCGATTGTCGCGCCCCTCCGGCAACGCCTTCCATCCCGGATACCGTGTTCGGCTCGGTCTTCGCGGTTGCCGCTCATGAGTGCGTTGACAGCCGGGCCGATTGCCCGCTAGCGTATCGAACGCTCTATAGAATTCAAGAGCAAACATTCCATGGTCAGCGACCGAGGCTCGAGCGGGATGTCACGTGCGGAGCCGGCAAGAAAAGGCGGCAGCTTGCCCTTGCGGGAGGGCGCGCGCGTCGCCGTGCCGGCGCGTCCGCGCGCCGCGCCGGCGGACGCGCCGCAAGGCGACAAGTACACGCGGCGCTATTGGGAGATCATCGACGCCGCCGCCGCGGAATTCGCCGAGCAGGGCTATCACGGTGCCAGCACCAAGGCGATCGCCGATCGGCTGAGCATCCGTCAGGGCAGCCTCTATTATTATTTCTCCTCCAAGGAGGCGGCGCTCGAGGAAGTCTGCTATCGCGGCGTCGAGGATTTCGTCGTGAACCTGGAGGTCATCGTCGCGAGCGATCGCGGCACGGCCGAGAAGCTCCGCGCCGTTGTGTTCAATCATCTGACGCCGCTGCTCGCTCGCCCGGACTATGTCCGTGTCTTCCTCAATCAACGGCACCATCTGCCGCGCAAAAGCCGCCGCAAGATCGGCGCGGTGTCGCGGCGCTACGAGCGGCTGGTCGAAAGCATCTTCGAGGACGGCATCGCTGCCGGCGCCTTGCGCCGCGACGTCGAGCCTCGGCTTGCGACCTTGGCCATCATCGGGCTGGCGAATTCGGCCGCCGCCTGGCTTGGGCAGCGCGTGCCGCTGACGCAGTTGCCCGTGGTTGCCAATTCGCTCGCCGATCTCTTCCTGAGCGGCGTCGAAGCGAGGCCGCCCGGCCGCAAGGAGCCAGCGACATGACGACACGTCGTCCGCCGCCGTTTCGCGCAGAGCATGTCGGCAGCCTGCTGCGCCCGCCGGAGCTGCGCCAGGCCTTTCGCGCCGTCAGCGAGGGCAAGCTCGACGCGGCGGGCTTCCGCGCGGTCCAGGATCGCGCCATCCGCGAGGTCGTGGCGCTGCAGGAACGCATCGGCCTCGAGGGCGTGACCGACGGCGAATTCCGCCGCGCCTCCTACTGGTCGCATTTTGTCGACGGCGTCGAGGGGCTTGCGGTGGCGCAGGCGCGCTTCGATTTCCATGACGACGATCACGCGGCGACGCATTTCCTCGCGCCGCTCCCCACCGGGCGGCTGCGGCGCAAGGGCAGCATCTCCGGTGCCGAATACAACTTCGTTGCATCGATCACCCGGCGCACACCGAAGCTTACCATGCCGGCGCCCTCGACCATGCATTTCTGGTGCGAGAGCGACAGCGTCCGCACGGCCGGCTATGGCGATGACGATGCCTATTTCGCCGATCTCGCGCGCGTCTTCCGCGAGGAGATCGCCGATCTAGGCCAGCGCGGCGCGACCTACATCCAACTCGACGAGGTCGCGCTCGCGATGCTGTGCGACGAGCAGATCCGCGCGCGCGTGCGGGCGCGCGGCGAGGACCCCGACCGGCTCATCGGGGACTATGTCGCGCTGGTCAATGCCTGCCTTGCGGGGCGGCCCGGCGGCATGAGTGTTTGCATGCATCTCTGCCGCGGCAATTTCAAGGGAAAGTGGCTCGCCGAAGGCAGCTACCGCTACATCGCCGAGCGGCTCTTCAACGAGATCGAGGTCGATGGATTCTTCCTCGAATACGACACGGAGCGCGCCGGCGATTTCACGCCGCTGGCCAGCGTGCCGCAGGACAAGACGATCGTGCTTGGCCTCGTCAGCAGCAAATCGCCGCGGCTCGAGCAGCCCGGCGATCTGCGCCGCCGCATCGAGGAGGCCGCCAAGCTCGTGCCGCTCGACCGGTTGGCGCTCAGCCCGCAATGCGGCTTCGCCAGCGCGGTATCGGGAAATCCGGTGAGCCTCGATGACGAGATCGCGAAGCTCCAGCTGGTGGTGCAGGTCGCGCGGCAAGTCTGGCCGTGAGCGAGGGGGATCTCGAGGCGAGCGGCTTTCGCGGTTGTTTGCGCAACCGCTGGCGCCGCCGCGGACGAACTCCCTACGGGAGCTCGCCTGGAAGCGACAGCAGCCGGTCGAGCAGGCGTTTGTCGTCGCGGAGATCGCTCGCGGCGCCGGAGAAACGGATGGTGCCCTTCTCGAGGACGTAGACGCGATCGGCAAGCGCGAGGGAGAAGTCGACGCCCTGCTCGGCGAGGAGGATGGTGAGGCCTTGCGCCTTCAATTCGCCGATCTTGGTGCGGAGCGTCTCGACGACGAGCGGCGCCAGCCCCTCGGACGGCTCGTCGAGCAGCAGCAGCGCAGGATTGCCCATGAGCGTGCGGGCGATCGTCAGCATCTGCTGCTCACCGCCCGACAGGAAGCCGCCGCGGCGGTCGCGCAGAATGCGCAGCACCGGGAAAAGCTCGTAGACCGCCTCGATCGTCCAGCGGCTGCCGCGTCGGGCGGTGCCGGCGGCGCGGGCGGCGACATCGAGATTCTCCCAGACGCTGAGCTCGGCGAAGATGCGGCGGTCCTCCGGCACGAAACCGATGCCGGCGCGCGCCACGCGATGCGGCGCCCAACCCGCGATGTCGCGGCCCTGCCACAGGACCCGGCCGCTGCTCGGCGGGGTCAGGCCCATGATCGAGCGCATGGTCGTGGTCTTGCCGACGCCGTTGCGGCCGAGCAGGCAGACGCATTCGCCGGCCGCGACCTCGAGCGAGATGCCGAACAGCACCCGGCTCAAGCCGTAGGCGGTGTGGACCTCCTCGATCGCCAGCAGCGGCGTCATGGGCGCTGGCCGAGATAGACGCGGCGCACCTCGGCATCGCCGCGCATCTCGGCCGGGGTCCCCTCGGCCAGCAGGCGGCCCTGGTGCAGCACCGCGATTTTCTCGGCGATCCCGAACACCACCTCCATGTCGTGCTCGGTGAAGAGCAGAGTGAGGCCGCGCTCGCCGGCGATCTTCTGCAGCAGCCGCATCGTCTCCTGCGTCTCGCTGGCCGACATGCCGGCGGTGGGCTCGTCAAGCAGCAGCACCGCCGGGTCGCTCGCCAGCGCGATGCCGAGCTCGAGCTGCTTCTGGTTGCCGTAGGACAGCGTTCCCGCAACCGCCGCCGCCTGGCCGCCCAATCCCACCGAGGCGAGCAGCGCCTCGGTCTCGTCGCGGTAAAAATTCTCCGAGCGCGACCAGAAATTGCGGCCGCGGCCGTGATGGGCGAGCAATGCCGCCTGCGCGTTCTCGAACACGGAGAGCCGGGGGAAGATGTTGGCGCGCTGGAACGAGCGGCCGATCCCCAAGCGGCAGATGCGATGCGGCGGCGTGCCGGTGATGTCGCGGCCGTCGAGCAGCACCTGGCCGCCATTCGGACGGAGATGGCCGGTGATGAGATTGAAGAAGGTTGATTTGCCGGCGCCGTTCGGCCCGATCACCGCGGCGATCTGGCGCGTCGCGACGGCGAGGCTCACCCCGTCGACGGCGACGAAGCCGGCAAAGCTCTTGCGCAGCCCGCGCACGTCAAGCATCGCGCGGGCTCAGCCGGCGCCGCACGCGGTGGAACCCGGCGACGAGCCCGCCGACGATGCCGCCGGGGAAGGCGTAGAGCAGGACCAGCAGGATCGTGCCGAGCACGAACGGCCAGTACTGGGTATAGGAGGTGATCTCCTGATTGAGCCACACCAGCGCCAGCGCGCCGACCGGCGGCCCCCAGAAATAATTCATGCCGCCGAGGATGGTCATGATCATCACCTCGGCGGATTTCGACCAGAAGACATAGTCGGCGAAGACGCCGCGATTGAAGATGCCGAAGAGCGCGCCGGCGAGTCCCGCGAAGGCGCCGGCGACGACGAAGGCGGCGAGCTCATAGGCCCGGACATTGAGGCCGATGAAGGCGGCGCGCTCGGGATTGTCGCGGATCGTGGTCAGCATGCGGCCGAAAGGCGAGCGCACGACCTGCCGCAGCGCCGCCAGCGACAGCGCCACCAGCGTCAGGGTCAGGAGATAGAAGCGGTCGCTGATGCTGGTGTCGCCGAGGCCCGGTATCCCCGCGATCCAGTCGAGGTTGGGATAGGGCACTTCCGGCAAGCCCTGATCGCCGCCCGTCACGGCATTCCACTTGAAGCAGATGGCCCAGACGATCTGCGAGAAGGCGAGCGTCAGCATGGCGAAGTAGATCGCGCTGAGCCGCACGCAGAAATAGCCGAACACCAGGGCAAAGCCGGCAGCGCCGATCCCTGCCGCCGGAAAGGCGATGACGAAGGGCAGCGCATAGGTCTTCATCAGGATGCCGCAGACATAGGCGCCGACGCCGAAATAGGCGACGTGGCCGAAGGAGACGAGGCCGGTGGTGCCGAGCAGCAGGTTGAGGCTCACCGCGAACAGCGCTTCGATGGCGATCTCGGTGCCGAGGAAGGTGTCGTAGCGCGAGCCGAGCCACGGGACCCAGATCGCGACGAGAAACACGACGAGCGTCCAGGGGATACGGCGCGCGAGCGCGGCGCGGCGGCGGCTCATCGGATCGGCCGGCCGAAGAGACCCCAGGGGCGGATGATCAGGATCACCACCATCAAGGCGAAGACCGAGAACAGCGAGAAGCCGGGAAAGATCAGGATACCGAAGGACAGGACCTGGCCGTAGATAACGGATCCCCAAAACGTCCCCCAGAACGAGCCGAGCCCGCCGATCACCACGACGATGAAGGCCTGGACGATGATCTCCACATCCATTCCCGGCACGATGCTCACGATCGGCGTCACCAGCGCGCCGCTGAGCCCGGCGAGAAACGCGCTCACCACGAACATGCCGGTGTAGAGGGCGCCGACATTGGCGCCCAGCGCATCGAGCATCTCGCGGTCATAGGAGGCTGCCCGCACCATCCGGCCGGCGCCGGTGCGGCTCAGCGCCAGCCAGCCGGCGACCGCGATGGCCGGGCCGATCGCCATGACGAAGAGGTTGTAAACCGGCACCGTGGTGCCGAAAACCTCGATGCCGCCGCCGAGCACCGGGGGACGCGACACCGAGAGCTGGCCGGTGCCCCAGATGAACTTGGCGGCATCGCCCAGGACCAGCACCAGCGCGTAGGTGAAGAGCAGCTGATAGAGCTCTTCGCGACCATAGAGATAGCGCAGCAACAGCCGCTCCACGATCGCGCCGAGGAGGGCGACGCCGAGCGCGGCGAGCAGCACCGACGGCCAGAACCGCTCCGCCGACGGTGCGAGCCACTGCACCGCCTGCCAGGCGAGATAGGCCCCGATCATGTAGAAGGTGCCGTGCGCGAAATTGATGACGCGCATGACGCCGAAGACCAGCGACAGCCCGGAGGCGATGAGAAAGAGAAACATCGCCGTGGTCAGGCCGCCGACGAACTGGCCGAAGAGGAAGGACGCGGCCACGGCCGGTCAGCTTTCCCGCGCGCGCCGCCGCCGCGCCGTGGTCAGTTCGTGTAGGGCGCGGGATTGTAGTAGGTCGGCGACTTGATGACGGCGTAGGGATAGGCCGGGTCCTTGACCATCTCGCCCCAGAACTCGCCGGTGTCGGCATCGTGGGTCGCGGCGTCGAAGGTGCGCTTGCCCACCGGCGTATCGAAGGTGAGGCCGGGCAGCACCGCGGCGACCTTGGCTTCGTCCGTGGTGCCCGCTTTCTCGATCCCGGCGACGAGCGCCAGGATGGAGCTGTAGCCCATGATCGCCCACCCCGAGCCGACATCGGATTTCATGAAGGCCTTGAGCCGCTGCACGAAGGCTTTGTGCTCGGCGGGCTCGCGCTCCGGCCAGATCACGGGATCGTAGGCATTGGCCCAGATGCCATAGGGATAATCGGCGCCCAGCGCCTGCGCCACGTCCACCGACCCGACCTCGCCGCCATCGGCGAGGCGGTTGTGGATCGCCTTGAAATAGCCGAGCGGCGTCCCCTGCTTGACCAAGGTGACGAAGTCGCCGCTGAACAAGTCGCAATAGACCGCGTCGGGCTGCTTGCTCATCTGCGCCGTGATGAAGGCGGTGAGGTCGGGCTCGCCGAGCTTCGGCCATTGCTGATCGACGATCTCGATGTCGGGCCGCAGCTTCTTCAGGTGCTCGACAAAGGCGGCGATGGCGTCCCTGCCATAGGCGTAGTCGGGGGCGATGGTGGCCACGCGCTTGATGTCCTTCCACTGCGCCATGACGAACGCGCCGGCTTGCCCTTCGATGGTGGTGTTGGAGGCAACGCGGAACAGATAGGGATGCAGATTCGCCGGCGCGGTGAGCTGAACGGTCTTGGCCGTGGGCGCGAGAAAGACGATCTTGTTCTCCTTGGCGATGGTCGACACCGCCGGCGCCTCGGCCGAGGTCAGCGTGCCGACAAGGAAGTCGGCATTGTTCTTGATGATGAGCTCGCGCGCGAGGCGCACCGCCTCGTCGGCATTGGCCTTGCTGTCGCGCGACAGGAGCTCGAGCTGGCGGCCGAGGACGCCGCCCTTGGCGTTGATCTCGGCCACGGCCATCTCGGCGCCGGTGAGGATCGGCACGCCGTAGATCGCGGTCGCGCCGGATAGCGGGATCGGGAAGCCGATCCTGATGGGATCCTTGGCCAAGGCCCCCGAGGGCACCACGACCGCGGCGGCGCAAGCCAACGTCAGCAACTGACGGATGAGCATGTCAACCTCCCTGTCCCGCCCCGATGTTGGTCATCGGGCATATTGTTGTGTGATCGTGGTTCGAGCCGTCGGCGGGTGTCAAGCTCGGACTCGCCGCGCGGCGTCATTTTGGGCTCGGCTGGGCTTGCCGCGGCCCGTCTCGACGTCAGGTCATTGCGCCGCCAGCGCGTGCGACGCGGCGGCGCTCCGCGCGGCAAAGCGGGCGATGTCGGCCTCGGGGCGCAGCAGCAGCAGCGAGATGAGCCCGCCCGAGGCGATGATCGCGCCGGCAAGCAGGAAGCTCGCGACGTAACCTTGGGCAGGGGTCGCCGCGCCGGCGATGATGTGGCCCGCCACCTCCGGCGCGATCAGCCCGGCCAGCGTGGCGACGGCGTTGCTGATGCACAGCATCGCGCCGCGCTGGCTGAGCGGCGTGATCTCGCCGACCATCGCTGGGAGCAGCGTGTAGATCGGCGCGCCGATGGAGTGGGTCGCGATCAGCAGCGCGATCTGCACGCCGCCGGTGGAGAGCAACAGCGCGGCGACGCCGAGCGTGCCCGCCGCCGTCAGCAGCAACGCCGCCGGGATGGCGCGCGCGGCGCGGCTCGAGGCGCCCTTGAGCTTTGCCCGCTGCGACAGCGCGCCGACCAGCGGGGTCAGCAGCGCGCTCGCCGCCCAGCTCGCGGCCACCAGCCATTTGGTGGCGTCGACGCCGTAGCCGAGGCCGGCCTGCAAGAAGGGCGGCGTCCAGGCGACCAGCATCGCCAGCCCCCAATAGGCGACGAAGCCGGCGATGAAGATGCCGAGCATCGTCGGGCAGGTGAGGAGGCGGAGATAGGGCACGCGATCGCCGCCGCCGCCGGCCGCGGCGACCACCGGCTCCGCGATCTCGCCCTCGCGGCCGAAGATCGCCCAGGCGACGGTCCAGACGAGGCCGACGACGCCCAGCAGGCCGAAGGCGGCATGCCAGCCATAGGCGGTGATGACGTCGACCAGCACCGGCGCGGCGACGACGACCCCGACACCGGCGCCGATGGCGATGATGGCGGTGGGCAGCGTGCGCAGGTTGTTGGGGAACCATTTGTAGACGGCGTGCAGCGCCACCGGATAGGCCGGGCCCTCGCCGGCGCCGAGGACGACGCGGCAAGCGATGAGCATCGGGAACGACACCAGGCCCAGCATCGGGAATTGCGTCAGCGCCCAGATCAGCGCCATGACCGCGATCACCCATTTCGCCGGCAGGCGGTTGACGACGAAGCCGGTCAGGATCGCCGACAGCGAGAACAGCCAGAAGAAGCTGCTGCCGACCCGGCCCCATTGCACCGGCGAGAGCTGCAGATCCCGCATCATCGGCAGCGCCGCCAACCCGATGACCGCCTTGTCGGCGAAGTTGATGAACATGAAGAAGAACAGCAGCCCCGTGATCACCCAGGGCTGCCAGCGGGCGGGTCCTGGGGTCATGGGGCGCCAACCCGTGCAGCGGCCTCTCCGCCCTTGATGCAGGGCGATCGCATGTGCCGCCGAACCGCCGATGAAGAAGATTGACCGCGGAGGTCGAGCCGCGAAGCGGATCGACGAGAGCACGGAGAAGAAGAACCCGTGACAACGTTTCCGTCGCCCCGGCGAAAGCCGGGGCCCAGGAGCAACCGCGCGGCGCTCGCCCTGGGTCCCTGCTTGCGCGGGGACGGCGGTGGTTGGCGGGGGTGGGGTGCTTGGAACATGCGCCACGCGCGCCTGCCTGCGCGCGCGCCAGTCTTCCCTTCTCCGTGCCCTCCGTGCCTCCGTGGTGAAGCCCCTATACGCATAGGCGATAGCCCTGCGTCAACAAGGGAGGGGCGTCTGAGAGGCGGGCGGCGGAGAAGGCTTGCCGGCCATCGCGATAAACGGCGTCATCGGGTTTTCGGCCATGGACAATGTCCTTGCTGAGCGCTCAGGCGGGCAGGAGGACGGCGTCGAGTGCGAGCGCGCCCTGTCCCTCCGGCAGCACCAGGAACGGGTTGACGTCGAGGCTTTTGAGCGCCGGACCTTGGGCCGCGGCAAAGCGCGAGAGCTCGGCCAACGCGCGGGCGAGCGCCTCGAGATCGGCTGGCGGGCGGCCACGCATGCCATGCAGCACCGGCAGCGCGCGGAGCTCCGCGATCATCCGCCGCGCCTCGGCCTGGTCGAAGGGCGCGACGCGGAAGGTCACGTCCTTGAGCGCCTCGACGAAGATGCCGCCGAGCCCCAGCATCACCACCGAGCCGAAGACCGGATACCATTGCGCGCCGAGAATGGTCTCGACGCCGCCCGCCACCATCGGCGCGACGAGGCAGCCGGCGAGCGCCGCCAGCGGCGCGGCCTTGCGCACGCGCGCGGTGACCTCGTCGAAGGCGCGGCGCACCGCGTCGGGGGTCGCGAGGTTCAAGGCCACGCCGCCGAGATCGGTCTTGTGGGTGATGTCGGGCGAGACGATCTTGAGCGCGACCGGCAGGCCCAGCGCCTTCGCCGCCGCGCCTGCCTCAGCGGCCGAGCGCACCAGGCGGTGCGGCACCACCGGCAGTCCGGCGCGGGCGAGGATGGCGAGCGAGGTCGCCTCGTCGCAGGGGCCCGGCGGCAGCTTTTCCGGCGCCGGCAGCGGTGCCGGCGCGGCCGGGATCGCGTCGAAGCCGCGGCGGAATTGCGAGAGCGCTGCGATGGCGCGCAGCGCATGGGTCGGCTCGTCGAACACCAGGCAGCCCGCGCCATCGAGCGCCGCGCGGAATTGCGGCGTGTAATAGCAGGCGACGGCGAGCAGGCTTTCGGGATAGCGCCGGCGCAGCCGCGGGAACGCCGCCGCGAAGCGCGGCGCGTTCACCGGCGAGCGGCCGACCGAGCCGATGAAGCAGGCGACGCTCTCATAGAAGCCGGCGGCGAGCGTCAGCTCGATGGTGCGCTCGAGAATGCCCATGTCGGTCACCACCTGGCCGGTGACGTCGATCGGGTTGCGGGTGGCGGCAAACGGCACCATGGCGCGGATGTCGTCCTGCAGCGTCTGCGGCGCCGGCGTCACCTCGAGGCCGCGTGCCGCGGCGCTGTCCGCCATCAGCACGCCGACGCCGCCGGAGACGGTGATGATGCCGACATGCCGGCCGGCGGGCGGCTCGCTCACCTGGGCTGCGGCATAGCCGATGTCGAAGAACTCCTCCATGGTGTCGCAGCGATAGACGCCGTGCTGGCGGAACATGGCGTCGAAGATCTCGTCGGCGCCGGCCAGCGCCGCGGTGTGCGAGGCGACCGCGGCAATGCCCGCCTCGGTGCGCCCGACCTTGAGGCAGATCACCGGCTTGCGCCGCGCCCGTGCGCGCGCCAGCGCGGCGGCCAGCTTCTGCCCGTCGCGGCAGCCCTCGATATAGAGCATGATGACCGCGGTCTCGGGATCGTCGGCGAGATAGGCGATGCCGTCGGCGACGTCGACATCGCCCTCGTTGCCGGTGGTGAGGATGAGGCTGTAGGCGAGGGCGCGGTCCTGCGCCACCTGATAGGCGAGGCCGCCGAAGGCGCCGCTCTGGGTGATGAGGCCGATGCGCCCCTTGGGCGCGAGGCCGGGGCCGAAGGCGGGGTGGAAGGTCGCCACCACGCCGTTGGCGAAGTTGATGAGCCCCATGCAGTTCGGGCCCAGGAGCCGCATGCCGCCGGTGCGCGCGATCGCCTTGATCTCCTCCTGCGCGCGCGCGCCGGCCTCGCCGATCTCCGCGAAACCCGAGGTGAAGAGCACGATGGCGCGCACGCCCTTCCGGGCGCAGTCGCGCATCGCCTGCGCCACCTGCGCCTCGGGGAGCGAGATGATGGCGAGGTCGACCGGCCCGGGCACGGCAAGGATGCCGGGAAAGGCCGGGATATCCTGCACCGTCGGCGCGCGCGGATTGATCGGGTAGAGGGCGCCCTTGAAGCCGCTGGTCTTCATATGGACCAGCGGGATGGTGCCGAGCTTGCTCGGGTCGGTCGAGGCGCCGATGACGGCGATCGAGGCGGGGCGGAAGAGCGGCGCCAGGGAGAGGGGATCGAGAAGGTCGAGGGGCATCGTTGTCCGTCGCTGGCCACGGGGGTTGGGAGCCTGTCTGGGAGATACACGAAACCGCGCGCGCGCGCCAATTTTCCGCTACGCGCCGTTCCGGCCGCGCGCCATACTGCGGCGGGCCGCCGGCTGGAGAGCTGTCCGGGGAAAGAAATGCGGTTGCAAACGAGCACCGACAGACTCGCTTTTATCGTCATGGCCGGGCTTGTCCTGGCTTGTCCCGGCCATCCACGCCCTTCCTGCGACGCGCGCAAGACGTGGATGCCCGGCACAAGGCAGCACAAGGCCGGGCATGACGATCGTCAATTGCCATGAACACGGCAGAGACTCGCGTGCGTTGCTGCTAAAATCTTCCCCGAACCGCCCTGCGCAAGCAGGTGAGGGAACGAGGCGGGCGCGACAATAACCGTCGGGGGAGGGACAGGATGGCCACCAGCATCACCATCGGCGCCAGGCTCGACCGGCTGCCGATCGCCGCCTTCCATTACCGCATCTTCTTCCTGATCGCCGCCGGCATGTTCTTCGACGGCTATGATCTCTATGTCGCGGCGCCGGTGCTGGGATCGGCGGTGCAGAGCGGCTTCTCCACCGTGGCGCAGAACGGCTGGTTCATCTCGCTGACCTTCTCCGGCATGACGCTGGGCTCGCTGTTCGCGGGCTTCCTCGGCGACCGCTACGGCCGGCGCTTCACCTATCAGTTCAATTTGATGATCTTCGGCCTCGCCTCGCTCGCTGCGGCGTTCGCGCCCGATATCGCGGTGCTGAACGCGCTGCGCTTCGTCATGGGGCTGGGGCTCGGTGCCGAGATCGTCGTCGGCTACAGCACCATGACCGAGTTCGTGCCGCCGCAGGTGCGCGGCAGATGGATGGCGATGATGGCCTTCGTCGTCGTCGCGGGGCTGCCGGTCACCGCCTTCCTCGCCTGGCTGATCGTGCCCGGTTATGGCTGGCGGCCGATGTTCGTCATCGCCGTCATCGGCGCGCTCGTCGTCTGGTACCTGCGCAAGACCCTGCCGGAATCGCCGCGCTGGCTCGAGGCGAAGGGCCGCGCCGGCGAGGCCGAGGCGCTGATGCAGCAGATCGAGCGCGAGGTGGCCGCGGGCGGCACGCTGCCGGCGCCGGTGGCGGCGCCGCCGGTGCCGAGCCTCGGGCTGGGATCGCTGCTGAGCCCGAACCTGCTGCCGCGCATGGTGGTCGGCAGCGTCGTGCTGATCACCATCAACGCGCTGATCTTCGGCTTCGTCACCTGGCTGCCGATCTTCTTCGGGCAGCAGGGCCTCACCATCACCAAGTCGCTGGGCTATACGCTGGTGATCGATCTGGGCTCGCTCGCCGGCTGCGCGCTGGGCGCGTTCAGCGCCGACCGTGTCGGCCGGCGCAAGGCGATCATCGCCGCCTCGCTCTGGACCATCCTGCTCGGCGCGATCTATCCCTTCGTCGCAGCGCCGCAAGCGGTGCTGGCGGTGGGCTTCCTGCTGTTTATCGGCATCTATGTCCTGACCTCGATCCTCTACGGCGTCTATACCGCGGAGCTGTTCCCGACCGACGTGCGGCTGCGCGCCAACGGCATCTGCAACATGTTCGGCCGCGGCGCGACGATCGTGACGCCGCTGATCGTCGTCGCTCTCTTTAGGAGCTACGGCGTCGCCGGCGTGCTGGGCTTCATGATCGCGCTGCTGGTGATCCAGATCGTCGTCGTCGCCCTCTGGGGCATCGAGCCCGCGCGCCGCGGCCTCGAGGAGCTCGAGCAGGATGCCGAAGCCGACGCGGCGCGGGTGGTGCGGGCGTAGCGAGCGTGCCGCGTCTTGCCTCTACCAATGCGATGCACAATGCTATGGGATTGCGGGCCCGTACTGCCGTTCCGGATGTATGGCGCAGTGCAACGCCCATCCCCCGCCCAGCGTGCCTCAATCCTATGGCTCGGTCTACGCCACCTCCGACGGCAGCGGCGACTACGGGTTCAGCTACGGGTTTGGCGACCAGTACAGCGCCATGGGCGAGGCGAAGAAGCGATGCATTGACCAAGGGCGCGGATCGTGCCAAAGGCTGCTCATCTTTGCGAACCGGTGCGCGTCGATCATCTACGCCAAGCGCGGCGACGACATCTTGGGTATCTCCGGCAGTGCCGAACCGAGACAAGCCGACGCCGCAGGACTGGCTTTATGCCGGCGGCAAAATCCGGGCGCAAACTGTGAAATCGTAGAGCAGTTCTGCAGCAAGTAGCCGTCCCCATACGCAGATAAATCAGAGTTACTCCCGAGCCGGCGCCCACGCAGAGGGCGCTGCGCCGGCGCGCGCTTGACCCCTGTCGCCCAGGGGCGCACGCTGTAAATGTTACAGTACCGATGTATCGTTTGCGCGCATAACGTTCGCACATCTTCAACCGTGAAGGTGCGGCCATGCCCAGCGGAGGAAGCGAGAGCCCTCGCAAACTGGCGACGATTCTGGCGGCGGATATTGCCGGTTACTCCAAGCATGTCGGCATGGACGAGGAAGGCACGCTCGCGCGCGTCAAACGGCAGCGCCGCGAGATCATGGAGCCGACCGTCCAGGAACATCGCGGTCGGGTGGTCAAGTGGACGGGCGATGGATTTTTTGCCGAGTTCGACAGCCCGGTCGAGGCGGTGCGTTGCGCCATCGTCATTCAACAAGCCATGTCCGGGCGCAATGCATCGATCGCCAGGCCGCACTGGATTCAGTATCGCATTGGCGTCCATGTCGGCGACATCGTCATCGAGGATGGCGACATTTTCGGCGACAGCGTCAATGTTGCGGCACGCCTCGAAGGGCTCGCCGAGCCCGGCGGCATCTTCATCTCCGAGGGCGTTTATGGGCTGATAAAAAACAAGCTGGTGGTGGGCTACCAGTCTCTCGGCGATCACAAGGTCAAGAACATCACCGAGCCGATCACGGTTTACCGCGTTCTGCCCGACCCGCATGCGGTAAGGTCGTTGCGACGCAGAGCGCGTCTTGCGACCATGATGATGGTTGCCATGATCGCGTGCGCGGTGGGCGCGGGATCGCTGTGGATGTTGTCCCAATCGCGCCAGCATACTACCGGAAGAACCGAACCGCCGGTTGCGGCACTGGCGGCGGAAAAACCTCCTGACGCACCGCCAGCGCCGAAGGAGCAAACGGTCGCCGTCGTCGTGCCGCCCAAGGCGCCGGAACCCAAGCGTGAAGCCGTCGAACCCGTCGTAGTGGCGCCGAAGCCGCCTGAAAGTCAGCCGGCACCTCCGGCGGCCAAGCCCTCTCTTGAACCTGCCATGGTCGCCTTGCCCGGCGGCGCCTTCATGATGGGCAGCAGCGACGACCCCTCGGAAAAGCCGCCCCATAAGGTGACGGTCGCGCCGTTCGCGATCGGCGAATATCCGGTCACCGCGGGCGAATGGAAAAAATGCGTCGCGGCACAAGCCTGCGCCGATGTTTCCCAGCCGGATGCCGAAGCGGATGCGCCGGCCGCCAACCTCAGTTGGGACGATGCCGTGCAGTTCACGTCCTGGCTGTCGCATATCAGCGGCAAGACCTATCGGTTGCCGACGGAAGCCGAATGGGAATACGCGGCGCGCGCCAACACCTCGACCAAATTCTGGTGGGGCAACGACTTCGTGGTCGGCATGGCCTATTGCAGGGGTTGCGGCGTCGCGAGCTACGACCCGCATCATCCGGTCAGGGTCGGCAGTTTCAAAGCCAATCCATTCGGTCTCTACGACATGGGCGGCGAAGTGTCCGAATGGGTGTCGGATTGCTGGCACAAGGACTATCACGGCGCCCCGAGCGACGGCTCATTCTGGGCCGCAGGCGATTGCTCCAGCCATGTGCTGCGCGGCGGCTCGTGGCAAAATGATCCGAGCTATCTCAGCGTCTCCAGCAGGGATCATTATGACACGGCCGTGCGATACACGACGCACGGCTTCCGGCTCGCCCAGGGAGGGGAGAAATGATCAGCCGACGATTGCTGCTGGCAACCGCTTCCTTATGGCCGATCCGCGCCTGGGCAGGGCCGACGCCCGCGCCGAAGGACGCCTTTCTCTACATCATCTGGCCGAATGACGGCGAGCGCATCAAGGGTGCCTTCTGGTGTCGTTTCGGACTACGCAACATGGGCGTGACCCAGGCGCATTCCGACGCGCCCGACGCGGGACACCATCACCTCTACATCGATGACGACGCGCCGATAAATCCGGACGAACCCATCCCCCAGGATAAAAAGCATCTGCATTTCGGCGCTGGACAGACCGAGGCGCGCATCGAGCTGCCGCCGGGGCCGCACACCCTGCAACTCGTGCTGGGCGATGCCAACCACATTCCGTTCAATCCGCCCATCGTGTCGAAGAAGATACACATCACCGTGCTCAGCGCGGGACCGTGACGGAGACGACGGCAGGCCGTCCGCAACGTGGTGGAAGCGCGCTGCCTAAGCCGGTGTCGAGCTGGCGCCGGGCTCAGCGAGCGCGGCCACCGCCTCCTTGAGCAAGGCGCGAACCCGGGCGGCGCCGCGGGCATCGATGATGCTGGGGTCGAGATAGAAATCGAGCCCGGTCATATGCTCGCTGAACACCTGAACCCGGCGGCCCTCGCTATCCGTCGTGCTCTCGACCAGATAGGGCACGATGTCGTGGCTGATCCCCTTCATGGCGATCGGCGGCAAAGCGTGCGCGACGACGAAATCGCGGACCAGCGCATAAGTTTCATAGCTCAGCATGATCTGGCCGGGCTCCGCGATCGATTGCAGCCGCGCGGCGAGATTGGCCTCGGCGCCGATGATGGTGTAGTCCATGCGGTCGGCGCTGCCGAAGTTTCCGACATTGCAGTACCCGGTATTGACGCCCATCCGGACGCGGAAAGGCTGCTCGATGCCCTGCTTGCGCCATTTGATGTTGAGCTCGACGGCGCGGCGCTGCATGTCGATCGCCATGGCGACGCATGCCCTTGCATCCTCCGCGGTTCCCTTGGTCTCGGGATCGCCGAAGAAGATCAGCATGGCATCGCCGACGAATTTGTCGATGGTGCCGCCGTGCTTGAGTGCGATCGCCGACATTTCCGTGAAGTACTCGTTGAGCAGCGCCGTCATCTCCTCCGGCTGCAGCCGCTCGGCCGTGGTCGTGAAGTCCTTTATGTCCGAGAAAAAGATCGACAGCTTCTTGCGCTCCGTGTGGATGACGACGTCCTTCTGTCCGCTGAAGATGCTGGTGTAGATCTGCGGCGAGAGATAGCGCGAGATCTTCATCGCGATCGAGGCGAGAAACTCATTGGCGCCTTCGAGCTCGCGGTTGATCCTGGTGATGGCGCGAGACTGGCGCCGCTGGAGCAGGATGAATCCGAAGCCGAGTGCTGCCGTGAAGATGAAATATCCCAACAGGTACTTGAAGGAGAAGACGTTGGCGGCCATCGACGAGGTAATGGTGATCTCTTGGATGCCGCGGACGTCGCCCACCTTCCAGTCGCGCTTGGGGCTGTCGGGATGAGTGTTATGACAGGCGACGCAAGCCGGTGCCATGACGACGGGCGCGATCAATCGCATGCTTCCGCGCAGCCCCGACCAGGTCACGTCGGTGAGCTCCTGGTTCGGATCGCGACGCAGGGCCGCCAGGCTGTCGGCTTCAAATTTGTCGAGGAGGTGAGGCGGGCGATCCCTAAAGGGAAAGTCGGACACGAACCGGTAGCCGATGTTCGCCTGCTTCTGGCTGACCACCTGCCCGAGCTCGAGCGACAGGGTTGCAGGAATGGGAATGGCCCCGGGAATGTCGCGGTAGTTGTGCGCCACTTGGGTCGCATCGGGGTGCTGCAGCACGCGGCCGACGACATTCGTCGCGTAATAGCCGCGGACGCTGCTGATCACGGAATCGAGGTCGGCCGCCTGCTGCCGCAGCGCGCTCTCGGAGATATCCCTGAGATCAAGCCAGACCGCGACCGGCAATCCCGCCAGCAACAACAGCACAAGCGGCACGAGCGCCCATTCATGTGTCCATTTTGCCGAGGCAGGGTTGTCCTTCATCGTCCGTCCTTGACTATGAAACAGGCTTGGGCGGCGCAGAACCCGACGATAGCATGGGCCGCATGCGGCGCAGAAAGATAGATAAGGTGACCTCCAACGGCTCAGCGTCGAGCGCAGAGGTAGAATGGCATCGCTCGATAGCTCTGCTTTGACGCGAAACGCCGGGACGCGACGATCGTTCCAAACAATTGCCGATGTCGCGGTCGCGGCCATTACGAGCGACCTGGTGCGCCGCGGCGCCTACCGCCGCACTGCCCAGGGGCTTCACGCTCTCTCCGGTCAGGGTCATGATGAACCGCAGGGGCCGCCGAGAGGCTCGACCCCGGGCGCTCCACCCTCTGGCGCCGAGCAGGTTGGCCCGACCCGCCGGCAGCTCAAAGAGCGAACCTAGGAGAGATCACATGGCCGAGATGAGAAAAGAGACCGACAGCCTCGGTGTGGTTGACGTGCCCGCGGACAAGCTGTGGGGGGCGCAAACCCAGCGCTCGCTCGAGCATTTCAGCATCGGGAGGGATTTGATCCCCCGCGAAATGATCACCGCCTACGCCACCTTGAAGAAAGCCGCCGCCGCCGCGAACCGTGCCGGCAAGCGGCTCGACGACCAGCGCCGCGCCTTGATCGCTCAGGCGTGCGACGAGATCCTCGCCGGCCAGCATCATGACATGTTCCCGTTGCATGTGTGGATGACCGGCAGCGGCACCCAGTTCAACATGAACGTCAATGAGGTGATCTCCAACCGCTGCTGTCAGCTCGCGGGCACGCCGCTGGGAAGCAAGGCGCCGGTTCACCCCAACGATCATGTCAACATGGCGCAGTCGTCGAACGACTCATTTCCCTCGGCGATGTACATCGCGGCAGCCGTCAGCGCGAAGCAGCGTTTGATCCCCGCGGTCGCCGCCTTGCACGATGCGATCGGCGCCAAAGCCCACGCGTGGAGCGACATCGTCAAGATCGGGCGGACCCACATGCAGGACGCCACCCCGCTGACCCTGGGCCAGGAATGGTCGGGATATGCCGGGATGCTGGCGGACGATCTCGAGCGGCTCGACGCGGCGCTCCACGGGGTGTACCGCCTCGCTCTGGGCGGCACGGCGGTGGGAACGGGCATCAACTCGGCGCCCGGTTTTGCCGAGGCGGCGGCCGCCGAGATCGCCGCGCTCACCGGCCTGCCCTTTGTCACCGCGCCCAACAAATTCACCGTCCAGGGCGCGCATGACGCGCTGGTGCAGTTGTCCGGCACGCTGCGCACGCTGGCGGTGTCGCTGTACAAGATCGGCAATGACATTCGCCTGATGTCCTGCGGACCGCGCGCCGGATTTGCGGAATTGGCGATCCCGGAGAACGAGCCGGGCTCATCGATCATGCCGGGCAAGGTCAATCCGACGCAGTGCGAGGCGCTCACCATGATCGCCGCGCAGGTGATGGCCAACGACGTCGCGGTCGGATTCGGCGGCGCCGGCGGCTATCTCGAAATGAACGTCTACAAGCCGCTGATCATCTACAACATCACGCATTCCATGACCATCATGAGTGATGGCTGCGTCAACTTCCGGAAGTTCCTGGTCGAGGGCACGAAGCCGAATTTGAAGAAGATCAACGAATACGTCGAGCGCTCGCTGATGCTGGTGACGGCGCTGGCGCCGGTCATCGGCTATGACAAGGCGTCAAAAATCGCCCACCACGCCATGGACAACGATCTCACGCTCAAGGCCGCGGCGTTGGAATTGGGCTTTGTCACCGAGGCCGAATTCGATCGCGTCGTCGATCCCAAAAAAATGGTCAAGCCCTACGTGGCGACCGGCGCCTAGATCATCATGACGTTGGAGGAGCGTGCCGATCTCGTCCTCGCCTTTGCCCGGGTTCTCTACGTCAACGGCCAAGCGACGGACCAGACGGTGGCGGCGGTCGAGCGGCTCGGCGACGCTCTCGACGTCAGCGCGAGGCTCATGCCGCGCTGGGGCGAGCTGCGGCTTCTGGCCGATGACGGGGATGCGAGCCTGATCGCCGCCGTCGCGGCCGATCCCACCGGCGTGGAGATGGCGCGCGTGGTCGCCACGATGCGGGCGATCGCGGAACTCGGCGCCGGTCGGCTTGCGCCGGCCGCCGCCATGGCGGCGATCACCGCGATCGCACGGGCGCCGCCGGCGCCGACGGGAATGTTCACGCTCGCGGCCGCGGCGGGCGCCGTGGCGTTGGCGGTGCTCTTCGGCGTCGGCCATCTTGATGCGACGGCGCTCATCTTCGCGAGCGCGGCGGCCGGTGCGCTGCTGCGCCGCGGCTTGGCGCGCTACAGCGCCAACATCTTCTTGCAACCCTTCTGCGCCGCCTTGCTCGCGGGCATCATCGGCGCGCTGGCGGTTCGCTACGAGCTGAGCTCGTCGCTCCGCCTTGTCGCGGTCTGTCCCTGCATGGTGCTGGTGCCGGGGCCGCATGTGCTCAACGGCGCGTTGGACCTCATCACGGGCCGCATCCATCTCGGCGCCGCCCGCCTGATCTATGCGGGGCTGGTGATCGCAGCGATCTCGGCGGGACTGTTGCTTGGGCTCGCGCTGCTCGGCGTCTCCTTACCGGTCGACGAGCCCGGCCGGGCGGTGCCGCTGTGGCAGGACATGATCGCCGCCGGCGTCGCGGTCGCCGCCTACAGCGTCTTCTTCTCCATACCGCCGCCCATGCTGCCTTGGCCGGTGGCCGTCGGCATGCTGGCCCATGCGCTGAGGTGGGTCGCGCTGAGCGTGCTCGGCGCCGGGGCCGCGACCGGCGCCTTTGTCGCGTGTCTCGTCGTGGGCTTGATCCTCACGCCGGTCGCGCGCCGCTGGCACATGCCGTTTGCGGCCATCGGCTTCGCCTCCGTGGTGTCGATGATGCCGGGCATCTTCCTCTTCCGCATGGCCAGCGGCCTGCTGCTGCTGGCCGACGGCGCGCCGGCGACGGCGGCGCTCATCGGCGCGACAATCGCCGACGGCATGACCGCCTTCATCATCACCCTGGCGATGAGCTTCGGCCTCGTCGTGCCGAAACTGGCCATCGATCGCCTGTGCGAGAGATCGACGCCGGCCGCTCGCCGCTAGAAGGTGTTGATCAGCGCGCTGCCGCGCCGCTGCAGCGCCTCGACCATGCGGTGCACGTGATAGTGCATGGCGCATTTGATGGCGTAGACGCGCAACACCGCCGGGTCGGCCCGGCGGTGCAGCAGATGCAGGAGCCGTTGCCGGTAGATGCGCCGCAACCGCTTCTCCGGCACCCGCCACAGCAGGCGGAGCGCGAGCCCGGCCGCTTCCAGCAGCTGGCGCGCCTGCCGCGCCCGCCGGCGCCAGGGACGGTGCTCGGCATAGTGCTGCCAGCCGCGTTCCGTCTCGATCGCGCCGGCGATGTAGAGATCGTCGAGCCGGTCGAAATAGGCGTCGGGATCGTAGAGATCGGCCATCAGCCGGACATAGCCGTCGCTCAGCGTCTCGCGGGTCATGTTGAGTGGCAGCACATTGGTGCCGAACGCGGGATCGTCGTCCCGGTCGAGGCGTCCGGCTGCGGCGAGCCGCTCATGGAGCGGCGTCTTCGGGATCGCCGAGAGCATGCCCACCATCGCCGTCGAGATGCGCGCCTCGGCCAGGAAACGGTGCTGCGCAGCAAAGACGCGCTCGTCGTCATTGTCGAAGCCCAGGATCATCCCGGCCCACACCTCGATGCCGGCGTCCTGGATGCGGCGCACCTTGTCGACCATGCTGCCGCCGCGGCGCAGATTTTGCAGCTTCTTTGTCTCGCGCAAGGACAGCTCGTTGGGGCTTTCGACGCCGACAAAGACGGCGGCGATGTTGGCCTCGGTCATCAGCCGCATCAAGTCATCGTCATCGGCGAGGTCCATCGACGCCTCGGTGAGAAAGGTCAACGGGAATCCCTTCGCCCGCTGCCAGGAGATGACGTCGCGCAGGATATCCTTGATCGCCCGCTTGTTGCCGATCAAATTGTCGTCGACGATGAAGACGATCGACAGCCGCTGAGCCCGCAGCGCTTCGAGCTCGGCGATGATCTGCCCCGAGGTCTTGAGCCGCGGCCGCCGGCCGAAGACGACGATGATGTCGCAGAACTCGCATTGAAACGGGCAGCCGCGCGAGAACTGCACGCTGCCGAAGGCGTAATGCCGCATCTTCAAGAGATCGAAGCGCGGTGCCGGCACCCGCGTCATATCGGTCTTCTCGGCCTGCTCGTAGCGCGCGCCGGCGCGACCCGCCGCCCAGTCCGCGAGAAAGCGCGGCCAGGTCTCTTCGGCCTCGCCGACGAAAACCACGTCGGCGAGGCCGCCGAAATAGGTCTCGCTCACGCTGACCCAGGGGCCGCCGACCACGGTGAACGCGCCGCGCCGCTTCAGCTCGCTCAGGATCTCGCGCATGCGCGCGCGCTGCACCACCATGCCGGTGACGCCGACGATATCGGCGCCGGCGCAGCGCGCGAAGTCGATGGTCTCGACATTCTCGTCGATGATGGTCAGGCGATGCCCGGCCGGCGTCAGCGCCGCCAAGAGGGGTAGCGCGGCGACCGGGAGCGCCGATCGCTTGCCGAGGAAGGGCAGGGCGTGCTCGAGGCCCCAGAACGACGCCTCGAACCGCGGGTTGACGAGCACGATATCGGCCATCGCATCCGCCGGCGCGAGCAAATCCTGAGGAACTCTATATCGCGAGGGATCGACGGGTCAATCCGGCCCGAGTCGGTGTGGCTGACGCAGATCGACCACCGGGCCACCCTGGCCTCGGTGAGCTTGCGCGCTAAGCGAGCGGCGCGCGTGACGACATCCGGTCAGAACCGATAGCCGATGCCCGCGCCCACCACGAGCGGATTGAGCGACGTCTTGGCGGTCACCGGGCCGAGCGCGGTGCTGAGATGCGCCGTGGTGTCCACGAAGATCTGCTTCACATCCATGTTGGCGAACCAGTGGCCGGCAAAATTGTAGTCGAATCCCGCCTGTATCGCCGCGCCGAGATTGTCGTCGAAGCTCACATGCGTGACCGTCGGGCCCGTCGGGTGCATATCATAGAAGAAGGTCGCGTTGAGGCCGGCGCCGAGATACGGGCTGAAGGCCGAATGCGGCATGAAATGGTATTGCGCGGTCAGCGTCGGCGGCAGGACCCAGGTGCTGCCGACATCGACCTTGCCGAGCGCCGTGCCTTGGCCGGCCACCTCATGCCGGGTCGTCGCCGCGATCAGCTCGAAGGCGATGCTGTCGGTGAGGAAATAGGAAAAGTCGACTTCCGGCGCTGCCTGCGACGTTGCGGTCACATTCCCGCCGATCGCGGAAATCGAGCTCGAGGAATCAAGCGGGATCACGCCGATGGCGCGGGCGCGTACCATGAAGGTGTTGGCCTCTTTGCCGACGGGCGGCTCATTCAGGTCGAACAGGCTTTGCGCGGACGCCGCAAAGCCGAAGGTCATGGCACTCAGCACCGTCGTGGCGAAAAGGGCATGCTTCATCTTCTCTCCTCGCGCGCCTGACGCGCGTCATGCAAACGCGTGCGCATTACGCGGCAACCGGCAGGAGAGCATTGCGCGGCGGCACGCGGCCTTGATCCAGATCAATCCGACGATGACAGGCGGTGCGGGCACCGGTGGTTGCGAGTGCAACCGATGTCGCCGGTTGGCGATGACGCTACGCGCCGCGCGGGGGCTGTCGCGGTTGCAAGCGCAACCGCTGTCGCCTGATGGCGACGACGCTACGCGTCGCGCCGGAGCTCGGCGCCGAGGCGGCCGGTCGCCCAGCAATAGAGCATGTAGAAATCGCCGCGGAACGACCAGAGCGGGTGGGTGAAGGTGGCGGGGCGGTTGCGCTCGACATAGGCATGGGCGAACCAGGCGAAGGCGTAGCCGGCGACCGGCGCGCCAAGCAGCAGGCGCCAATCGCCGGTGGCGAGGAAGCCCAGCAGCAGCAGCACGCCCAGCGTCGTGCCGATGTAATGGAAGGCGCGGGTGAGCGGCCGGCTGTGCTCGCCCAGGTAATATGGCCAGAACTCGGCAAAGCTTCGGAAGTCCTCTTCCATCGGCTCCTCCCTGGGGAAAGCACGGTATTCACCACTTTGGCCCGGCCCTTCCCCTTGTCAATCGCCCCCGGAGAGCGTAAGTCACCCCGTTACAGGGGCAGTTCCCCTTTCCCGGGAGTTGATATCATGGGGTTCAAGGTAGCGGTGGTGGGCGCCACCGGCGTGGTCGGCCATGAGATGCTGAACATCCTCGCCGAGCGCGATTTCCCGGTCTCCGAGGTCTATGCGGTGGCGTCCGAGCGCTCCGCCGGCGGCGAAGTCTCCTTCGGCGAGGACAAGGTGCTGAAGGTGCAGGACCTCGACCGCTTCGACTTCAAGGGCGTCGATATCGGGCTGTTCTCGCCCGGCGCCAAGGTCTCCGCCGTGCACGCGCCGCGCGCCGCCAAGGCGGGGACGGTGGTGATCGACAACACCTCGCAGTTCCGCATGGACCCCGACGTGCCGCTGGTGGTGAGCGAGGTCAACCCGCAGGCGATCGCGCAGTACAAGAAGCGCGGCATCATCGCCAACCCGAATTGCTCGACCATGCAGCTGGTGGTGGCGCTGAAGCCGCTGCACGACATCGCGCGCATCAAGCGCGTCGTTGTGGCGACCTACCAGTCGGTCTCCGGCGCCGGGCGCGAGGCGATGGACGAGCTGTTCTCCCAGACGCGCGGGATCTACGTCAACGATCCCCCGAAGAAAGAGTATTTCACCAAGCAGATCGCCTTCAACGTCATTCCCCATATCGACGTCTTCATGGAGGACGGCTCGACCAAGGAGGAATGGAAGATGGCGGTGGAGACGCGCAAGATCCTCGACCGCGACATCGCCGTCACCGCCACCTGCGTGCGCGTGCCGGTGTTCATCGGCCATGCCGAGGCGGTCAACATCGAATTCGAGCGGCCGATCAGCGAGTCCGAGGCGCGCGCCGCGCTCAAAGCCGCGCCGGGGATCAGCGTCGTCGACCACCGCGCCGATGAGGGCTATGTCACGCCGCAGGAATCGGCGGGCGAGGATTCCGTCTTCGTCAGCCGCATCCGCAAGGATCCGACCGTGCCCTACGGCCTCAACCTCTGGGTCGTCTGCGACAACCTGCGCAAGGGCGCGGCGCTGAACGCGGTGCAGATCGCCGAGATCCTGGCGCGCGACTATCTCGGCGCGACCAAGAAGGCCGCCGTCGCGCGGTAGTCCTACCCCTCACCCCCGGGGCTATCGCTATAGGGTTCACTACGGAGACACGGAGATCACGGAGAAGCGAAGAATGGCGCGCTTCGCGCGTCCTATACCTGCTCTCCGTGCCCTCCGTGCCTCCGTGGTCGATCTTTCTCGCCAGCGGCTCGGCGGCACGTGCGATTGCCTCTATGCTCACCCGCGGTAATCGAGGCCGATATCGAGCACGGCGGCGCTGTGCGTCAGCCAGCCGACCGAGATCAGATCGACGCCGGTCGCCGCGATGCCTGGCGCGGTCGCCGGGGTGATGCGGCCCGATGCCTCGGTGACGGCGCGGCGATCGACGAGCGTCACGGCGCGGCGCAGCTCCTCGGGGCCCATATTGTCGAGCAGCACCGCGTCGACGCCGAGCGCGAGCGCCTCCTCGAGCTGCGCGAGCGCGTCGATCTCGACCTCGATCTTGACGAGATGGCCGATGGCGGCGCGCGCGCGCGAGACCGCCGGCGTGATGCCGCCCGCCACCGCGATGTGGTTGTCCTTGATGAGGACGGCATCGTCGAGGCCGAAGCGGTGGTTGGCGCCGCCGCCGACCCGTACCGCATATTTCTGCACGGCGCGCAAGCCCGGCATGGTCTTGCGCGTGCAGACGACCCGCGCGCCGTGGCCGGCAATCGCCTCGACGATCCCGGCCGTGGCCGAAGCGACGCCCGAGAGATGGCAGAGAAAATTGAGCGCCACCCGCTCGGCGGTGAGAATGCCGCGCGCCGGCCCCTCGATGAGCGCGATCACGTCCCCCGGCGACAGGCGGTCGCCGTCGCGGCAGTCGAGCCGCGCGGCGATCGCGGGATCGATCAGCCGGAAGGCCATGAGCGCGAGATCGAGCCCGGCCAGCACGCCCTTCTGGCGCGCCACCAGCGCCGTCTCCGCGCGCGCCGCCGCCGGCACGATCGCGTCCGTCGTAATGTCGCCGGCGCGACCGAGATCCTCGATGAGCGCCGCGCGCACCAACGGCTCGATCAGAATTGCGGGAAGGGGTGGGGCGATCATCGGCGTCAGGCTCCGACGGCAGAAGCGGCGCCCGGAGGCGCGCGTCGGCGCTATCGGCCTCGGCGAGGCGCAGCGTCGAGCGCCGCGCCGGAGCGTCCGAGCGACGGGGAAAATCGCTGCGCCAATGGGCGCCGCGACTTTCCTCGCGGCGCAGCGCCGCGCGCGCGATGGCGAGGCCGACCGCCGCCGGATCCGCTTCCGGCCGCTCGCCGAAGGCAAGCTCCCGCAAGGACGCGACCGCCTCGGTGAGCCCGGCGCGGTCGCGCACCACGCCGAGGCCGGCCGACATGATCCGTCGCACGGCTCCCGCCTCGGCCGCCGGCGGCAGGACGGAAAGCGCGGCAAGCGGCCACTGACGCGACGCGGTGCCGGCAACACTCTCGGCGACCCAACGCGCGCACGCCGCTGCTTCGAGCAATGAATTGCTGGCGAGCCGGTTGGCGCCGTGCAGGCCGGTGGCCGCCGCCTCGCCGCAAGCCCAGAGACCGGGGATCGTGCTGCGCCCGGCCGCGTCGACGGCGATGCCGCCCATGTGATAATGCGCTGCCGGCCGCACCGGGATCGGCTCGCGCGCGGGATCGAGTCCGGCGGCGTGGCAGCGCGCGGCGATCGCCGGGAAGCGCGCGGCAAAGCGCTCGCCGAGCGCACCGCGCGCATCGAGGAAGACGCGATGCCCGTCGCCGAGATGCCGCCAGACGGCGCGCGCCACCACATCGCGCGGCTCGAGCTCGGCGGTGAAGCGCTGGCCGGTTTCGTCGACGAGCACCGCGCCTTCGCCGCGCACCGCCTCGCTCACCAGCGGCATCGGGTCGAGGCCGACATCAAGCGCGGTGGGATGGAATTGAACGAATTCCACGTCGGCCAGCAGCGCGCCGGCGCGCGCGGCGAGCGCCAATCCCTGGCCAAGCGCGCCGAGCGGGTTGGTGGTGTGGCGATAGAGCCCGCCGATGCCGCCGGTGGCGATCACCACGCGGCTCGCCGGCAGCAGCACGCTCCCCATCGGTCCCGCGGCAAGGATGCCCGCGACGCGACCCTCGGACATCACCAAGCGGCGCGCCTCGACGCAATCGAGCACGGTGATCGCCGGCGTGCCTCTGACCGCCGCGACCAGCGCGCGCATGATCTCGCCGCCGCTGCGGTCGCCGCCGGCATGCACGATACGGCGCCGGCGATGCGCGGCTTCGAGGCCCAGCGCGAAGCCGCCATCGGCGCCGCGATCGAAGGCGACGCCGTACCGCACCAGCGCCGCGACGGCCGTCGGCGCCGCTGCGGTGATGCGCTCGACCACCGGGGGGTCGCAGAGCCCGTCCCCGGCCGCCATTGTGTCGGCGGCGTGCAGCAGAGGCTCGTCGTCATCGCCCAGCGCGGCGGCGATGCCGCCTTGGGCGAAGGCGCTGGCGACGCCGGAGCCGAGCGGCGTCCTGGCGAGGACGATGACCGGCTCGGGGGAGAGATGCAGGGCCGTCATCAGCCCGGCGAGACCCGCGCCGATGATGACCGGACGGTCGGCGCGATCAAGGCAATCCATGGTCTGCTCCTAGTGTTCCGACTCTAAACTTGGTCTCCACCCGCCGTCATGGCCAGCTGGTGCCACGGCTGTCCGGTCGACGGAAAGCGGTGGCAAAGACGCAGCTTGTCGACACCCCTCCGTCGTCATGCGCGGGCTTGACCCGCGCATCCACGTCGTGCAGTGCGCTCATTGCGAGACGTGGATGCCCGGGACCCGCCGTGCGGGCGGCCTGCCTTCGCCGAAGCGAAGCCGTTTCGGCTTCGCGCAGGCAGGCCCGGGCATGACGATCGAGGGGATTGGCAATGATCGCAGGAGCGTCAATCACACCAAAATCCTTAGCCGGACAGCCGTGTGACAAGCCCGGACATGACGATGGAGGAGTGTTGGGACGCATTTACGAGTGACACGACGCTAAATCGCCAACATGCGCTCGACCGCTCGGCGCGCGCGCGCGGCGACCGTCGGGTCGATGGTCACCTCATGGGTCATGGTCTCGAGCGCGCGCCGGATTTTCGCGGGCGTGATCCGCTTCATATGCGGGCAAAGGTTGCACGGGCGGACGAACTCGATCTCGGGATGCTGCACCGCGACGTTGTCGCTCATCGAGCACTCCGTCACCAGGACGACGCGGGCCGGGTGCTTGCGGCCGACATAGTCGCTCATCGCCGCGGTCGAGCCGGCGAAATCCGCCTCGGCCACGACCTCGGGCGGGCATTCGGGATGGGCGAGCACGGTGACGCCGGGATGGCTCGCGCGCAGCGCGCGGATCTCGGCGGCGGTGAAGCGCTCATGCACCTCGCAATGGCCGGCCCAGGCGATGATCTCGACGCCGGTCTCGCGCGCGATATTCTGCGCGAGATATTCGTCGGGGAGCATGATGACGCGGGGAACGCCGAGCGCTTCCACGACCTTCCTGGCATTGCCCGAGGTGCAACAGATGTCGGACTCCGCCTTGACCGCGGCCGAGGTGTTGACATAGGTCACGACCGGCGCGCCGGGATAGCGCTCGCGCAGCAGCCGGACATCGGCCGGCGTGATCGAGGCGGCAAGCGAGCAGCCCGCCTCGAGATCGGGGATCAGCACGCGCTTTTCGGGATTGAGCAGCTTTGCCGTCTCGGCCATGAAATGCACGCCGGCCAGCACGATCACATCGGCCGTCGCCGTCATCGCCTCGCGCGCGAGCGCCAGGCTGTCGCCGACGATATCGGCGACACAGTGGAAGATCTCCGGCGTCTGATAGTTGTGCGCGAGGATCACGGCGTTGCGTTCGCGCTTCAGGCGCAGGATGGCGTCGATGTCGCCGGCGAAGACCGGCCATTCCATCGGCGGGATCACCCGCCGGACGCGCTCATAGAGCGGCGCGGTCCGGGCGATGACGTCGCGGGAGAGCGGAGCGGGTTGCATGGCACACCTATATACTCAACTTGAGCATTTCGTAAGTTCTTATGCTAAAGATGAGCATAACGGAGGTCAAGCGGTTTTTTTCGGAGCGTCTGGAGCATCTCCCGTTTCGGTAGGAATTACGATCGAATGATCGCCAATGCCGCGGCGGCAAGTCCTTCTCCGCCCTTCAGGGCGGAGAAGGATTTAGGATGAGGTCTAGGCAAACTCGCGAAGCGAGTTTGTCCGTGGCGGCGTCAGCGATTGCGCAGAAATCGCGAAAGCCGCTCGCAGGGTGCGGGCTATCGCGGTTGCGAGAGCAACCGCTGCCGCCCGCCGGCGACGACGCTTTGCGTCGCGCCGCTCACCCCGACCCTCTCCGCCCCCGAGGGGCGGAGAGGGAGAAGGCGCCGCCGGTGCCATCTCACGCCTCGACGGACATCAGCCGCGCTGGTGCAGCTCGATCACGTTGCGATCGGGATCGCGGACGAAGATGCCTTGCGCCCCGGGCCCGAAGCGGACGGGTCCGCCGCTGAGCGGGATACCGGCCGCCTCCAGCCGCTGCTTCGCAGCCGCGATGTCAGGGCACAACAGCGCGAAGTGCGTGATCCCCGGGTGCTTCTCGGGGACATCCATGAGGACATTCGGCGCGGTCGCGCTCGGCGCGTTGAGCACCAGGTTCAATTCCACGCCAGACGGGTGATCGAGGACCGCCACCGGCTCCGGGCCGATCGGACCGATGGTCTTGGTGAAGCCGAGCAGCTCGTAAAAGCGCATCGAGCGCTCGAGGTCGTGCACGCGAATGCCGATATGGGCGAGGCCCGAAATCGGGATGGGGCCGGTCTCAGTTTCCTGCTTCGTCATGGTGCCTCCGGACACTTGGGGTTCAGCGATATTCAGTCAGCGCGGCGCCCTGCCATCGCTGCCGGAGCGCGCCCGCGCGCCTCAGGCGGAGCGCGACAGCGGCAGCTTGGTGCCGGCGACCGCGCGCTCGAGCAGCACCTCGCGACGAAAGCGGAAGAGCTTGGCGGGCCGGCCGCCGGTCCCGGTGGCGATCTCGCCGGTCTCCTCGACCAGCCCCTGCTGGTCGATCAGGCGCCGGAAATTCTGCTTATGGAGCCGTCGCCCGGCCAGCGCCTCGACCGCGCGTTGCAGCTGCAGCAGCGTGAAGCTCGCGGGCATCAGCTCGAACACCACCGGGCGATATTTGATCTTGGCCCTGAGCCGTGCAATCCCGGTGGCGAGAATGCGGCGGTGGTCGAGGATCATGAACTGGCCGGGCAGCGCGGGCGCGGCGCCCGCTCCCGCCTCGGGTAGGAGTCCGGCCTCGTAGAGCAGCTCATAGCGCTGCAGCACCAGCTCCTCGTTCCAGCTCTGGTCATCGCCGAAGCCGATGTCGATGCGCCGCAGGCGGTCGCGCCGCGTCGCCTGGTCCGGCGCGGTCCTGGCCCATTGCCGCAGCCGCCGCAGGATCGTCGCCAGCCAGGGCGGCGGTCCCCCGCGCCGATCCTCCCAGGGAAGATAGCGATACCAGTTCTGCCAGCTGCCTTCCTCGTCCTCCGGCGCCGGCGATTGGCGCGTCAGGCCGAGATAGCTGATCGAGATGATGCGACCGCCGGCGCCGCCGCGCCGGCGGTCGCGATCGGCGAAGGTGTAGAGCTGCTCGATATAGCCGAGCGGGTGATGGGTCTGCCGCTCGACCCAGGAGCGCAGGCCGGTTTGCAGGGTGCGGTGGGCCGATTCCAGCGGACCCGAGGGCAGCGCCCTTCCGTCCTGGAGCGTGAGGATTCGCGGCTCCTCGCCGGTCACGGCGACGATCACGGCCGCCAAATCGATGGCAGCCGCATCTTGCGTGTCGTTGGTCGAGGGCATATCCAAAGCGGCCGCATTATGCCACAAGACGTCGCGCGGGGGATGATCCGTCAGGCGACAGGTGGTAAGGGGTCGAGTGGCGGAAACACCCGCCGGAAGCGGGGCATCGGCGGCTAGCGCGCCGCGGTCGTGACCGGCCGGCGCTCCAGCGCCGCGCGATCCCATTGCCCGAGATCCGCCGCGGCGGCGTAGGTGCTCTCGAGAAACTCGAGCAGCCGCTCGTCGCCGGCCGCGTCGTGGCGCACGACGTCGTAAGGCAGGATGAACTCGCCAAGCTCGGCTTGCCAGACGGCGCCCTTTGGGCGAACCGACGCGGCGGCGAAGCCCGGCGGCGGCGGGTAGGCGTAGGAATAGAAGGTGGGCGCCGTCACCGCGCCGCCGCCCGGCCAAAAGCCGCAGCTGCTGACCTCATGCGAATAGGCTTCGCGCATCACCCAATTGCCGACATTGGGCGCGGCTCCGACAAAATCCGGCGCGGTGCGGCCGGAGAAGCGGGTGACGGCGAGGTCGAAGCTCCCCCAGAAAAAATGCACGGGGCTCACCTTGCCGAGGAAGCGCGCGCGGAACCGGGTGAAGACCCGCTCGCATTGGACGAGAATGCGCCAGAAGCGGCTCGCATACTCCGCGTCATAGGCCGCGTGCGCGTGGTCCTGCTCGAAGGGGATCGCGTCGGGAATCTCGACCGGCATCGTCCAGATCTGCACCGCGAGGCCGAGCGCCGCCAGCCGCGCCATCACCTCGCGATAGAAATCCGCGACCGAGCGCGGCGCGAGCGCGAAACTTTCGGTCCTGCCGTCGCTGGCGGCGATGACCAGACGATGGTCGATGAAATCGAAATCGATCTGGAAGCTGCGCGTGCCGTAGGGCATCGGCGAGGTGGTGAGGCCGCGGGCGGTGACATAGAGCGGCACCTGCCACCAGTGATTGACCAGCGGCGCCTGCGCCAGGCGGATCTTGCCGACCACCTGCATCCAGAGGTGAAGCGTCGCGCAGGTGTCCTGCCATTGCGCAAGCGGCAGGCTCGGCCAAGCCGTCGTGCTATCGGTCATGGGTTCCTCGCTGGCATCGCACATCCTGCCGTCAATATCCCCGCTCCCAATCGATGACGTTGCTGAGCGGCGCGCCGGCGATATAGGCGCGCAGATTGTCGCAGAACAGCGCGATGGAGCGGTGGCGGTCCTGATCGCTGGCGCCGGAGATGTGCGGCGTGATCACCACCCGCGGATCCCGCCACAGCTCCGCCGGCGGCGGGCGCTCGAACTCGCCGACATAGACGTCGAGCACGGCGCCGCGCAGATGATCGCGCCGCAGCACGTCGGCCAGCGCCGTCTCGTCGACGATCTCGCCGCGCGCGACATTGACCAGCACGCTGCCCGGCTTCATCGCGGCAAAGCGCGCCGCGTCGAAAAGACGCGTCGTCTCCGGCGTCCATTGGCAAGAGATCACTACGACATCGCTCTGCGGCAGCAAGACGTCGAGATCGCCGGTGCCGCCGAGCCGGCTGAAGCCCGGCGGCAAGGGCGCGCCCGGCACCGGCCGGCGCCGGGTGCCCACCACCCGCATGCCGAGTGCGGCGCAGAGCCGGCCGACCTCGAGCCCGATGCCGCCGGCGCCGACCACGCACACCGTCTTGCCGTCGAGCAGCAGCGGTCGATAGCCGCGATGATCGAACGCGGCGGCGTCGCGATCGATTGCGGCGCGGTGCAGGCCCTTGGCGAGGTGCAGGATGCCGGCCACCGCGTATTCCGCCATGGCCAGCGTATTGCCGACCCCGCGCGACGTCGTCACCACCACGTCGCTGCCCCAGAGATCGCCCAACAGCAGATTGCTGGCGCCCGCCGGGCGCTGATGAAACCATTTCAAGCGCGTCGCCCGGGCGCGCAGATCGAGCGGGAACGGCCAGCCCCCGAGGATCACCTCGGCTCCGGCGAGCAGGCGATCGCGCTCGGCGCGGGTGCCGGAGCCGGTGGCGCCGGGCGGGAGGTAGCGCCCCACCGCGACGGCAGGCCAGGTCTCGCGGATCTCACCGTCATACCAGCCGCCGGCATCGGTCAGCCGGATCGAGGGATCGACGGCTTCGATCTCGGCCCGTTCCGCGGCGCCAAGGCGCTGAATGGTCAGGACATCGAGGGTTCGCATGGACGCCTTCCCACGAGGCTCACTGCCAAAAAGGGGGCGACGAGGTCGGGATTAATTAACGCTCTCATAACCACCTCGCCGCAAGCTAGCGCTGGGGCTTTACTAGCAAAATCGCGCAAACCGCCACAACGCAGGCAAGATACTCGGTCAAGGACATCGCCATGAGCGGATTTCGGAGCGGCACGCTCTCTGGGATTGCGGCGGCGTTGGTCGCGCTGCCGGCGCTTCTGCCGGGGGCTCTGCCGGCGGCCGGCGCCGATGCGCAACCGCCCGACGCGGCGATGCGCGCCGAAATCGCGCGCGGCGTCGTGGCGGCGGGGCGCTGCGCCAAGCTGGTGTGGAAGACCGAGGATTATTCGAGCTGCATCGACGCGCTCGTCGGCTCGGCGATGACCGATGACGCCGCTAAGGCGCCCTTCCAGCTCGGCGTCTATTGCACCGCCTTCTACACCACGGCGCTCGCCTATCGCGACTGGAGCCGCAAGCCCACAAGCGGCGCCGCGGCGCATGCCGATGGCGATCTGCTGCGCGAGACGGTCCTCGACCAATATGACAGCTGCCTCGCCCAGGCGCAGCGGGTGAAGCTGGAGGCGGGCCAGATCTGCGCCGCTTCGGGGTTGCGCTGCGCCGAGCTCAACCCGCTGATCGACCGCTGGAAAACCGTGACGCGCGCCGACGAGTAGGCGACGCGGACGGCGTCAGCCGACGAGCTCGGCCAGCGCGCGGGCCAGCGCCGCGTCGGGCCTGGCGAGCTGCTCGAGTGCCGCGTAATGATGGCAGCCCGGCAGCTCCTGGAAGGCACCGGGCAGGCCCTGGCGGCGCCACGCCTCGGCATAGTCGCGCGATTGCCGGCGGAGTTCCGGCAGCTCGGCGCCGCCGACGGCGACAATGAGCCGCCCGGCGCGCGCCGGCAGGTGCAGCGCGGGGCTGTTGCGCCGCACCTCCCCGGGGTCGAGACCGAGCTTGTCGTTGAGATAGCTGAGGCGGATCGGCTCGAGGTCGTAGATGCCGCTGATCGCGATGCCGCCGCGGATCGCGGGCTCGCCCATGACCAGCGCGGTCAGATGGCCGCCGGCCGACCAGCCGGCGGCGAAGAGCCGCTCCGGGTCGGCGCCCCAACCCCCGAGATGGCCGCCGAGCCAGGACGCGGCGGCGCGCGCCTCGGCGGCAATCGCGTCCATCCGCGCCGCCGGCGCGAGCGTGTAGCCGGCGATGGCGACGTTGATGCCGCGGGCGAGCGCGCCCTCGGCAACGAAGGCGAAGCCGTCCTTGGCGTTGTGCTGCCAATAGCCGCCGTGGAAGAACAGCAGCGTCGGCGCGGCGCCGCGGCCGCAAGGGAAGAAATCGAGCCTTGCGCCGGGCGAGGCGGCGTAAGCCACGTCGCGCAGACCGGCCACGCGCGCGCGCAGCGCCGCGCTGCGGCGCTGCCAGTCGGCGATGATGTCGGCGCTGCCGCCGACGGCGGCCGAGTTGTTGTAGGCGGCGTCGAGCGCCTTGCGGTCCATGCCGCGATAAAGAGCCATGATGCGTCCTGCGCTGTGCCGCCCGCCCAAGGGGGCGGAGGCGTGCCGCTCAGGCCAGCGCCTGCTGCACGGCGCGCCTCGCCATGATGGCGACGAGATGCGCCCGATAATCGGCCCCGGCATGGAGGTCGCTGTTGAGCCCGATGGCGGCGACGCTGAGCCCGTCGAGGGAAGCGGGCGTGAAGGCGCGGGAAAGCGCCGCCTCGGCCGAGCTCAGCCGGAAGACGCAAGGCCCGGCGCCGGTCACCGCGACGCGCACGCCCCGGCCGGTCTCGGCGAGGAACACGCCGACGATGGCATAGCGCGAGGCCGGGTTGGGGAACTTCACGTAAGCCGCGCGGCGCGGGATCGGGAAGGACACGGCGGTGACGATCTCGCCGGGCTCGAGATCGGTCTCGAACAGGCCGGTGAAGAAATCATCGGCCGGGATGCTGCGCTCGGAGGTCGTCACCGTGGCGCCGAGACCCAGCAGCGCCGCCGGGTAGTCGGCGGCGGGATCGTTGTTGGCGATGGACCCGCCAAGCGTGCCGCGGTTGCGCACCTGCGGGTCGCCGATGCCGGCGGCCAAAGCGGCGAGCGCCGGGATCGCCTGGCGCACGACCGGCGAGGCCGCCACCGCGGCGTGCTTGGCCAGCGCGCCGATCACCAGCGCTTCGCCCTGGCGCTCGATCGCGGCCAGTGCGGCGATGCCCTTGAGGTCGATGACGGCGTCGGGGCTCGCCAGGCGCTGCTTCAAGGTCGGGATCAGCGTCTGGCCGCCGGCCAGCAGCCGCGCCTCGTCGACGCGGCCGAGCAGCGATTTGAGCTCCGCCAGCGAGGTCGGGCGATGGTAGGCGAAACTATACATCGATCTCTCCTCCTACTCGGCCGCGGGCTTGAGCCACGCCGCCCGGATGGCCTGCCAGACGCGTTGCGGCGATGCCGGCATGTCGATATGGGTGACGCCATAACGCGCCAGCGCGTCGACCACGGCGTTCATCACGGTTGCCGGTGAGGCGATGGTGCCGGTCTCGCCGCAGCCCTTGACGCCGATCGGGTTGTGCGCGCTGACGGTGCTCTGGGTCGCGCTGTCGATGGTCGGGAGGTCGTCGGCCCGCGGCATGCAGTAATCCATGAAGGAGCCGGTGAGGAGCTGGCCGGAGAGCGGATCGTAGACGCAATCCTCGCACAGCGCCTGGCCCACCCCCTGCACCACGCCGCCATGGACCTGGCCCTCGACGATCATCGGGTTGAGCACCGTGCCGACATCGTCGACCGCGGTATAGGCGACCAGCGAGGTCACGCCGGTCTCGGGATCGATCTCGACCTCGGCGATGTGGCAGCCGCCGGGATAGGTGAAGTTGACGGGATCGTAGAACGCGGTCTCCTCGAGCCCGGGCTCCAGCGTCTCCAGCGGATAGCTCGGCGGCGGCGTGTAGGCGGCGCCGGCGATCTCGCCGAAGCTCTTGCTGCGGTCGGTGCCGACGACGGTGAAGGCGCCGTTCCTGAACTCGATGTCCTGCTCGCTCGCCTCGAGCAGCGCCGAGGCGATCTTCTTGCCCTTGTCGATGATCTTGCCGGCCGCCTTGAAGATGGCGGCGCCGCCGACCGCGGCCGAGCGCGAGCCGTAGGTGCCGAGGCCGAAGGGGCTGCGCGCGGTGTCGCCATGGACGACGTCGACATTGGCGCTCGGCACCCCCAGCAGCCCGCCGACGAGCTGGGCGAAGACGGTCTCGTGGCCCTGGCCGTGACTGTGCGCGCCGGTGAAGACGGTGATGTCGCCCGACGGGTTGACGCGGATGTTGGCGCTCTCGAAGAGGCCGCCGCGGGCGCCCAATTGCTGGGCGACGCGCGACGGCGCCAGGCCGCAGGCCTCGATATAGGTGACGATGCCGATGCCGCGCAGCAGGCCGCGGGCGGCGGAGGCCTTGCGCCGCTCGGCGAAGCTCGACCAGCGCGACAGCTCCAGCGCCTTCGTCAAGGTCGCCACGTGATCGCCGGTGTCGTATTTCAGCATCACCGGCGTCTGATAGGGAAAGGCGTCCTTGGGGATGAAGTTGCGCCGGCGGATCTCGACGCGGTCGAGGCCGAGACGCTGCGCCGCGACGTCGACGATGCGCTCCAGCACGAAGGTGGCCTCGGGCCGGCCGGCGCCGCGATAGGCGTCGGTCGGCACGGTGTTGGAGAAGACGACCTTGACCTCGCAATAGATCGCCGGCGTGGTGTAGGCGCCGGCGAGCAGCGGCCCGTAGAGGTTGGTCGGGATGTTGGGGCCGAAGGTCGAGACATAGCCGCCGATATTGGCCAGCGTCGAGACGCGCAAGCCGAGGAACTTGCCGGTCTTGTCGAGCGCCAGCTCGGCATGGGTGACGTGGTCGCGGCCCTGCGCGTCGGAGAGGAAGGCCTCGCTGCGCTCGGCGACCCATTTGACCGGGCGCTCGAGCTGGCCGGCCGCCCAGGTGACCAGCGCCTCCTCGGCATAGACCACCTGCTTGCTGCCGAAGCCGCCGCCGACATCGGGGGCGACGACGCGGAGCTTGCGCTCGGGAATGCCGAGCATGAGCACGCCGAGCAGCACGCGCGCCACATGCGGCAGCTGCGTCGAGGTGTAGAGCGTGTACTCACCGCTCGCCGGCTCGTACTCCGCCAGCGCGGCGCGCGATTCCATCGCGTTGGGGACGAGGCGGTTGTTGACGAGGTCGAGGGTCACGACGTGATCGGCCGCGGCGAAGGCGGCCTCGGTGGCGGCTTTGTCGCCGACCGCCCAGTCGCAGCAGAGATTGCCGGGAACGTCGTCGTAAAGCTGCGGCGCGCCGGGCTTCACCGCATCGGCGACGCCGGTGACCGCCGGCAGCACCTTGTAGTCGACCTGCACCAGCTCGGCCGCGTTCTTGGCCGCCGCCACGGACTCGGCGACGATCATCGCCACGGGATCGCCGACATGGCGCACCTTGCCGCTGGCAAGCGGCGGGTGCGGCGGCTCCTTCATCGGCTTGCCGTCCTTGCCGGCGATGCCCCAGGCGCAGGGCACGCCGTTGATCCTGCCGGCGATGTCGGCGGCGGTATAGACCGCGGCGACACCGGGGCTGGCGAGCGCCGGCTTCACGTCGATCGCCAGGATCGCGGCATGGGCGTGCGGCGAGCGCAGGAACACGGCATAAAGCTGCTGCGGGCGCAGGATGTCGGGGACGTAGCGGCCGCGCCCGGTGAGGAAGCGCCGGTCCTCCTTGCGCCGCAAGGGCGCGCCGATGCCGTCATGGGTCATGGGTGAGCCTCCTCCTCAGGCGCTGCGCAAGGCGGCCGCACCGGCGCGGATCGCCTTGACGATGTTTTGGTAGCCGGTGCAGCGGCAGATATTGCCCTTGAGCCAGGAGCGGATCTCTGCCTCCGACGGATCGGGCGTGACCGCGACGAGATCGACCGCGCTCATCACCATGCCCGGCGTGCAGAAGCCGCATTGCAGTCCGTGATTGTCGTGAAACGCCTGCTGCATCGGATGCAGCGTGCCATTTTTCGCCAAGCCCTCGATGGTCACCACCTGTGCGCCCGCCGCCTCGGCGGCGAGGATGGTGCAGCTCTTGATCGAGCTGCCGTCGACCAGCACGGTGCAAGCGCCGCATTGGCTGGTGTCGCAGCCGATATGCGTCCCGGTCAGCCCCAGCTTGTCGCGCAGCAGCGCCGAGAGCAGCGTGCTGGCCTCGACCGACGCGGTCACGTGCCGCTCGTTGATCGTCAGCGTGATGTCCATGGCGATCCTACTCCCTGTCGCGCCCGCGGATGAAGCCTTGCCTTGCTCAAGCATCGATCCCGCGCCTCGTCGATCTCCCGGGAGGCGCCGCCGCCGTCGCCGCGCAGCCCGAGCGAAATCCTTGTCGCCTCGGCTCCTTCCGCCGCGGCCGCGTGATCAGTGCCTCGGAAACGCATTGGCATCGCCGGTAAGGATGCGGGCGCTTCCCGTCTGCCAGGACGCGACCACCGCATCGTCGATCTGAATTGCGCTTGCGAAGAAAACCGCTTCGGGAACGTAGGCGACAAATTCGTCGGCGCCGTTCATCTGGCCGGGAGCGAGATCGATGGCGAGCGTGACCTTGACGTAGATGCCCTGGTACTCGGTCATGGTGACGCGGGCGCGCAGCGCGTTGACGCCGAGCGCCGGGGACCCGACGGCCTTGGCCAGAAGCACCTCATCGCGGCGCACCGCGAAATTGACCACCGATCCCACCATCAGGTGTTGGTTCTCGCCGATGAGCTCGAAGTGTTGGCCGCCCGCGCCCCTCAGCGCGGCGCGCCCGCCGACGAAACTCTGGACCGTTCCCGACAGCACGTTTTGGCCGCCCATGAAGCGCGCGACATAGGGGCTTGCCGGATCGGCATAGATGCCGCGCGCCGAGGAGGCCTGCTCGATCTTTCCCTTGTCCATGACCACGACCTGCTCGGCGACGGCCACGGCCTCGAGCTGAGTGTGGGTGACATGGATGAAGGTGATGCCGAGCCGCTTTTGCATCTCGCGCAGTTCCGAGCGCATTTGCAGCCGCAGGAACTCGTCGAGCGCCGACAGCGGCTCGTCCAGAAGAAGCACGCGCGGCTTCGTCACGATCGCGCGCGCCAGCGCCACGCGCTGCTGTTGGCCGCCGGAAAGCTGGTTCGGCATGCGATTGGCGAGCGCGGTAAGCTGGACCTGCTCGATCACCGCGTCGACGGCCCTGTAGCGCTCCTTCTTCTCGATGCCTTGGGCGCGCAACGCGAAGGCGATGTTGTCGCGCACGGAGAGATGCGGGAACAGCGCGTAGTTCTGGAACATCATCGCGGTGCCGCGTTCGCGCGGCTCGAGACCGACGACGTTCTCGCCGCCGATCAGGATCTCGCCGTCGGTCGGCGTCTCGTGTCCGGCGACCATCCGGAGAATGGTGGTCTTGCCGCAGCCCGACGGTCCCAGCAGGCAGCAATAGGCGCCGTCCTCGATCCTAAGGTTGACGCCGTCCACCGCAACGGTGCCGTCCGCAAACCGCTTGAACAATCCCACCAGCTCGATCGTACCCCGTCCGTCCATCTCTCTAACCCGTCTACTCCTGCTGCAGGCGCCCGGCCACCGCCAAGCGCTCGGCCTAGGCCAGGCGCCCGACCCGGCGGCGTTGAATGAGAGCCACCGCGGACAGCGAAATCCCGATGACCACAAAGGAAAAGATCGTCGTCAGCGTGCCCAGCGCGTAGATCGAGGGCGACGTGACGTTCTGCGTCATGCTCCAGATTTCGATCGGCAGCGTGTTCGTGCCGCCCGTGGTCTGCAGCGTGCGCGGGAACTCGTCGTAGGAGAGCGTGAAGCCGAACAGCGCCACCGCGATGATCCCCGGAAGCACGATCGGCAACACCACCAGCCACAATGTCGCGGCGCGCGTCGACCCCATGTCGCGCGCGGCCTCCTCGTAGGACCGGCTGAGCCGCCCGAACACCGCGAACATGATCAACAGGCCGAACGGCAGCGTCCAGGTGAGCTGCGCGCCGAGCGCCGAGCTCCACCAGTCGGTGCTGAGGCCGAAGATCTGGAACATCAGGCCGATGCCGATGCCGAGCACGTAGCCCGGCGCCACCAGGCTCGCGACCGCGAGGTAGAACAACGCGCCGGCGCCGCGAAATCTCTCGCGGAAGGCCAGACCCGCCGATACCGACACGGCCACGGTCAACACCATCACGATCAGCGCGAGCGGGATCGACCGCGTGATCGCTCCGATCATGTCGCCGGTGTCGGCTTGCGTCGCGAGCTGCACGAACCAGAAGATGTCGCGTCCGCGCATCGGGAACACCAGCCCGCCTTGCGGACCCTGGAACGACAGGACGAAGATGCAGAACATGGGCCCATAAAGGAACAGCACATAGGCGGCGAAGAAAGTGGCCAGGACATAGAAGGTCCAGGGTCGGCGGTCGGACGAGGTCTGCATCGCTGTCCCCTATTGCCGGTCTACGAGTTCCTTGCGCACGTCGACCACGCGCATGATCAGGCCCACCATCAGCATGACGATGATGATCAGAAACACCGACTGCGCCGCCGCCTGCGGGTACAACAGGGTCGAGATGTCGTCATAGACCGCCGAAAGGATCGAGGCCCGTCCGCCGCCGCTGAGGACCTTGACGATGTAGAAGTCGCCCATCACCAGGGTGACGACGAAGATCGATCCGAGCGCGATGCCGTTCTTGGTCAGCGGAATCACCACCTGAAGCATGGTCTGGAACCGGCTCAGACCGGCGTCGCGCGCGGCTTCGAACAGCGCCCGGTCGATGCGGCTCATCGTATTGAAGATCGGCACGATCATGAAAATCGTGAAAATGTGCACGTAGGAGACCACGACCGAGAAATCGGAAAACAGCAGGAACTGCAGCGGCTGGTGAATCACGCCGGTACCGATCAGCGCGCTGTTGATCAGCCCCTGCTTGCCGAGCAGCGGCAGCCAGGAAATCATCCGGATGATGTTCGACGTCCAGAACGGCACGGTGCACACCAGGAACAGGCCGATCGCGATCAGCTTGCTGCGCACGTGAAAGACCAGGAAATAGGCGACGAGAAAGCCGATGACCAAGGTGCACGCCCAGGTCATGACCGCGAACTTGATCATCGACCAGTAGAGGCTGTAGGTGAGTCCGGTATTGAGAATCGCCGCGTAATTCTCGAAGGTGAAGGCGGGCGTCATCCCCATATCGTCGTAATGGAAGAAGCTGACCGCCAGCACGATCAACAGCGGGAACACGAAGAACACCAGCAGCACAGCCACCAGGGGCAGAACCTGAAGCGCTAGCCTGGTCCGAGCCGATACCATCGCTTAACTCGCATCCTCATTACTCCGCATGGGGAGAGCGGACGATCGCGCCGCCGCCCTCCCGTCGGCATCCGCCAATCAGGCGGCCTTGAACTCGTTCCAGCGCTGAATCATGTACTGGTTCTCGTCCATGACCGTGTTCCAACACGAAATGTTGGTGAACCGCTCGATGAACGAGCCGCCGTCGCGTACCGCGCCGGGCTTGGCAATCGGCGCGCCATAGGGGTCCTTGATGACGTCCGTGGCCGGCTTGCCGAGGTACCAATAGCCGTACTCGTTGGCGTCCATGAACTTCTCCGCGGTCTTCGGCACCGGGCTGTAATACCCATGCCGCGCGACGAAGGCGCCCTGCCAGCCCGAGTAGTACCAGTTGAGATATTCATAGGCGGCGTCGAGCTTTTTGCCTTCGAGGTGTTTCATCAGTCCCATGCCGTTGCACCAGCCGCGATAGCCTTCCTTGCCGTCGGGCCGCAGATTGACCGGCGCGTAGATGCAAGGGATGCTTTTGGCCAGCACGGCGGTGACCGCCGGCGACCACATCGATTGGAGAATCACCTCGCCCGAGGCCATCAGCTCGACCGATTGTTCGAAGGTGGTCCAGGTGGCGCGGAACTGGCCCGCTTTCTTGAGCGCGATGAGCGCGTTGATCGTGGTGTCGATCTCCGCCCGCGTCATGTTGCCTTTGTTCTTGTAGACGAGATCGCCGCGCGACTCGCAGGCGAGCGCCGCGTCCATGATGCCGATGTTCGGCACGTCGAGGATCGCCGCCTTGCCCTTGTATTTCGGGTCGAACAGCTCCTTCCATTGGGTAACCGGGTGATCCACCAGGTCGGGCCGATAGCCCATGGAATCGCAGTTGTAGACCTGCGGCAGCATGGTCATGTAGTCGTGCACGCCCTCGACGATCTTGCTGGCATCCTTGGTCTCGACATACATGGCCTCATAGGGCGAGATGCCCTGGCGCGAGACCTTCTTGCCCTCGTATTCGCCCTTGGTGAAGATCGGCAGCATATTGTCGAATTCTTTGACGCGCTTGACCTCGATGCCCTGCACCAGGCCGCGGGCCACGGCCACCTTGGCCTGCCAGCCCTCGAGATCGGGGATGTCGACCGATTTCGGCTGCGTGACGAAGCGCGTGAGCGCGGCCGAGGTGTCGAGATTCTGCATCACGACCTTGAAGCCGAGATCTTTCGCCGCCTGGTCGCCGATCGCCTGCACTACCGAATAGGACACGCCGATATGGGTCAGCGTTATGTCCTTGATCTCCTGCGCCCAGATCATCGGCGCGCCGATGACGCCGGTGCCGGCCGCGGTGCCGACCGCCGCGGCCGCTCCCTTCAAGAGTTTGCGCCGCGAGATGAGAGTAGTCTTGTCGCTTCCCTTAGTCATACGGTCTTTCTTCCGGCGTTCGCTCATCTGGACCTCCGATTAGTCGGCGCTGGCGCCAGCCGTCCATATTGTGAGCACTTCTGGTGAAAATCTGTGCATCACTTGGCGTGGCGCTATGAACTTTGGACAGACCTTAAATCGACTTGGCTCCGGTACAGAAATTGCAAATGTTAATCGCGAGCATAAGCAGGAGTTATGGCGCCATGGTCGCCGGGCATCTCGATATCCGGTCGCTGCGGTCTTTCGTTGCGGTCGTCGAGACCGGCAGCGTCACCGAGGCGGCGCGGCGGATGGGGCGGACCCAGCCGGCGATCACGCTGCAGATCCGCCGGCTCGAGGAGCAGACGGGCAAGCAGTTCTTCGAGCCGATGGCGCGCCGGCCGCGGCCGACGCGCGACGGCGAGGTGCTGCTGGGCTATGCCCGCGCCATCCTGCGCATGCATGACGAGCTGTGGCGGCGGATGCACACCAAGCATATCGAGGGGCGCGTCGTGCTCGGCACGCCCGATCTCTATGCCGCCTATCTGCTGCCGCAGATCCTGACCAGCTTCCGCGCGGCCTATCCCGGCGTCGAGGTCGATGTGCGCTGCGCGCTCAGCCGCACGCTGATGGAGGAGATCGACGCCAACGAGATCGACATCGCGCTGGTGACCGCCATGCCGGGGATCCGCGCCGGCGAGTTCATCCGCAAGGAGCCGCTGGTCTGGGTCGGCGGCCAGGGCCATGCCGCCTATAACGAGAACCCGGTGCCGCTGGCGCTGCTGCCGCGCGGCAATCTCTATCGCGACGCCGCGCTCGAGGCGCTCGACCGCATCGGCCGGCCGTGGCGGCTCGCCTGCATCAGCGAGAGCATCAGCGGCTTGCAGGCGGCGGTGTTCTCCGGCTTTGCCGTCAGCGTCGTGGCGAAGAGCGCGCTGGTCGCCGGCATGCGCGTCCTCGGCCGCGACGAATCCTTCCCCGATCTGCCGGAAGTCGATGTGGTGATGCATCGCTGTCCCGGTAGGCCCAGCGCCGCCGCCGACCGGCTGGCGGATTTCGTCATCGCCAGCCTGCTGCGCGACAGCGTCGACGCCGCCCTGCCTGCCGCCGGGGCGGCGTTGGCGCTTAGAGTGTCGCCTAATCCGGCAGCCTAATCCGAACGCCTAATCCGAACGTGTGACACGCGCTATACTCCGGGTATTCGGACAGGACGAAGCGCCGGCGACGGCGCCGTTCTCTGCCCTCAGTCGAGGAGATGAGCGATGTCTCAGCTCGTGCCCGGCGCTTCGGATGCCGCGCAGGTTCAGCCGTTCCCGGCCGGTTTCCGCAGTGAAGAAATCCCGACAAACGGCACGACCCTCCATGTCCGTATCGGCGGCCAAGGGAAGGCGGTCGTGCTTCTCCACGGATACGGCGAGACCGGCGACATGTGGGCGCCGCTGGCGGCCGATCTCGTCCGCGACCATGCCGTCGTCGTTCCCGATTTGCGCGGCATGGGGCTTTCGTCGCGCCCCGAGGGCGGCTACGACAAGAAGACCCAGGGCCAGGACATCGCCGGGCTGCTCGATGCGCTGACGCTCGGCAAGGCCGACCTTGTCACGCACGACATCGGCAACATGGTGGGCTACGCGCTTGCGGCGCAGTATCCGCAGCGGGTCACGCGCTTCGTCATCATGGACGCGCCGCTGCCGGGCATCGGCCCCTGGGACGAGATCGTGCGCAGCCGCGCGCTGTGGCATTTCTCCTTCCAAGGACCCGATGCCGAGCGGCTCGTTGCCGGCCGCGAGCGGATCTATCTCGACCGCTTCTGGAACGAGTTCTCGGCCGATCCGAAATCGTTCAGCGAGGCTGCGCGCGAGCATTACGCTGCGCTCTACGCGCAGCCGGGCGCGATGCATGCGGGCTTCAACCAGTTCGCCGCCTTCGATCAGGACGCGATCGACAACAAGGCCTTCGTCGCCAAAGGCAAGCTCGCGATGCCGATCCTTGCCATCGGCGGCGAGAAATCCTTCGGCCCGACCATGGCGGTGGTGATGCGCGCCGCCGCGACCGACGTCACCGAGGCGGTGATCGTGAATTCCGGCCACTGGCTGATGGAAGAGCAGCCGGCCGCCACGATCGCCGCGATCCGCGCTTTCCTCGACCGGAAGAGTTGAGCGTCAGCGCGGCCACGTCGCCGGGGCGGGGCGCGGGCACGGCCCGCCACCCAGGGCGCGGCTTGCGCTAGGCGCTTGCGCGCCGCGACAGCGCAGGCGCGATCAAGGTGCAGCCCCTCCAGCCCCAATAGATCCGGTGATGGCGGATCAGTCCCCCCGCGATCTCGATGACCTCAACGAGGTCCAGCTGATCGCCGTCGGGCGCCTGGCGCGGATACTCCCAGACCAGCAGGCGGCGATTGTCGGTCAGCCACTCGCCGGTGCGATACCAGCGCACGAGATCGTTGGGCCGACGCTTTGCGCCCTCCGCGAAGAAGCGGCGCAACTCGGCCTGGCCGCGCAGCACGCCATCGGGCTTGTCATCGAGGATGGCCGGCACGAGCGGGCTCTCCAGCACGGCGTCCTCGGCGTAGAGCGCGAGCAGCCCCTCGGTGTCGAGCCCCTTGGCGCGATCGTGCCAGTCGCGGTGGATGCGCTCGCAATCGGCCAGGAAGCCGCCTTGCGATTGTTGGTTCTGATGCGGATTCATTGGCGCTCTCGCCTCCATCATGGCTGCTGCGGCGGAGCATAGCCGCTGGACGACGCGCGATGCTTCGGTGACGATCGAAGCGTGCGCGGTGAGCCGACCTGGCGCAGGGTCTTTCCGCCATCGACGCCCTCCTCACCGTCCCGCTGCGCGGGTCCCTCCCTCTCCGCCCCAAGGGGCGGAGAGGGCTCCGGACGGCCGCGCCTACCGAATCGGAATTTGCGCTAGCCGATCCGCTGCGGCGCGAAGCGGCGCGGCGGTGCCACCAGCGCGTCCTGCGCACTGACGATTGCAAGCTCCGCCTCGCCCGATCGCGCGGTGGCGTCGATCACCGCATAGACCGCGGCGGCCGTGGCGGCGAGCGCCGCCGCCGTGTCGCGCAGGCGCAGGACATGGCCGAGGAAGAGCGCCGCGGTGAGATCGCCGGCGCCGTCGGCGAGGATCGGCAGGCGCGGCGTCGCCACCACGAAAGCGCCGTCGTCGCCCAGCGCCAGCAAGGCGATCTCGCCGGCCGGAGCGGGGAGGCTGGTGGCCAGCACCAGGCGCGGGCCCTGCGCGCGCAGGCTCGCTGCGGCGACAAGCGCGTCGGCAACGGTGTCGACGCTGCGCCCGGTTAGCAGCGCCAGCTCGAAGCGGTTGGGGGTCAGGATATCGGCGGCGGGCAGCGCACGGTCGCGGAAGAACTCGGCGATGCCCGGGCGCACGAATATGCCGGTATGGTCGTCGCCGATGACGGGATCGCAGCAATAGAGCGCCGCCGGGCTCGCTGCCTTCACGGCGGCGACCGCGTCGAGCACCGCCGCGCCCAGCGCCGCCTCGCCGAGATAGCCCGACAGCACCGCCTCCAAGCGCGCGAAGCCACCGCGCTCGCCGATGCCGGCGATCACCGCGGCGATGGTCTCGGCATCCCACGCCTTGCCGCGCCAGGCGCCGTAGCCGGTGTGGTTGGAGAACTGCACGGTGTCGACCGGCCAGACCTCGAATCCCAGGCGCTGCAGCGGAAAGACCGCGGCAGAATTGCCGACATGGCCATAGGCGACGGCCGATTGGATCGAGAGGATCGCCACGCGCGGCTCAGGCGAGCGCCGCCAGCGCCTGCGGCATGAACAGCGGCGCCCATTCCTGGACGAAATGCCCGGCCTCGGCGACCTCGATCGGCGGCGGGCAGTTGCGGATGAGCGGCGCCAGTGCGCGCATCACCGGCGGCCCGAGCACGGGATCGGTCATGCCGATGACCATGGCGCTCCGCCCGGACCAATCCTGCTGCCACCAGTCGCGCGCGCGCCGCGACAGCGCCGCGCCGCCGGCATCGGCGCGGTCGGGCACGAGCTGCGGGAAGCGGCGCACCCCCGCCTTGTAGCGGATATCGGGGTAGGGCGCGGCATAGGCCGCCGCCTCTGCGGGCTGGAGCAGCGGGCAGGCGCGCGCCATCAGCTTTGCCACATCCATGTCGGGATTGGCGGCGCACCAGGCGCGCCAGGCGATGAAGCCCTGGGTGAGCGGCCGGTCGCCGGTGCCGAGCGCCGTGTTCATCACCAAGAGGCCGGTGAAGCGCTCTGCCATGTCCATCGGCAAGGTGAGGCCGATGAGGCCGCCCCAATCCTGGCAGACCAGCGTGATGTCGCGGAGGTCGAGGCGCGCGATGAAGGCGAGGAGCGCGTCGCGGTGGAAGTCGAAGGTGTAGAGCGCGTCGTCGACCGGCTTGTCGGAGCGGCCGAAGCCGAAGAAATCCGGCGCCACGGCGCGGTGGCCGGCGGATGTCACGAAGGGGATGAGCTTGCGGTAGAGATAGCTCCAGCTCGGCTGACCGTGGAGGCAGAGGAAGGTACGCCGGGCCGCGCGCGGGCCCTCGTCGAGGTAATGCAGGCGCAAGCCGGCATAGCCTGCGAGATCCGCGCAGTAATGCGGCGCGAAGGCGAAGCCGGGGAGTGCCGCAAACTGCTCATCCGGCGTGCGCAAGGCTTCGGTCATGGCGTTTTTCCTCCCGCGCCATCATGACTTCGCGCGGCGCTTCTGGCTATAGTGGCGGCTCCGCTTGGACGGAACGGAGATCCCCGCCATGGCCGCCACGCCGCGCCCGCGCCGCAGCGCCCTCTATATGCCCGGCGCCAATACCCGCGCGCTGGAGAAGTCGCGGGGGCTGCCGGCCGACGTGCTGATCCTCGATCTCGAGGATGCCGTGGCGCCCGACGCCAAGGCGACGGCGCGCGCCAACATCGCCGCGGCGCTCGGCCAAGGCGGCTACGGCAAGCGCGAGATGGTCCTGCGGGTGAACGGGCTGGCCACCGCCTGGGGCCATGCCGATCTCACCGCCGCGGCGGCGATGCCGCTCCACGCGGTGCTGCTGCCCAAGGTCGAGAGCGCCGATGCCGTGCGCCAGGCCGAGGCGGTGCTTGCCGCCGCCGGTGCGCCGGCGGCGCTGGCGCTGTGGTGCATGATGGAGACGCCGCTCGGCATGCTGCACGCCGAGGAGATCGCCGCGGCGAGCCCGCGCGTCGCCTGCCTGGTGATGGGCACCTCCGATCTCGCCAAGGACCTCCACGCGCGGCACACGCGCGAGCGGCTGCCGCTGCTGACCTCGCTCGGGCTCTGCCTGCTGGCGGCGCGCGCCTACCGGCTGGCGATCCTCGACGGCGTCCATCTCGATCTCGCCGATGACGAGGGCTTCGCCGCGTCCTGCGCTCAAGGCCGCGAGCTCGGCTTCGACGGCAAGACGCTGATCCATCCGAAGACGCTGGCGGCGGCCAATGCCGCCTTTGCGCCGGCGCCGGAAGAGGTCGCCTGGTCGCGCCGCATCATCGCCGCCCATGCCGAGGCGCAGGCGTCGGGCAAAGGTATCGTGCTGGTCGATGGCAAGCTCATCGAGAACCTGCATGTCGAGGACGCGCGGCGCAGCGTCGCGCTGGCCGAGCAGATCGCGGCGATGGAGCAGGCGGGAGCGTGAGAGCGATATGACGGGCAAGACCGATCCCGGGCGGTTCTTCGAGGATTTCCGCCTCGGCGAGACGCTGGCGCATGCGACGCCGCGCACGGTGAGCGCGGGCGACGCGGCGCTCTATCTGGCGCTCACCGGCACGCGCTTTGCCGTGAATTCGGCCGATCCCTTCGCGCGGGCTCTGGGCTATGCGGCAGCGCCGCTCGACGATTTCCTCGCCTTCCACATCGTCTTCGGCAAGACGGTGCCGGACGTCTCGATCAACGCGGTCGCCAATCTCGGCTATGCCGCCGGCGTCTTCGGCGTGCCGCTTTATCCCGGCGACACCGTCACCGCGCGCTCGGAGGTGGTGGGCTTGCGCGAGAACTCCAATCGCCAGACCGGCACGGTCTATGTGCGCTCGCGCGGCGTCAACCAGCGCGGCGAGAGCATCGTCGACTACACCCGCTGGGTGATGGTGAGAAAGCGCGACCCGGCCGCGCCGGCGCCGGCGGCGAGCGTGCCGAGCCTGCCCGACGCGGTGGCGCCAGAGGCGCTGCTGATTCCCGCCGGGCTCGATCTCGCGCGCTACGACCGCGCGCTGGCCGGCGCGGCGCAAGACTGGGATGACTATGCGGTGGGCGAGCGCATCGACCATGTCGACGGCATGACCATCGAGGAGGCCGAGCATGCCATGGCGACGCGGCTCTACCAGAACACCGCCAAGGTCCATTTCAACCGCCACAGCGAAGAGAAAGGCCGCTTCGGCCGCCGCCTGATCTATGGCGGGCACGTCATCAGCTTGGCGCGCGCGCTGTCCTTCAACGGGCTCGCCAACGCCTTCCGCATTGCCGCGCTCAATGGCGGGCGCCATGTCGCGCCGTGCTTTGCCGGCGACACGATCTATGCCTGGAGCGAGGTGCGCGACAAGGCGGCGATCCCCGGGCGCGGCGATCTCGGCGCGCTGCGGCTGCGCACCGTCGCGACCAAGGATCACCCCTGCGCCGATTTCCCCGACCGCACGGGCGAGGCCTACCACGCTGCCGTGGTGCTCGACCTCGATTACTGGGCGCTCATGCCAAGGTGAACTCGCGGACGAACGCGCGAAGCGCGTTC